>SLQD01000107.1 GCA_007131685.1 Paracoccaceae bacterium | reverse complement strand
CGCCGCGCCGGCGGGCGCGACCGGGAGGATGCGATCGCGCCCGAACGCTCAGCGCATCGCCGAGCCCCGGTCGGACTCGACCTGCTCCTCGGCGCGCTGGACGGCGGACTCGAACTCCGCGAGGAATTCCTCGCCGGCCTCGCCGAATTCCTCCAGGTACCAGTCCCGGATCGGGGCCGCGGCCTCGCGGAACATGTCCATCTCCTCCTCGGTCGGGTTGTAGATCTCGCCGCCCGACTCGATCCACTGCTCCCAGGCGTCGAGCTCCTTGCGCGGCTGGATGCCGAACTGCACCGTGGACATCAGCGCGCCGCCATCGAGCACGATCTGCTGCTGCTCGGGGGTCAGGCCCTGGAAGGTGTCGTTCGACATGAACCACATCGAGGCCATGTAGGCGTGCCCGTCGAGGGTGATGTAGCCCATCTGCTCGTCGAAATTCATGTTGGCGATGTCGGAGATCGAGTTCTTGGTGCCGTCCACGACCCCGGTCTGCAGCGCGGAGTAGACCTCGAGCCACGGGATCGGGGTGGGCGAGCCGCCCATCTCCTCGACGAGGCGCTGCTGGATCTCCGACTCGATGGTGCGGAACCGCAGCCCCGCGACATCCTCGGGGGTGCGGATCTCGCGCTCCTTGTTGGCGAAATGGCGCCAGCCGCCCGTCTGGGTCATCGCCAGCAGCAGGATCGCCTCATTGGATTCCTCGAGCACCCGGTCGCGCACGAAATTCGTGAAGTCCGTATCCTTGAGCGTGAGCTCGGCGACGCGGTCATCGGAAAGCGCATAGGGCACATCCATGCCCTGGATCGGCGGGTAGATCGCCGCCGCGCCGCCGGCCGTCGCGGTATAGAGATCGACCGTGCCCGCGCGCATCGCCTCGAAGCACTCGTTGGCCGAGCCGCAAAGCTGCGCGCCCACGAAGATGTTGACTGTCACCTCGCCGCCGGTGCGGCTCTCGACATAATTCTTGAAGACCTGCGCGGCGTCGTATTCCTGGTCCTCCTCGTTGGCGAGGAACACGAGGTTGAGCTCGGTCGCGCCCAGCGGCGCGGCCATCGCCCCGCCCAGCGCCAGCGCCGAACCCAGAAGCGCCGCACGCGCCCGCGTCAGTTTCGTCATCGCTGTCATCGATTTTCCTCCCTTGGGTTGATGATCAGACATATCCGAGCACCCGTGGCAGCCACAGGACGAGCTCGGGAAACAGGATCAGGGCGCCGACCACGGCGACCTCGAACAGGAAATACGGGATCAGGTCCCAGGAGATGCGCTCGATCCGCTCGCCGGAAATGCCGCTGACGACGAACAGCACCAGCCCGAGCGGCGGCGTGATCAGCCCGATGATGAGCACGATGCACATCACCACGGCGAAATGGATCGGGTGGATGCCCAGATTGATCATCACCGGCGCGAGGATCGGCCCCAGGATCAGGATCGCCGGCCCCGCATCCATGATCGTGCCCACCGCCAGCAGCAGTGCCACGATCACGAAGAACAGGAGCAGCGGATCATCCGTGATGCCCAGCACCAGCCCGCTGACGAGCTGCGGCGTGCCCTTCAGGCTGACCAGCGAGGCGAAGGACACCGCCGCCCCCACCAGAAGCAGGATCACAGCCGAGCGCAGCGCCGCGTTGCCGAACAGCCGCGGCAGATCGGTCAGCCTGATCTCGCGGGTGATGAGCACCCCGAGGATGAGCGCGTAGAAGGCCGCCACGGCGGCGCCCTCGGTGGGCGTGAAGACGCCGCCGACGATGCCGCCGATGAGGATGATGGGCGTGAGCAGCGGCAGGATCGCGCGCTTGCTCTCGCGGGCGACATCGCCCCATGTCGCGCGCTCGGCCGGGTCGGGAAAGCTGCGAAACCGCGCCACGATCGCCACCACGATCATCAGCCCGAAGCCGATGATCAGCCCCGGGATGATCGCCGCGGCGAACATCGCCGCCACCGAGACATTCATGATGAAGGCATAGAGGATCATCAGCCCCGAGGGCGGGATGATCGAGGCGAGCACCGCCGAGGCCGCCGTGATCGCTGCCGAGAAGGACCTGGTGTAGCCCGCCTGGTGCATGCCGGGGATCATCACCCCGCCCAGCGCCGAGGCATCGGCGACCGCCGAGCCCGACCCGCCCGCGAGCATGATCGAGGACGACACCGAGACCTGCCCGAGCCCGGCCTTGCGATGCGCCACGAAGGTCTCGGCAAAGCGCACGATGCGGGTGGTGATGCCGCCCGCCGTCATCAGCTCGCCGGCGAGGATGAAGAAGGGCAGCGCCATCAGCGGAAAGCTGTCCATGCCCGCGAAGAGGCGCTGCACCAGCATGTTGAGAAAGCGCAGATCGCCCTCGATCAGCAGCGTCGCCCCGGGCGCGAGCAGCATCACGAAGACGATCGGCGTGCCGATGATCAGCAGGAAACCGAAGATGTAGACATAAAGCAGCGCCATCTTTCAGGTCCCCGTCTCGGCGGCGCTGCCGAAGACATGCACCTTGTAGCGCCCCGGCTCGGCGAGATTGGCCAGCAGCCGCAACAGCCGCTCCAGCGACACCAGCGCCACCAGCCCGAAGCCGAGGGGCATGATCGCATAGACATAGGCGAGCGGCAGGCGCAGCGAGAGCGACACGCTCGTCGCGTTCGCCGCCAGATTGTAGGTCAGGTAGATCGCCCCGCAGAGCATCACGAAGACCGAAAGCTCGATCAGGATGCCCACGATGCGAAAGGCGCGCGTCTGCGCGATGGCGGAGATGAAAAGATCGAGACTGACATTCATCCCGTAGCGATGCGCCGTCGGGAAATAGAGGAACGCCATCCACACCATCATCGTGCGCGAGACCTCCTCGGTCCAGCCGAAGCTCGAGCCCAGCACGTAGCGATAGAAGACGTGCACGATGACGACGCCGAGCATCCCCATCAGCAGCAGCGTCGCGACATAGCCCGCGCCGCGCGTGAGCACGGTGTTGAGCTGGCCGAGCTGACGGATCAGCGTATCCATGGCCCCTCCCCCTCTCGGCCGCGCCTCGCCTCCCATGCGATCCGCGGCCCGGCCATCGTAGCGTTTCGAAAATCGCTAGCAGCTTGATGACGACCTGTCAATCAAGCCCGGACTCGGATGGATTGACATGATTATTTGCTCGTTCTTTCCTGCACTGAGGCAAAAAGCGAGGCGAATCGCCCACGGCATGACCGGTTTGACAACGCGGCGAATCGCGGCTCTAATATCGAAGCGTTACGAAACGGCGGGCAACGCCGCGGGAGGACTCATGGCACGGCGAAGCATCGAGGACCTGCGCAGTCAGCGCTGGTATGCGGCGAGCGACATGCGCGGCTTCGCCCACCGCCAGCGCACACAGCAGATGGGCCTGCGCCGCGGGGAATTCATGGGCAAGCCCGTGATCGGCATCGTCAATACCTGGTCCGATCTCAGCCCCTGCCACGCGCATCTGCGCGACCGTGCCGAGGCCGTCAAACGCGCGGTCTGGGCGGCGGGGGGTTATCCGGTGGAGCTGCCCGCGCTTTCGCTCGGGGAGGTGATGGTCAAGCCCACCACCATGCTCTACCGCAACTTCCTCGCCATGGAGACCGAGGAGCTCCTGCGCTCGCACCCCATCGACGGGGCGGTGCTGATGGGCGGCTGCGACAAGACCACGCCGGGGCTGATCATGGGCGCGCTGTCGATGGACATCCCGGCGGTGTTCTGCCCGGCCGGGCCGATGCTCAACGGCAAGTGGAAGGGGAAGACCCTCGGCGCGGGTACCCATACGCGCCACTACTGGGACAAGCTGCGCAACGGCGAGATCTCGGAGGCGGAGTGGATCGACCTCGAAAGCCGCATGACCCGCTCGAACGGCACCTGCAACACCATGGGCACGGCCTCCACCATGACCACCATCGTGGATGCGATGGGGCTGACGCTGCCCGGCGCCTCCTCGATCCCGGCGGCGGACGCGGCGCATACGCGGATGGCGTCGGAATGCGGCGAACGGATCGTCGAGATGGTCTGGGCCGATCGCAAGCCCTCCGACATCCTCACGCGGGCGAGCTTTCTCAACGGCGCGCGGGTCTACATGGCGCTCGGCGGCTCGACGAACGCGGCGGTGCACCTGATCGCGCTGGCGCGCCGGGCCGGGGTGGCGCTGACGCTCGACGATCTCGACGCGGTGGCGCGCGAGGTGCCGGTGCTGGCCAACCTGTTTCCGTCCGGCAACCGGCTGATGGAGGATTTCTACTATGCGGGCGGGCTGCCCGCACTCCTGATGCGGCTTGCGGAGATGCTGGATGCCCAGGCGCTTAACGTCACGGGCGGCCGGCTCGCCGAGGTGATCGCGGCGGCGGAATGCTACGACGACGACACGATCCGCGCGCTCTCGAACCCGGTCACCGAGGGCGCCGCACTCGCCGTGCTCAAGGGCAACCTCGCCCCTACCGGCGCGGTCATCAAGCCGAGTGCGGCGGACCCCGCCCTCGCGCGCCATCGCGGTCGCGCCGTGGTCTTCGACAGCCAGGCCGACCTGGCCGCACGCATCGACGATCCCGCGCTCGAGGTGACGGCCGAGTCGGTGCTGGTGCTGCGCAATGCGGGGCCGCAGGGGGCGCCGGGGATGCCGGAATGGGGCAACCTGCCGATCCCGAAGAAGCTCCTCGCCCAAGGGGTGCGCGACATGCTGCGGATCTCGGATGCGCGCATGAGCGGGACGCATTACGGCACCTGCGTGCTGCATGTCACCCCCGAGGCCGCGGTGGGCGGGCCGCTCGCGCTGGTGCGCGACGGCGACGAGATCGTGCTTGACGTGGCGGCGCGGCGGCTGGAACTCGACGTGCCCGAGGCAGAGCTCGAGCGCCGGCGCATGGAATGGACGCCGCCGGTCCCCGCGACCGATCGCGGCTACACGGCGCTGTTTCGCCAGCACGTCACCCAGGCCGACCAGGGCTGCGACTTCGGCATACTCGATCACGGGCGCAGCCAGCCCGAACCCGAAATCTACTGAAAGGCGCCGCGATGCAGATGCCCGAGAACCGTTTCAAGCGCTGGATGCGCGAGCCCCCTGCCCGCCCGCCGCTGGGCACATGGCTGATGACGGCGAGCCCGGTGGCCGCCGAGGCGATGGGCTGGGCCGGCTTCGATTTCGTCGTGCTCGACATGGAGCACGTCCCCGTCGATGTGCCGCAGGCCGTGGCGCTGATGCAGGCCGTCGCCCCGACCCCGGCCGAGGTGGTGGTCCGCGTGCCCTGGAACGACCCGGTGATGGTCAAGCGGGCGATGGATGCGGGTGCGGGCACGATCATGTTTCCCTTCGTGCAGGATGCCGAGGAGGCCCGCGCCGCCGTCGCGGCGACCCGCTACCCGCCCGAGGGTGTGCGCGGCGTGGCCGCGATGCACCGGGCGAGCCGCTTCGGCATGATCGACGACTATCTGCGCCGCGCCAATGACGAGGTCGCCGTGATCGTGCAGCTCGAGACCCCCGACGCGGTCGCGGCGATCCCGGATATCGCGCGCATCGACGGGGTGGATGCGGTTTTCACCGGCCCGGCCGACCTGTCGGCGGCGATGGGGCGTCTGGGCGGCATCGCGGAGCCGGAGGTGCAGACGGCGCTTCGGGACGCCGCCGCGGCGGCCGCCCGCGCCGGGATGCCCTGCGGGATCGTCGGCGGGACGGCCGGGATGGTACGCGGCTACGAGGAGGCCGGGTTTTCCTTCGTTGCGATCGGCTCCGATCTCGCGCTGATGATGGGGGCGGCGCGCGGCGCGCTCAAGGAGCTGCGCGGCGGCGACGCCCCGGCGCAGACCGGCGGCTATTGAGGAGGCGGCATGGGCTTTGAGACGGCATACGTGGCGCAGGCGGCCCTCGGGGAATGCCCGCTCTGGTCGGTGCGCGAGCAGGCGCTCTACTGGGTCGATATCGAGTCGCCGAGTCTCAACCGCTTCGATCCGGCCACGGGCGAAAACACCGCGATCCCGATGGACGAGAATATCGGCTGCATCGGCTTTCGCGCGGGCGGCGGGTTCGTCGCAGGGATGCGCTCTGGGGTGTGGCTGCTCGACGATGCCGGCCGCAAGGAGCGCCTGCTTGCCAACCCGCAGCCCGACACCTCGATCAGCCGCTTCAACGATGGCCGCGTCGATCCCTGGGGCCGGTTCTGGGCCGGCACCATCCACGAGCCGCGCGACCGCGCCGGCGGCGCGCTCTACGTGATCGGGGCCGACGGGTCCTGCGGCGCGGTCGGCAAGCCGGTGCGCACCTCGAACGGGGTGGCGTTCTCGCCCGATGCGCGCACCGCCTATCACTCCGACACCCCGGCGCATGTGGTCTACCGCTACGCGCTCGATGCGGATGGCGGGGTCACCGATGCGGGCATCTTTGCCGAGTTCGAGCACGGCACGGGCCGCCCCGACGGCGCCGCGGTCGATGCCGAGGGCTGCTACTGGACGGCGCTGTTCGAGGGCGGGCGCGTGGCGAAGCTCTCGCCCGAGGGCGCGGTGCTGGCCGAGTATCCGGTCCCGGCGCGCTGCCCGACCATGTGCGCCTTCGGCGGGCCGGATCTGCGCACGCTCTATGTCACCTCGGCGCGCCACAAGCGCCCGGATGACGAGCTCGCGGAGTGGCCCGAGTCGGGCAACCTCTTCGCCATGCGCACCGATGTCGCGGGCCGGGCCGAGCCGGATTTCGCGGGCTAGGAGGCCGCCATGACGCAGACCGCGATCTACCCTTCGCTGTCGGGCGCGCGGGTGCTGATCACCGGGGGCGCGACGGGCATCGGCGCCGAACTGGTGCGGGCCTTCGCCGCGCAAGGCGCGCAGGTGGCGTTTCTCGACATCGACGCCGAGGCCGGCGCGGCGCTCGCCGCCGAGCTCGGCGCGACATTCCGCGCCTGCGATCTGCGCGACATCGCGGCGCTGCAGGCCCGCATCGCGGAACTCGAGGCCGTCCTCGGGTCCTTCGCCGTGCTCGTCAACAACGCCGCGCGCGACGACCGCCATGACTTCGAGGCCCTCACCCCCGATTACTGGGATGACTGCATGGCCACCAATCTGCGCCATCATCCCTTCGCGGCGCAGACGGTGCTTGCGGGAATGAAGGCGGCGGGCGGCGGCGCGGTGATCAATATGGGCTCGATCTCCTGGCGGCGCGGGCGGCCCGGCATGCTCGGCTACACCACCGCCAAGGCGGCAATCAGCGGCATGACCCGCTCCCTCGCCGCCGAGCTCGGGCCCCACGGCGTGCGGGTCAATTCCGTGGTGCCCGGCGCCGTGCTGACCGAGCGGCAGGCGCGGCTCTGGCTCACCCCCGAGAAGAACCGCGAATTCCTCGATCAGCAGGCGCTGAAGTTCCGGCTGGAGCCGGGGCATGTCGCGGATATGGTCCTGTTCCTGGCTTCCGATGCCGCACTGGCCTGCACGGGACAGGACTTCATCGTGGATGCGGGGCTCACGCTCAACTGACGCCCCCGAAAGGACTCAGGATGACGATCAGATACGGGCTCATCGGCGCAGGGATGATGGGCCAGGAGCATATCCGCAACATCGCGCTCTTGCCGGACGCATCGGTCACCGCCGTGGCCGACCCGGATGCGGGGATGCGCGCCGCCGCCGCGGATCTCGCCGGCGCGCGCGCCTACGCCGATCACCGCGCGCTACTCGACGCCGAGACCTGCGACGCCTTCATACTCGCTGCGCCCAACGATCTGCATCTGCCGCTGATGCGCGACATGCTGGAGGCCGGCAAGCCGATCCTGTGCGAAAAGCCGCTCGCCATCAGCGCCGCCGACTGCGCCGAGATCAAGCGCCTTGCCGAGGGGCGCGCACCCGTCTGGGTGGCGATGGAGTATCGCTACATGCCGCCCGTCGCCCGGCTCATCGACGCGCTGCGCGATGGCGTGGCCGGGACCCCGCGCATGGTCGGCATCCGCGAGCACCGATTCCCGTTCCTCGACAAGGTCGATGACTGGAACCGCTTCAACGCGCGCACGGGCGGCACGCTGGTGGAGAAATGCTGCCATTTCTTCGACCTCATGCGCCATATCCTCGGGCGCGACCCGGTGCGGGTCTATGCCACCGGCGGCGCGGATGTGAACCACCGCGCCGAGCGCTACGGCGGCCGCGTGCCCGACATTCTCGACAACGCCTTCGTGTGCGTCGATTTCGAAGGCGGCACTCGGGCGATGCTCGATCTGTGCATGTTCGCCGAGGGCGCGGAATGGCAGGAGGAGATCACCCTCGCGGGAGATGCCGCCCGGATCGCCGCGCGCGTGCCGGGGCCGGCCCGCTTTTCGCCCGACGGGCAGGAGCGCCATTCCGAATTCGTCATCGAGACCCGCGCCGAGAAGCGCCCCCGCCGGGAGATCGTCGAGGTCGACCCGCATATCCTGCGCGCCGGCGATCACCACGGCTCGACCTTCTACCAGCACGAACGCTTTCTCGACATGCTGCGCCGGGGCGGCACGCCGGAGGTGGGGCTGGCGGACGGCTACTGGTCGGTGCTCGTGGGCGAGGCGGCCGAGGAATCGGTGCGCAGCGGCGCGGCGGTGGATCTGCGCGGCCGCGCGCCGTGATCGAGCCCTTCGGCACCCTGCCCGATGGCGGCCGCGTCGAGCGGATCACGCTGCAAGGCGGCGGGCTGAGCGCGCGATTCCTGACCTGGGGCGCGGTGCTGCAGGATCTGCGCCTCGCGGGGCACGCGCCGCCGCTGGTGCTCGGCCTCGAAAGCCTCGATGACTATCTCGCCCATTCGCGCCATTTCGGCGCGACGGTGGGCCGCTGCGCCAACCGCATCCGTGACGGGCGCTGCACGATCGCGGGCCGCCCCGCGCAGCTCGACCGCAACGAGGGCGTGCGCCATCACTTGCATGGCGGCACCGACAATGCGGGGCGCAAGCTCTGGCGGGTGGTGGCGCACGCGCCCGACGCGCTGCGCCTCGCGCTGACACTGCCGGACGGGCATATGGGCTATCCCGGCACGCTGCAGATCGAGGCGGCGTTCACCCTGGCCGGCGACGGCGTGTTAGATATCGAATACACCGCGCGCACCGACGGGCCGACGCTGTGCAACCTCGCCCATCACAGCTATTTCGATCTCGACGGCGCGGGCGATGTGCGCGGCCACGCTCTGCGCATCGCGGCGGACGCTTACCTTCCGGTGGATGACGACAAGCTGCCGCTCGGCGCACCGGCGCCGGTGGCGGGCACGGGTTTCGATTTTCGAGCGCCGCGCCGGCTCCGGGGGGAGCCGCTCGACCACAATTTCTGCCTCGCGGATCGGCGCGGCGCGCTGCGCGAGGTGGCGATGCTGGAGGGGCGCGACGGGGTCAAGATGGCGCTGCACACGACCGAGCCGGGGCTGCAGGTCTATGACGGGCACAATCTCGACGTGCCGGTGCCGGGGCTCGCCGGGCAGCGGATCGGGCCGCATGCCGGCATCGCGCTGGAGCCGCAGGTCTGGCCCGACAGCCCCAACCACCCGGACTACCCGCAGGCGCTGCTGCGCCCCGGCGAAACCTATCGCCAGCATACGCGCCTCGTCTTCGGGCGCGCTCAGAGCCGCGCGGTATAGTAGAGGCCCTCGGTGGCGAAACAGGAAAGCCGGCGTTCGAGCGGATGGCCCTGGTAATCGGCGGCGATGCGCAGGATGCGCAGCATCGGCGTGCCCGGCGCGAGCTCGAGCAGCGCGGCCTCGCGCGCCGGCGCGGCGATGGCGGTGAGCCGCTCCTCGGCCTGGTGGATGGTGGCGGCGAAGTCGCGCTGATAGAGTTGATAGAGCGTGTTGGGCAGGGTCGCGGGCGTGTCGGCGAGGGCGGCGAAGCGCGCCGCCGGCAGCGCGATCGTCTCGTGAATGACGGCGCGCCCGTCGATCTCGCGAAGCCGTTCCACATGGATGACCTCGGCGCCGTCGCCCAGATCGAGCTCGGCGCGCTCGGCCGCGCTCGCCGGGCGGCGGCCACGGTCGAGCACCCGCGACTCGGGCCGCACCCGGCTGCCATCGGCGCGACGCAGGTTGAGAAAGCGAAACAGCACCTCGTCGCCGTCATGGGTGGCAACCACGGTGCCGCGCCCTTGCCGGCGCTGCACCACCCCCTCCTGGGCGAGATCCTGCAGCGCCTTGCGCAGCGTGCCCACGCTGACGCCGTATTCCCCGGCAAGGCGCGTCTCGCTGGGCAGGTAGGTCCCCGGCGGCCATTCGCCGGCATCGATGCGCTCGAGGATGAGGCCGTGGATCTGCCGGTGCAGGGGCTGGGCGACGGGGCGGCGCTGCGGGGTCATGGGGCCTCCGGGGCGATTGCGGCTTGACCGTGTGGTGTCATCTAAACTATATCCTTTATAGTAATTCGCGGCGCGGCACTTGGCAAACCCCGATACGAGGATCTCCATGACCGACATTGTCATCTCGGAATTCATGGACGACAAGGCCGTGGACTGGCTGCGCGCGCGCTTCGAGCTGCGCTACGACCCGGCGCTGGTCGATGATCGCGCCGCGCTGCTCGCGGCCGGGGCTTCGGCGCGCGGGCTGATCGTGCGCAACCGCACCCGCGTCGACGCCGAGCTTCTCGCCCGCTTTCCGGCCCTGCGCACGGTGGGCCGGCTCGGCGTCGGGCTCGACAATATCGACACCGCCGCCTGCGATTCCGCCGGCGTGCAGGTCTTCCCGGCGACGGGCGGCAACACGATCGCGGTGGCGGAATACGTGCTCACCGCCGTGCTGGTGCTGCGGCGCGGCGCCTGGATGGGCAGCGCGCGGGTGCTCGCCGGGGAATGGCCGCGCCAGGAGATGATGGGGCGCGAGGTCTCGGGCGCGGTGCTCGGGCTCGTCGGCTTCGGCGCGATCGCGCAGGCCGTGGCGGCGCGGGCGCGCGCATTCGGCATGCAGATCCGGGCGCATGATCCGTTCCTGCCCGCCGACGACCCGGCCTGGGCGGGGGTGACGCGCTGTGCGGAGCTGGGCGAGGTGCTCGCCGCGTCGGATGCCGTGAGCCTGCATGTGCCGCTCACCGACGCGACGCGCGATCTGATCGACGCCGCCGCGCTGCGGGCGATGAAGCCCGGCGCCGTTCTGGTCAACACGGCGCGCGGCGGCGTGGTGGACGAGGCCGCGCTGGCCGAGGCGCTGCAGGCCGGACAGCTCGGCGGCGCCGCGCTCGATGTCTTTGCCGCGGAGCCGCTGGCCGCGGGCTCACCGCTCGCCGCCGCGCCGAGGCTGATCGCGACGCCCCATGTTGCCGGGGTCACCGAGGAGTCGAATACCCGCATCAGCTGGATCACCGTCGAGAACGTCGCCGCAGCGCTCGAGGAGACGCCATGACCCGCAGCTTCCACACCGCCGAGGCCGAGCGCCTCGCCAAAGCCGCGCTGACCGCGCATGGCGTCGGCGCGGCCGAGGCCCGGCCCACGGCCCAGGCCCTCGTTCAGGCCGATCGCGACGGGCTGGCCTCGCACGGGCTGGCCCGCCTGCCCTACTATCTCGCCCAGATCCGCAGCGGCAAGGTGGCCGCCGATGCCCGGCCCAAACTGGAGCGCGACGGCGCGGTGATCCGCGTCGACGCCCGGCACGGGCTGTCCTTTCCGGCCGTGGCGCAGGGCTGCGACGCGGCGGCCGGGGTCGCGCGCGCGCAGGGTGTCGCCGTGGTGTCGGTGACCCGCTCGCATCATTTCGGTGTCGCCGGCCAGCCGGTGGAGCGGCTCGCGCGCGACGGGCTGATCGCGATGGCGCTGTCGAATTCGCCCGCGGCGATGGCGCCCTGGGGCGGCAACGCGCCGCTTTACGGCACCAACCCGATCGCCTTCGCCGCGCCGCGCGCGGGGGCCGATCCACTGCTGATCGACCTGTCGCTGAGCCATGTCGCGCGCGGTAAGGTTATGATCGCCCAGAAGAAGGGCGAGCCGATTCCCGAGGGCTGGGCGCTCGATGCCGCGGGCGCGCCGACGACGGACCCCGACGCCGCGATGGCCGGCACGATGGTGCCCGCGGGCGAGGCCAAGGGCGCGGCGCTCGCGCTGATGGTCGAGCTTCTGACGGCCGGGCTCGCCGGAGCGAATTTCGCCTTCGAGGCAAGCTCGATGTTCGACGACAAGGGTCCGCCGCCTTCGCTCGCGCATTTCCTGCTCGTGCTCGACCCGGCGCGCTTTGCGGGCGATTTCGCCGCCCGTGCAGAGACGATGTTCGCGGCGATGGCCGCGCAGGAGGGCGTGCGCCTGCCCGGCGCGCGCCGCTTCGAGGCCCGTGCGGCCGCCGAGACGATCACCATTCCCCAAGCCCTCGCCGAGGATCTCGAAACCCTCGCGCGCGGCTGAACCCCGCACCGAACCCCAGGAGGAGCCGATGACGACACAACCGCAACTGCTCGTTCACGACAAGGCCGACAATGTCGGCGTCGTCGTGGTCGAGAACCTCGCGGCAGGCACCGACATGCTCGTCGTGTGCACCGAGGACAATTCCGATTTCCGCCTCACCGCCAAGGCCGACATCCCGATCGGCCACAAGGTCGCGCTCAAGGATCTG
>SLQD01000196.1 GCA_007131685.1 Paracoccaceae bacterium | reverse complement strand
CGCTCGTCAATATCTGGGCGAGCGTGGTGTTCGCGGGGCTGTCGGGCTCGGCGGTGGCCGATACCTCGGCGATCGGCCGCGTTTTCGTGCCCGAGATGGAGAAGGCCGGCTACCCGCGCGACTTCTCCGCCGCGCTCACGGCGGCGTCCTCGGTGATCGGGCCGATCATCCCGCCCTCGATCCCGGTGATCATCTATGCGCTCACCGTGGGCGGCGTGTCGGTGCCCGCGCTCTTCATGGCAGGGGTGGTGCCGGGCCTGCTGCTCGCGCTGTTCCTGTCGGCCTATGTGATGGTGGTCGTGGGGCGCGTGAAGACCGGCGGGCCGACCGACCGCGCGGCGCTCGACGCGATTTCGTCGAAGGGCGGTGCGCTCATGGGCGGGCTGATCCCGCTTCTGATGCCCGTCTTCGTGGTGGGCGCGATCGTGCTCGGGATCACCACGCCCACCGAGGCGGCGAGCTTTGCGGTGGCCTATGCGCTGGTGGTGGGTGTCGTTCTCTACCGCGAGATCGGGCTGGGGCAGCTCGGGGGCATCTTCGCGCGCTCGATGCGCGACAGCGCGATCATCATGATCATCATCGGCGCGGTCTCGGCCGCGAACTGGCTGCTGACCTATAACCGCGTGCCCAACATGCTCACCGACTGGGTGCTCGCCAATGTCGACAGCGCCTTCGTCTTCCTCGTGATGATCATCATCCTGTTCCTGTTCGTGGGGCTGTTTCTGGAGGGCATCGCGGCGATGCTGGTTCTGGTGCCGATCGTGCACCCGATCGCGGTGAGCTTCGGGGTCGATCCGGTGCATTTCGGCATCATCGTGATCTTCAACCTGATGATCGGGCTGATCACGCCGCCGCTCGGCTTGTGTCTGTTCGTGGCCGAGGGGGTCGCGAATGTCGGCATGGCGCGGCTGATCCGGCAGATCCTGCCCTTCTTCTTCGTGGAGCTCGCCGTGCTGATCCTGATAACCTTCGTGCCGGTGACGGTGACGGGCCTGCCGCAACTTCTGGGGTTCATCCGATGAAGACATCCATTGCCACGGTCTGCCTGTCGGGCGATCTGCGCGAGAAGCTCGCCGCCATCGCGGCGGCGGGCTTCGAGGGGATCGAGATCTTCGAGAACGATTTTCTCGCCTATGACGCGCCGCCGCGCGAGGTGGGCGCGATGGTGCGCGATCACGGACTCGAAGTGTCGCTGTTTCAGCCCTTTCGCGATTTCGAGGGCCTGCCCGAACCCCTGCGCGGGCGCGCTTTCGAGCGCGCGCGGCGCAAGTTCGACCTGATGGGCGAGCTCGGCGCCGACCGCATCCTGATCTGCTCGAACACCCATCCCGAGAGCCTCGGCGGCATCGACCGCGCCGCCGACGATCTGCGCGCGCTCGGCGATGACGCCGCGGCCCGGGGGATCACCATCGGCTTTGAGGCGCTCGCCTGGGGCCGGCATATCGACGATCACCGCGACGCCTGGGAGATCGTGCGCCGTGCCGATCATGCCGCCGTCGGCCTCGTGCTCGACAGCTTCCACACCCTGGCGAAGGGCATCGACCCGGACAGCATCCGCAGCATCCCCGGCGACCGCATCGCCTTCGTCCAGCTCGCCGATGCGCCGATGATCGAGATGGACCTGCTCTACTGGTCGCGCCATTTCCGCTCGATGCCCGGGCAGGGGGATCTGGACATGGCCGGGTTCATGCGCGCCGTCGCCGCGACGGGCTATGACGGCCCGCTCAGCCTCGAGGTCTTCAATGACCAGTTTCGCGGCGCGCTGCCGCGCACCATCGCCCAGGACGGCCAGCGCAGCCTGCGCTGGCTGATGGACCGCGTCGCGCGCGAGGAGCCGGGCATCGCGATCCCGGTGCCCGAGATGCCCGCCAGGACCGCCGCCGAGGGGGTCGAATTCATCGAGTTCGCCACCGATCCGCACGAGGCCGCGCGGCTTGCGGGACTCTTGCGCGCGATGGGTTTCGCGCGGGTGGGGCGGCATGTCTCCAAGAATGTCGAGCGCTGGGCGCAGGGCGGCATCAATATCCTCATCAACACCGAGGACGAGGGGCTGGCGCATTCGCTCTATCTGCTGCGGGGCACCACGGTCGCGGATATGGGGCTGCGCGTGGCAGATGCGGCGGCGACCCTGGCGCGCGCCACGGCGCTCGGCTCCGAGCCCGTCGCCTCCGCCGCCGCGCCCGGCGAGCTGGAGATCCCCGCCATTCGCGGCGCCAGCGGCGGGCTGATGCATTTCGTCGATGCCGCAAGCGGGCTCGACCGGCTCTGGGAGGTGGACTTCCGCCCCGATCCGGACGCCGACGCCCCCGCCCCGGCGGGGCTTGCGCGCATCGACCATGTCGCGCAGACAATGAGCTTCGAGGAAATGCAGAGCTGGGTTCTGTTCTACATCTCGCTTCTGGAGACGGAAAAGGCGCCCATGGTGGATGTGATCGACCCGGCCGGGATCGTGCGCTCGCAGGCGATCGAGGCCCCCGATGGCGGCTTTCGCATCACCCTCAACGGCGCCGAGAACAGCCGCACCATGGCCGGGCATTTCCTCGCCGAAAGCTATGGCAGCTCGGTCCAGCACATCGCGCTGGCCACCCACGACATCTTCGCCACCGCCGCCGCGCTCGCCGCCAACGGCTTCGCCCCGCTCGCCATCTCGCCCAACTATTACGACGATCTCGAGGCGCGCTTTTCGCTCGATCCGGCCTTCACCGAGCGGCTGCGCGCGGCGCATATCCTCTATGACCGTGACGATCGCGGCGAGTTCCTGCAACTCTACAGCCAGACCTACGGCGAGGGCTTCTTCTTCGAGATCGTCGAGCGGCGCGGCGGCTATCGCGGCTACGGTGCGGCCAATGCGCCCTTCCGCATCGCCGCGCAGAAACGCGCCTTCCGCCCCGCCGGAATGCCGCGCCAGTGAACGGAGCCCCCATGCAGCGTATCGAGATCCTCAACGGCCCCAACCTAAACCTGCTCGGAAAACGCCAACCCGAGATCTACGGCCGCGAGACGCTCGACGATGTCGCGCGGGCCTGCGCCGCTATGGGCGAGGCGCTCGGCTTCGAGACGGTGCTGCGCCAGTCGAACCGCGAATACGAGCTGATCGACTGGATCCATGATGCGCGCGCGACGGCGGCGGGGATCGTCATCAACCCCGCCGCCTTCACCCATACCTCCGTCGCCCTCCTCGATGCGCTCAACACCTATGAGGGGCCGGTGATCGAGGTGCATATCTCCAACATCCACAAGCGCGAGAGCTTCCGGCATCATTCCTATGTCAGCCTGCGCGCCGATGGGGTGATCGCGGGCTGCGGGGTGCAGGGCTACGAGCTCGCCGTGCGGCGGGTGGCCGGGCTGCTCGCGGCGGGCTGACGGCTGCCCGATTCGCGGGCGGTTTCGGTGCGGCGCGGGCGATGACGGCTCCGGCGCTTGCCTGCCGCGCGAATGCCTGCGACGCTCGGCATCCGGCACAGAGCCGCGATGAGGGGGCAGGGCATGAACGATCTGGCGCGGCGACTCGGCTTGCGGACCGATCCGGTGATCTTCTTCTGGTCGGCGGGGCTGATGGTGCTCTTTCTCGCGGCGCTCTTGATCGCGACGGAGGCGATCGGGTCCTTCTTCGCCGATGCGCGCGGCTGGATCGTGACCAATCTCGGCTGGTTCTTCATCTTCGGGGTGACGAGCTGGCTGATCTTCCTGGTCTGGCTCGCCTTCAGCCGCTTCGGCGCGCTGCGCCTCGGCGCGCCGGATGACAGGCCCGACTATTCCAACCTGTCCTGGTTCACGATGCTGTTCGCGGGCGGCATCGGCACGGTGCTGATGTTCTGGGGCGTGGCCGAGCCAATCCTGCATTTCGCGAGCCCCCCCTATGCCGACACCGAGGCCCACACCGTGCAGGCCGCGCGCGAGGCGATGGGCTTTTCGCTCTATCATCTCGGGCTGCACACCTGGGCGATCTTCACGCTGCCGGGGCTGGCCTTCGCCTTCTTCATCTATCGCTACAACCTGCCCATGCGCGTGAGCGCGGTGTTCTATCCCTTCCTTGGCGAGGGCATCCACGGCCCCGCCGGCAAGGCGATCGACGTGCTTGCCATTCTGGGGACGCTGTTCGGGGTGGCGGTGTCGATCGGGCTCGGGACGCAGCAGATCAATGCCGGCCTGTCCGAGCTGTTCGCCGTTCCCGATACGGTCGGCTCCAAGGTGGTGATCATCGCGCTTCTGACGGCGGTGGCGACGGCGTCGATCGTGGCCGGGCTCGATCGCGGGGTGAAGCTTCTGTCGAACATCAACATCGCGATGGCGTCGGCGTTGATGCTGTTCGTGCTGCTCACCGGCTCGACCCTGTTTCTGGTGCGCGGCGTCATCGAGACAGTGGGGATCTACGCCACCAACCTGCTGCCGATGGCGTTCTGGAACGACATGCTCGCGCACTACACGAGCGATGCGGGCTGGGGCTGGCAGGGCGGCTGGACGGTCTGGTACTGGGCCTGGACGGTGACCTGGGCGCCCTTCATCGGCATCTTCGTCGCGCGCATCTCGAAGGGGCGCACGATCCGCGAATTCGTGCTCGGGGTGCTGCTTGCGCCCTCGGCCTTCACGCTGGTGTGGTTCGCGATCTTCGGCTGGTCGGCGATGGAGATCGACGGCATCGGCGCGCAGGCGCGCGCAGCGCTCGGCGAGAATGCGGGCATGATCGAGGAGGCCGTCGCGCGCGGGCCGGAATTCGCGATGTTCGCCTTTTTCGAGAATTTCCCGGCCACGCAGCTCATCCAGGGGCTCGCCGTGGTGATCGTGGCGATCTTCTTCGCGACCTCGTCGGACTCGGCCTCGCTCGTGGTGGATCTTCTGTGCACCGGCGATCCCGAGTCCGGCCCGGTGCGCCAGCGCGTGTTCTGGGGCGTGTCCGAGGGGGCGGTGGCGGCGATGCTGATCGTGCTCGCCGGGCAGGAGGGGCTCGTGGCGCTGCAGCAGGTCATCACGGTTGTGGGGCTGCCGGTCTTTGTGCTGGTCTTCGCGATGCTGTTCGCGCTGCTCAAGGCGGTTCTGGGCGAGGAGGCGCGGATGGCCGAGCGGGCGCGCCAGGGCTGAGCCGTCAGGCCCCGGCGAGCCGGCCGACCCCCGCGATCCAGAGGCTCAGCGTCGCGAAGCTCGCGAGCACCGCGATCAGCAGCGCCGTGGCGCTGAGCATCTCGATGCCGCCGCGCGCCCCGAAAAGCGGATAGACCGACATCATCGGGCTGGCCGCGAAGATCACCCCGCCCAGCAGCACCAGCCCGTCGATCCCCGGCGTCAGCCAGAGTGCCGCGAGCACGGCGAGCGGGTGCAGCACCAGCTTGCCCGCCACGATTACCCCCGCATTGGCGCGCACCCCGCTCATCGGAAGCTGCGCGATCGTGGCGCCCAGCACGAAGAGCGCGATCGGCGGCGCCACCCCGGCGAGCATGCCAACCGCGTCCGACAGCACACCGGGCAGCGCCAGCCCCGCCAGCGAAAAGGCGAGCCCGGCCAGCAGCGCGAGGATGATCGGGTTGGCGAACACGCCGCGCAGCGCCTGCAGCCCCGCCGCGCGCCCGGTGTTGCCCACCCGCGCCGACAGCGCCAGCGCGAGCGGGATCATCAGCACGTTCTCGACCACCATCGCCTGTGCGAGCATCGGCGCCGCCCCCGCGCCGATCACGCCGAGCGCGATCGGATAGCCCATGAAGCCGCTGTTCGAACCCGACATCCCGAGCCCGACCATCGCCCCCGCCGCCATGTCGAAGCCCATCACCCGCCGCGCGATCACGAGCCCCGCTCCGAAAGCGACGAGCGAACCGGCCGCGTAGGCGCCGATGAAGCGCCAGTTGAGCGCATCGCCGGGGGGCAGCCCCGTGACCGCGTCGAAGATGAGCGCGGGCAGGGCGATCTTCATCAGGAAATCGCCGAGCGGGCGGGTATGGCCGGGATCGACATAGCCGCCGCGCAGCGCCGCGAAGCCCAGCGCGATCAGCGCGAAGAGCGGCAGGATGGTCGTGAGCAGCCCCATCAGCCCGCGCCCCCGGTCCCGCTGGTGCCAAGAATCATGGTGCGCCCCGACAGTGCCGAAGGCCGCATCCCTAGCGCGCCCCGCGGCCGTGTGAAAGGCCGCGGGCGCGGGCGGCTTGCGGGGGGCGGCCGGCGGGCCTAAGCTGCGCTCCGGCGACGGCTCCGGGCCGCGTCGCGGCCCAACCACGGACGAACGGGACACCCATGGACACCAGACCGAATTCCGACGAGGCGCGCGATGTCCGCGTGAACCTGCACCCCTACACCAATGCCCGCAAGCATCAGCAGACCGGCCCGCTGATCCTCGAGCGCGGCGAGGGGGTGCATGTATGGGACAATCACGGCCAGCGCTATATCGAGGCGATGGCCGGGCTCTGGAGCGTCGGGGTGGGGTTTTCCGAGCCCCGCCTCGTCGAGGCGGCGCGGCGCCAGCTCGAGAAGCTGCCCTATTACCACAGCTTCTCGCACAAGTCGCACGGCCCGCTGATCGACCTTGCCGAGCATCTCGTCGAGATCGCGCCGGTGCCGATGAGCAAGGTGTTCTTCGCCAATTCCGGCTCCGAGGCCAACGACACGGCGATGAAGCTGATCTGGTACCGCGCCAATGCCATGGGCGAGCCTTCGCGCAAGAAGATCATCTCGCGCAAGCGCGGCTATCACGGCGTCACCATCGCCTCGGCGAGTCTGACCGGGCTGCCCTACAACCATGCCTCCTTCGATCTGCCGCTGCCCGGCGTGCTGCACACGGGCTGTCCGCATTACCTCAAGGAAGCGCATCCGGGCGAAAGCGAGGACGCGTTCACCACCCGGCTCGCAAACGAACTCGAGGAGCTGATCCTCGCCGAGGGCCCCGAGACCATCGCCGCCTTCTTCGGTGAGCCGGTGATGGGGGCGGGCGGCGTCGTGGTGCCGCCGGACGGCTACTGGGCCAAGATCCAGGCGGTGCTGCGGCGCTACGACATCCTGCTCGTGGCCGATGAGGTGATCTGCGGGCTCGGCCGGACCGGGCGGCTCTGGGGCAGCGAGACCTACGGGATCGAGCCCGACATGCTCGTGAGCTCCAAGCAGCTCTCCTCCTCCTACCAGCCCATCGCGGCGCTGATGATGAACGAGCGCGTCTTCGAGCCGATCGCCGACGAGACCAACCGCCTCGGCACGCTCGGGCACGGCTACACGGCCGGCGGCCATCCCGTCGCCGCGGCGGTGTCGCTCGAGAATCTGCGCATCATCGCCGAGCGCGGGCTGGTGGAGAACGCGGCCGAGACGGGCGCCTACATGCAGCGCCGGCTGCGCGAATTCGCCGGCCATGACGGCGTCGCGGAAGTGCGCGGCGTGGGGCTGATCGCGGCGATGGAGCTCGCTCCGGCGGCGGGCGCGGCGCCGGGCGCTGCGGGCGCGGCGATGAACGCGCAGCTGCTCGAAAACGGGGTCATCTCGCGCAACATGGTCGATGCGGTGGCGTTCTGCCCGCCGATGATCGTCACTCCCGCCCAGATCGACGAGATCGTCGGAGGGGTGGCCCGTGCCCTCGACGCCACGCTTGCCGCGCGGTGAGGCGGACGGAAAGATAGGGCAATGCTCTTGACGCTGTCGCGTGGGCGCGGAATGATCGAGATCGTTCAACAGGGAGACGAAACAATGCGCAAAGCAGTCACGACCTCCGCACTCGCCGCGACCACGGCGCTCGCGGCCGGTGCGCTCGCCACCCCCGCGCTCGCCGATCTCACCATCGCCTCGTGGGGTGGCTCCTACCAGGATGCGCAGCGCACCCTCTATTTCGAGCCCTTCGCCGAAGAGCGGGGTATCAGCATCATCGAGGATGATTTCGTCGGCGGAATCGGCGGGCTGCGCGCCCAGGTGACCGGCGGCGCGCCGAACTGGAACATCGTGCAGGTCGAGTCGGAGGAGCTGATCCTCGGCTGCGAGGAGGGGCTCTTCGTGCTCATCGACTACGACATGCTCGAATACGACGAGGATGATTTCATCGAGGGCGCGGCCACCGAATGCGGCGTGGGCAACATCGTGTGGTCGAAGGTGCTCGGCTATGACGCCGACCGCATCGAGGGCGATACCCCCGAAAGCTGGGCCGATTTCTGGGATCTCGAGACCTGGCCGGGCCAGCGCGGGCTGCGCCGCGGGGCGCAGTACAACCTCGAATTCGCGCTCATGGCCGATGGCGTGCCCGCCGACGAGGTCTATGACCTGCTGCGCACCGAGGAGGGCGTCGATCGCGCCTTCGAGAAGCTCGACGAGATCCGCGACGACGTGACCTGGTGGGAGGCCGGCGCGCAGCCGCTGCAGATGCTCGCCTCCGGGGAAGTCGCGCTCACCTCGGTCTATAACGGCCGGCTGACCGGCTCGAACCGCGCCGAGGGCACCAATTTCGCCGGCGTCTGGCCGGGCAGCATCTACGCCATCGACAGCTGGGTGATCCTCGAGGGCACGCCCGATGTCGAGCTTGCGCATGACTTCATCAGCTTCGCGAGCCACCCCGAGCGCCAGGCGCAGCTGCCCGAATACATCGCCTACGGTGCGACCCATGCGGGGGCGGACGAGTACATCTCCGACGAGGACGCGCCGCACCTGCCCACGACGCCCGAAAACCTCGAGGTCGCCATCGAGTTCGACACCGAGTTCTGGGTCGAGAACATCGAGGCGCTGAACGAACGCTTCGATCGCTGGGCGGCGCGCTGAGGCGGGCGCGGCCATCGCACACAGCGCCACAGATCCCGGCGTGACGGTTTCCGGGCCCGACACCACGGGCCCGGAGCTGCGCGCGCGGCTGCGCCGGTCGCGGCGGCGCTCGACCCTGATCTCGGTCGGGCTCGTCGCGCCGGTGGTGCTGTTTCTGGTGGTGTTCTTCGTGGTGCCGATCGTGCAGATGCTCGGCGTGTCGGTCTATGACCGCTCGGTGTCCGACGGTATGCCCCGCACCGCCGCCGTCATCGGCACCTGGGACCGTGACGGCCTGCCCGGCGAGCATGTCTATGCCGCCATCGCCGAGGACCTGATCGAGGGCCAGGCCGAGCGCGCCCTCGCCGGTCCCGCGCGCCGGCTCAACCAGGAGCTTTCGGGCTACCGCACCGTCATCTTCGGCACGGCGCGGGGGCTGTCCGAGGAGCCGCCCGAAAGCTGGCGCGAGACGCTGATCGAGGCCGATGAACGCTGGGGCGATCCCGCGCATCTGGTGGTCCTGCAGCGCGCGGTGAACCCGCTGACCGATTACTTCATGCTCTACGCGCTCGATATGGAGCGCGACATCGAAGACGCCATCCGCCTGCAGGATTCGGATGAGCGGCTGTTTCTCGGCCTCATCCAGCGCACGCTCACCATCGCGGTCACGGTGACGCTGGTCTGCCTCGCGATGGGCTACCCGGTGGCCTTCCTGCTCGCCAATATCGGCGGCTCGCTGCGCTACGCGCTGCTGGTGCTGGTGCTCCTGCCGTTCTGGACCTCGCTCCTGGTGCGCACCGCGGCCTGGATCGTGGTGCTGCAATCGGAGGGAATCGCCAACACCTTCCTGATGTGGGCGGGCTTCACGCATGAGCCGATCCGCATGATCTACAACCGCTTCGGCACCATCGTGGTGATGAGCCAGGTGCTGCTGCCCTTCATGATCCTGCCGCTTTACGCGGTGATGAGCGGCATATCGCACTGGAACATGCGCGCCGCCCAGAGCCTCGGCGCAACCTTTTCAACGGCGTTCCGCCGGGTCTATGTGCCGCAGACGCTGCCGGGAGTGGCGGCGGGCACGCTGCTCGTCTTCATGCTGTCGGTGGGCTATTACATCACGCCCGCGCTCGTGGGCGGGGCGAGCGATCAGATGCTGAGCTATTTCATCGCCTTCTACGCCAACGAGACGGTCAACTGGGGGCTCGCCGCCGCGCTCGGCACGGTGCTCATGGTGATCGTGCTGACCATGTTCCTGATCTACAACTGGATCTTCGGCCTCGACCGAATGAAGCTGAGCTGATGCGCCTGCCGCCCTATGCCACTCCCGCGCAACGCCTCGGATACTGGCTGTATATCGCCTTCTGCGTGCTGGTGTTCGGGTTCCTGGTGCTGCCGCTGATCGCGATCGTGCCGCTGTCGTTCAACTCCACGACCTTCCTGACCTACCCGATGCCGGGGGTGAGCTGGCGCTGGTACGAGGATTTCTTTTCCTCGTCGAGCTGGCGGCTGTCGATCTACAACACCATGGTGGTGGGGATCTCGGCGGCGCTTCTGGCCGCCGCGCTGGGGACGATGGCGGCGCTGGCGATGGCGCGCACGCAACTGCCGGGCAGCCGCATCATCATGGCGCTGATCATCTCGCCGATGGTGGTGCCGCTGGTGATCACGGCGCTGGGGATGTTCTTCTTCTTCACGCGGCTGGGGCTGACGAACTCCCTCGCGGGGCTGATCGTCGCGCATACCGCGCTCGGCATTCCCTTCGTGGTGATCACCGTCTCGGCAACGCTGCAGGGCTTCGATTTCAACCTGCCGCGTGCGGCCGCCTCGCTTGGCGCGCCGCCGCTCTTCGCGTTTCGCAAGGTCACGCTGCCGGTGATCGCGCCGGGGGTGATCGTGGGCGGGCTCTTCGCCTTCGCCACCTCCTTCGACGAGGTCGTGGTGGCGATCTTCCTCGTCGGCCCCGGCCAGCGCACCCTGCCGCGCCAGATGTTCAGCGGCATTCGCGAAAATCTCGACCCGACCATCGCGGCGGCGGCGAGCTTCATGATCCTGATCTCGATCGTTCTGCTGTTCTGCGTCGAGATGCTGCGGCGGCGCTCGGAACGGGTGCGCGGCCTGCGGTGACTTGCCGCGGCCGGGCCCGCGGTCTAGGTGTGAGAGGGGTGCGCAGCGGGAGCGGAACATGGCCGAGACCAGGACGAGGACCCTGCTGCTCACCGGTGCGAGCCGGGGCATCGGACACGCCACCGTGCAGCACTTCAATGCCGCGGGCTGGCGAGTCATCACCTGCTCGCGCCATGCCTTTCCCGAGGCCTGTCCCTGGTCGGACGGCGAGAATGACCATGTCGCCGTCGATCTGAGCAGCCCGGACAAGACCATGGCCGCCGTGGACCGTATCCGCGCGCTGCTCGACGGCCGGCTCGATGCGCTCGTCAACAATGCCGGGATCTCGCCCAAGGGCGAGAGCGGCGAGCGGCTGAGCGCCATTTCCACGGATCTGCACACATGGGGCAAGGTGTTTCACGTCAACTTCTTCGCCCCCATCGTGCTGGCGCGCGGTCTCATGGAGGAGCTCGTCGCCGCGCAGGGCGCCGTGGTGAATGTCACCTCGATCGCCGGCAGCCGGGTGCATCCCTTCGCGGGGGCCGCCTATGCGACCTCCAAGGCCGCGCTCGCCGCGCTGACGCGCGAGATGGCGCATGACTTCGGGCCTCACGGCGTGCGCGTCAACGCCATTGCCCCCGGCGAGATCGAAACCAGCATCCTGAGCGCCGATACCGAGAAGCTCGTGGAACAGATCCCGCTGCGCCGGCTCGGATCCCCCGAGGAGGTGGCGCGCACCATCCATTTCCTGTGCACCGAGGCGAGCAGCTATGTCTCGGGTGCCGAAATCGAGATCAACGGCGCGCAGAACGTCTGAGCGCCGTGCCTGATCGATCCGTTGTCGGGGAAGATCATCTGGAGCGGGCGATGGGATTCGAACCCACGACCCCAACCTTGGCAAGGTTGTGCTCTACCCCTGAGCTACACCCGCTCCCTTGATGGGCGTGATCTACAAACTCCGCGCGCGGGCTGCAAGAGCAAAATCGCGCCTCACTCGGGGTCGATCTCCACGAGCAGATCCTTGGCCTCGATCTGCGCGCCCGGCGCGACATGGACGGCGCTGACCGTCCCGGCCCGCTCGGCATGCAGCCCGGTTTCCATCTTCATCGCCTCGATCGTCACCAGCAGATCGCCCGGATGGACCCTCTGGCCCGGCTCGACCGACACGGCGGCGACAGAGCCCGGCATCGGGGCGCCGACATGGCCGGGATTGCCGTCCTCGGCGCGGGGCTTCTGCGCGGTTTCGGCCTTGATCTTGCGGTCGGGCACGCGGATCTCGCGCGGCTGGCCGTTGAGCTCGAAGAACACCTTCACGTCGCCGTCGGCGCTGGGCTCGCTCAGGGTCTGAAGGCGGATCTCGAGCGTCTTGCCCGGGTCGATCTCGGCGGAGATCTCCTCGCCGGCCTGCATGCCGTAGAAGAAGTTGCGCGTGGGCAGGGTGCGCACCGGGCCGTAGACACGGTGCCGGCCCATATAGTCGAGGAAGACCTTGGGATACATGAGATACCCGTTCAGATCCTCGTCATCGACCGCGAAGCCCTCCAGCTCCCCGATCAGCGCCTTGCGCGTGGCGTCGATATCGACCGGGTCGAGATGGCTGCCGGGGCGCGCGGTGTCGGGGGTCTCGTCCTTGAGGGCCTTGCGCGTGATGGCGTCGGGAAAGCCGCCCGGCGGCTGGCCGAGATTGCCGCGCAGCATGTCGAGCACCGAGTCGGGGAAACTGACATCGACCTCGGGGTTCTCGACATCGGCGCGG
>SLQD01000096.1 GCA_007131685.1 Paracoccaceae bacterium | reverse complement strand
TTCCAGGCGATCACGCCCTGGCACTGCCCGTCATCGGACATCAGCAGATCGATCGCGAAATACTCGATGTAGAACTCGGCCTTCTGCTTGAGCGACTGGCCGTAGAGCGTGTGCAGCATCGCGTGGCCGGTGCGGTCGGCGGCCGCACAGGTGCGCTGCACGGGCGGCCCTTCGCCGAACTCGGTGGTGTGGCCGCCGAAGGGGCGCTGATAGATCTTGCCGTCCTCGGTGCGCGAGAAGGGCACGCCGTAATGCTCGAGCTCATAGACGGCCTTGGGCGCTTCGCGGGCGAGGTATTCCATCGCGTCGGTGTCGCCGAGCCAGTCGGAGCCCTTCACGGTGTCGTACATGTGCCACTGCCAGTGATCGGGGCCCATGTTCGACAGCGAGGCCGCGATGCCGCCCTGCGCGGCGACGGTGTGCGAGCGGGTCGGGAAGACCTTGGTGATGCAGGCGGTCTTGAGCCCCTGCTCGGCCATGCCGAGCGTCGCGCGCAGGCCGGAGCCGCCCGCGCCCACCACCACGACGTCGTGGCTGTGCGTCTCGTAATCGTAAGCTGCCATGTCGTTCCCCTCAGGCGCCGAACAGGATCGTCGCGACGGCCAGCACCCCGGCGGCCCCCAGCGCGAAACAGGCGAATGTATTGACGAGCAGGAGCGCGGTGCGCGCCACCTTGCCGTGCACGTAATCCTCGATGACGACCTGCAGCCCCTGGGCGAGGTGCCAGAAGGTCACCACGATCATCAGCACCGCGATCAGCGCATGCCGCATGTCCCCGTAGAGCGCGAGCACCGCCTCGTGCCCCTCCCCGAGCGCGGAGGCGAACGGGAAGAGAAACAGCACCGTCAGCGGGATCAGCGCGATCGAGCTGAGCCGCTGGCGCCACCAGTGGGTGACGCCCTCCCCGGCCGCGCCGAGGCCGTGAACGCGCGCGTAATCGGTCTTGTAGCCCATGACCCTCTCCCTCAGACGACGATCAGCGTGAGCACGGTCAGCACGACCGAGCCGCCCAGCACGGCCCAGCCGCTCTTTTCCATCACGTCAAGCTCATACCCGTATCCCGCATCCCAGACGAGATGGCGGATGCCGTTGAGCGTGTGATACCAGAGCGCCCAGAGTGACCCCACGAGGATCAGCAGGCCGAACCAGGAGGTCAGGAACCCGTCCGCGGTCGCGAAGGCCTCCGGCGAGACCGCCGCCGCGATCAGCCACCAGATAACGAGCACCGCACCCAGGGTCAGCCCGATCCCCGTCAGCCGGTGCAGGATGGACAGCACGGAGGTGATCTGCGGGCGATAGACCTGAAGATGCGGCGACAGCGGGCGCTTCCCCCGGTTCACATCGGCCATGTTTCGGCTCCCTTCTTCTGGCGCGCCCGCCTCGCGGGCTGGCGAATTGGCTCGACTCATAGCGCATTTTGCCCCGCTGTCACGAGGGGGGCCGTCGCATGGCGGGAGATTCCGGCCGATGTGATCACACCGCCCGCCGCCGTGATCACGCCCCTACTGCGGCATCAGCACCCAGATATCGAGATCGAGCAGCACATGCGGCAGGTAGCGACCATCCTCCGCGCGCAGCGCGCCCGCCTCCACATGCTCGCCCGCCCCCGCCACGAGCCGCAGCCGCAGTGCGCCCACGCCGGGCGCGGGCGTATCGGCGCGGTCGAGCACCTGCGACCAGGCCTTGATCGTATCGCCCGCAAAGCAGGGATTGGCATGCGCACCGCCATTGAGCGCCACGATGAGCTGCGCATTCTCAAGCCCGTTGAAGGACAGCGCGCGCGCCATGCTGATGACATGGCCGCCATAGATCAACCGCTTGCCATCCTCGCGATGGGTCGCGTCGAAATGCACCCGCGCGGTGTTCTGCCACAGCCGCGTGGCCATCATGTGTTCGGCCTCCTCGATGGTGACGCCATCGACATGGTCGATCACCGCGCCGACCTCGTAATCGCCCCAGCGATGCGGCGCCCCGGCGAGTTCGAAATCGTAGCCGGTGAAATCGAGCCCCGGGGGGATCACGAGCGCCTCCGGCGCGACGGCCTCCGCGAGATCCGGAATCACCGGCTCGGGCGCGGGGCTGTCGGGGTCGCGCTTGCGCACCATCACCCAGCGGACATAGTCGAGCACCGACGCGCCGTGCTGATCGAGCCCGCGGGTGCGCACCCAGACGACACCCGTCCTGCCGTTCGAGTTCTCCTTGGCGCCGATCACCTCGGATTCGGCGCGCAGCGTGTCACCCGGCCAGACCGGGCGCAGCCAGCGCCCCTCGGCATACCCCAGATTGGCCACCGCGTTGAGCGAGATATCCGGCACCGTCTTGCCGAACACGGTGTGAAAGACGAGAAGGTCGTCGAGCGGGCTCGCCGGCAGACCGCAGCCTTGCGCGAAGCTGTCGGCCGAATGCAGCGCCCCGCGCGCCGGGTAGAGCGCATGGTAGAGCGCGCGCTCACCGGCGCCAAGCGTGCGGGGCACGGCGTGGCGGATCACCTGCCCCGGCGCGTAATCCTCGAAGAAGCGCCCCGCGCCCGCGTGATGCATCACAGCGCCCCGAGCTTTTGCTGCGGATTGTATTCGACCCCGGGCACATCCTTGACGACGGCCTGGGCGCAGCGCATGCGCCCGCTCGCCGGATCATGGGCGTAAACCGGGCTGCCATGCAGCCGCCAGCCCTTCGCCAGAGCCTCGGTCACCTTGTGGCAGAAGGCGGAGTCGTCCTCGCCGGTCAGCAATCGGTAGGCCTGCATCACATCCCTCCCGGAAACGGCCACACGCCGAACCATGCATGGATGACGGAGATCACGGCAAAGGCCACGAGCGTCACCGCCGCGGTGATCGCGTCGCGGCTCCAGGGCCCGGGCTCGGGCGCGGTCCAGCCCGGCTCGGCGCGGTTGATCGCGATGACCTCCGCCACCGCCCAGGCGAGCAGCCCCCCGAACAGGACAAGCGCCGCAAGATCCCCGTTCACGATCAGATGCGCCAGCGCCCAGGTCTTGACCGCAATGAGCTGGGGATGGCGAAATCGCGCCCGCAGCGCCCCCTTCGAATGGCTCACCGCGAAGAAACCGACCGCCACCAGCATCAGCAGATTGTTCAGATGCACCGTCCAGAGCGGCGGGAACCACAGATTGACATGCGGCGTGTCCCGGTAGCCGATCACCATGAGCACCAGCCCGGCGACGATCACCGCCGCGGCCAGCCCCTTGCCCGCGGTGCCGAACCCCTCGCGCAGATCGGGGGCGACGCGCTTGAACAGATGCCCGCCCCACCACAACGCGATCCCGGCGAGCAGGAGAAACCAGCTCATGCATCACCTTTCAGTTTTTCGATCATTTCGGCGCGTGCGAGGGTGCGCCGCGCCGTCTCGACATGCAGATTCTCGACAATCGCGCCATCAACCACGGCAACCCCCTCGCCCGCCGCCTGCGCCGCCTCGAAGGCCGCGATCCGGCGGCGGGCGACCTCGACCGCGGCAGCGTCCGGCGCGAAGACCTCGTTGGCCACGGCGAGCTGATCGGGGTGGATCAGCGTCTTGCCGTCGAAGCCGAGATCGCGGCCTTCGCGGCACTCGGCGCGCAGTCCTTCGGCGTCCCGAAAGGCGTTATAGACCCCATCCACCGCAACGCGGCCATGCGCGCGCGCCGCGAGCAGGCAGGTCTGCAGCGCCGTCGCGAGCGCCGCGCGGCCGCTGCTGCCCAGCTCCTTGGCGAGATCGTTGGTGCCCATCACGAAGCCCGCGAGCCGCGGATGCGCCGCGACCTCGTCCGCGTTGAGCACGCCGAGCGGCGTCTCCATCATCGCCCACAGCGGCGCGTCGGGCATCGCGGCGGCCAGCACCTCGACATCGCGCGCGTCGTTCACCTTCGGAAGCAAAACACCCTCGAGCCCGAGCCCCGCGAGCGCGGCCACGTCATCCGCGCCCCAATCGGTATCGAGCGCATTGATGCGCACGATCCGCGCGCGCGGGCCGTAATCCGTTTCGCGCAGGGCGGCGGCGAGCGTGTTGCGCGCCTCGGCCTTGGTCTCGGGGGCCACGGCATCCTCGAGATCGAAGATGATCGCGTCCGTCGCGAGCCCGGCAGCCTTCTCGAGGGCCCGCTCCTTCGCCCCCGGTATGTAGAGCATCGAGCGAAACGGCCTGTCGCGCTGATCCATGATTCCCCTCGCAGTCGTCTCGCGCACAGCCTTCACGTTCGCCGCCATCCCGGCAAGCCCCGATCTGCCGCAGCGCAGCGCCCTCACCCGGCCAGCGACACCCAGATCAGCCGCGCCCCCGTGACCGTGAGCAGCACATAGGTGAGCGCAAAGAAATACGACTCGGGGACCATGTGATGCAGCCGCACCCCGAGCCAGACCCCGAAAAACGCCACCGGCGCAAGCATCAGGCTCAGCGTCGCGCTCTGCACCGTGAAGAAACCGAGCCAGAGAAAGGGCACGAGCTTGAGAAGGTTGATCGCCCAGAACACGATCACCACCGTGGCCTGGTAGACCGTCTTGCGGATCGGCTGCGAGAGCAGGAACACCGCTACGGGCGGGCCGCCGGCATGACTGATGAAGCTCGTGAAGCCGGCCGTGGCGCCGGCAAGATAGCCCGTACGCGCCGCGAACGCGCCGGCCCCGAAGGCGAGCCAGCCGGCCCTCTGCGCCAGTTGAAACGCCACGAATCCCACCGCCAGCGCCCCGATCAGGAAGCGGAAGAGATCCGGCGGCGCATGATCGTAAAGCAGTCCGGCAACCGCGATGCCGGGGATCGCCCCGAGGATCAGGACCCGCGCCGACGGCGCGTGCCAGCCGCGCCAGTAGGCGCGCAGCGCCGCGACATCCATCAGCATCAGCAGCGGCAGCATCAGCGCCAGCGCCACGGCCGGCTCGACCACGAGCGCCAGAATCGGCGTCGCCGCGAAGGCCGCCCCCGAGCCGAAACCGCCCTTCGACACCCCGGCGAAGACCACAGCGGGGATCGCAAGCGCCCAGAATACCGGCTCCATCCTCGTTCGCCCTCCCCCGGCTTTCCCCGCGATCGCCCCGCCTTACCCGAGAGCGGCGCAGGGCGACAGCCCCGCACCGCCGCCCGCCGCTTGCGAAGTCGCGCGACAGGCACTAGGCATCGCCGCGTCAGTCACACGCAGCGGAGACCGGAACCATGGCCAGACCCAAGATCGCGCTGATCGGCGCGGGGCAGATCGGCGGCACGCTCGCCCATCTCGCCGCGATCAAGGAACTGGGCGATGTCGTGCTGTTCGACATCGCCGACGGCACGCCGCAGGGCAAGGCGCTCGACATTGCCGAGAGCGGCCCCGTCGCCGGCTTCGACGCGGCCCTGAAGGGGACCACGGATTACGCCGATATCGCCGGCGCCGATGTGTGCATCGTCACCGCCGGGGTGCCGCGCAAGCCCGGCATGAGCCGCGATGACCTGCTCGGCATCAACCTGAAGGTGATGAAGGCGGTCGGCGAGGGGATCAGGGCGCATGCCCCGGACGCCTTCGTGATCTGCATCACCAACCCGCTCGATGCGATGGTCTCGGCGCTGCAGCAGTATTCCGGCCTGCCGCGCGAGAAGGTCTGCGGCATGGCCGGGGTGCTGGACTCGGCGCGGTTCCGGCATTTCCTGAGCCTCGAATTCGGCGTCTCGATGCGCGATGTCTCCGCTTTCGTCCTCGGCGGGCACGGTGACACCATGGTGCCGCTGGTGCGCTACTCGACGGTGGCGGGGATCCCGCTGCCGGATCTCGTCAAGATGGGCTGGACCACGCAGGAACGGCTCGACGCGATCGTGCAGCGCACCCGCGACGGCGGCGCCGAGATCGTGGGGCTGCTGGGCAATGGCTCGGCCTTCTATGCGCCCGCCGCGAGCGCCATCGAGATGGCCGAGGCCTACATGAAGGATCAGAAGCGCGTTCTGCCCGCCGCGGCGCATGTCGAGGGCAAGTACGGGCTCAAGGGGCTCTATGTCGGGGTGCCGACGGTGATCGGCGCGGGCGGCATCGAGCAGGTCATCGAGATCGGGCTCGACAAGCAGGAAAAGGCGATGTTCACGCACTCGGTCGAGGCGGTCGAGGGGCTGATGGCCGCCTGCAAGGGAATCGACTCGGCGCTGAGCTGAGTCCCGCATTGTGATCACACCCCGCGAGGGTGTGATCACGAAGTGCCGAAATTCGCCGATCGACAGCGCTTGTCTTCCGAAATCGTTTTTCCCAGACTGTGCGATGTGCCAAGACGTCGCAGAGCGCAGAAGTTGGGGACAGTTTCGTGAACATCCATGAATATCAGGCGAAGGGACTCCTTCGCAGCTACGGTGCCCCGGTCTCGCAGGGCCGGGTCGTGTTCAAGGCCGACGAAGCGAAGAGCGCCGCGGGCGAGCTCGACGGTCCGCTCTGGGTGGTCAAGGCGCAGATCCATGCCGGCGGGCGCGGCAAGGGTTCCTTCAAGGAGGCCAGCGCGGGCGACAAGGGCGGCGTGCGGCTCGCGAAATCGGTCGAGGAGGCCGCCGAACACGCCGGCGCGATGCTCGGCCGCACCCTGGTGACGCATCAGACCGGCCCCGAGGGCAAGCAGGTCGGCCGCATCTATATCGAGGACGGCTCGGGCATCGCGCGCGAACTCTATCTCGCGCTTCTCGTGGACCGGGTGACGAGCCGCGTGTCCTTCGTCTGCTCCACCGAGGGCGGCGTCGATATCGAGGAGGTCGCGGCCTCCACCCCCGAAAAGATTCTCTCCTTCAGCGTCGATCCCGCCACCGGCGTGCAGCCCTTTCACGGCCGCCGCGTGGCCTTTTCGCTCGGGCTCGAGGGCAAGCAGATCAAGCAGTGTGTCGATCTCGTGAGCAAGCTCTACAAGCTTTTCACCGAGCGCGATGCCGAGATGGTCGAGATCAATCCGCTCATCGTCACTGACGAGGGCGATCTGAAATGCCTCGACGCCAAGATGGGCTTCGACTCCAACGCGCTCTACCGGCAGGCCGATATCGCCAGCCTGCGCGACGAATCCGAGGAGGACCCCAAGGAACTCGCCGCCTCAAAGTTCGATCTCAACTACATCGCGCTCGACGGCGAGATCGGCTGCATGGTCAACGGTGCCGGGCTCGCCATGGCGACGATGGACATCATCAAGCTCAACGGCGCGGAGCCGGCGAACTTTCTCGACGTGGGCGGCGGCGCGACCAAGGAGAAGGTCACAGAGGCCTTCAAGATCATCACCTCCGACCGCAACGTCAAGGGCATCCTCGTCAACATCTTCGGCGGCATCATGCGCTGCGACATCATCGCCGAGGGTGTGGTCGCGGCGGTGCGGGACGTGGGCCTCGAGGTGCCGCTGGTGGTGCGGCTCGAGGGCACCAATGTCGAGAAGGGCAAGGAGATCATCAACAATTCCGGCCTCAACGTGATCGCGGCCGATGATCTCTCCGACGCGGCCGCGAAGATCGTCAAGGCGGTGAAGGGCTGAGCGCGTGCGCGCCGTCGTCCATATCGGGGCGCCCAAGACCGGATCGAGCTCGATCCAGGCGTTCCTTGGTCGCAACGGCGCCGCCCTCGCCGCGCAGGGGGTGCGCCATGCGCGGCTGCATCCGCGCCGCGGCAGCCAGCTCGAATACGCCGTCGCCGCACAGACCCGCGCCGGCGAGACGCTGCGCCGCGAGCACGCGCTGCGCTACGGCTATCGCGACATGGCCGCCCAGGAGCGCGAGACCGAGGCACTGCTCGGCCAGCTGCGCGAGGAACGCCGGAGTTCGGCGGCGCCCGTCTTCGCGATCTCGTCGGAGCATCTGCTGGCCTGGCTGACGACACCGGGAGCGATCGACGCGCTCGATGTGATGCTGGGCGAGGTCTTCGACGAGGTGCGCTATGTTCTCTATCTGCGCCGGCAGGAGGAGCAACTCGCCAGCGCCTATTCCGAGCGCATCAAGCGCGGCACGACGCGCACGCTGGACGCCTTCCTCGAGGCGCATCTGCACAAGCTCGACCACGAGCGCGTCGTGCGCCGCTGGGTCGATCGCGTCGGGCGCGAGCGGCTCGATCTGCGGCTGCTCGATACGGACTTTCTGGTCGATGGCGATCTGCTGGCCGATTTCTGCGCCGTCTGCGGCGGGGTCGACATGACGCGCCTGGAGCGGCCGCCGCGAAAGAACGAGTCGCTTTCGGCGGAGGCGGCGGAAGTCCTGCGGCTGTTCAACACGCACACGCCCGAGCTGCGCGCGGATGGCCGGCGTGATCCGCGCGGGCGCTGGCTTCGGACGCGGCTCTCCGAGGTTTCGGCCGCTGGCAGCCGCATCGCGCTGACATCGGCGCAGCGCGCGCGCGTCCGCGCCGCCCATGCCGAGAGCAACGAGCGGCTGCGCCGCGACTTCTTTCCCGAGCGCGCGGCGCTCTTTGCACCCGCCGCCGCGCCGCCCGAGCCGCGCGACATCTCCGCGATCCGCGAGGATGCGCTGCGGCTCGCATCGCAGCTGCTCGCGCAGGCGGCGCCGTCCCGCGCGCGCGACGCCGGCGGGGCGCGCGCCGAAAGCCGCAACACCGGCGCGATGGCGCGGCTCATCCGTCGCGCCCGGCGCAGTGCCGGGCGCCTTGTCACGAGGGCACGGCCCGGCCGGCTGCGCCTGTCACGCATCTAAACAAGAGGGGCCGGATGGCTATTCTCGTCGACGAAAACACCAGGGTCATCTGCCAGGGCTTCACCGGCTCGCAGGGTACCTTCCACTCCGAACAGGCGATCGCCTACGGCACGAAGATGGTCGGGGGTGTCACGCCGGGCAAGGGCGGGTCCGTTCATCTCGAGCTGCCGGTCTTCAACTCGGTGCACGAGGCGAAGGCGAAGACCGAGGCCAATGCCAGCGTGATCTACGTGCCGCCGCCCTTCGCCGCCGACTCGATCCTCGAGGCGATCGACGCGAGGATGGAGCTTATCGTGTGCATCACCGAGGGCATTCCCGTGATGGACATGATGAAGGTCAAGCGCGCACTGGAGGGCTCGGACTCGGTGCTGATCGGGCCGAACTGCCCGGGCGTGATCACGCCGGACGCCTGCAAGATCGGCATCATGCCCGGCCACATCCACAAGCGCGGCTCGGTGGGTGTCGTGTCGCGCTCGGGCACGCTGACCTACGAGGCCGTCAAGCAGACCACGGATGTGGGGCTGGGGCAGTCGAGCTGCGTGGGCATCGGCGGCGACCCGATCAAGGGGACCGAATTCGTCGAGGTGCTGGAGTGGTTCCTCGCCGATGACGAGACCGAGAGCATCGTCATGATCGGCGAGATCGGCGGCTCGGCCGAGGAGGAGGGCGCGGCCCTGCTCAAGGAGGCCGCCAGGAAGGGCCGGTCCAAGCCCTGCGCGGGCTTCATCGCCGGACGGACCGCCCCGCCGGGGCGGCGCATGGGCCATGCCGGCGCGATCGTCGCCGGCGGCAAGGGCGGTGCCGAGGACAAGATCGAGGCGATGAAATCGGCCGGCATCACCGTCGCCGACAGCCCCGCCGGGCTCGGCGAGGCCGTGCTCAAGGCCACGGGCAAGTGACGACCCGCCCGCGCCATCCCGGCGCGGGCTCTTGTTGACGGGTGCATGCGATGACGGATCAGAGCTCGAACGACGCCTTCCACGCCTCCAGCTTCCTGCAAGGGCACAACGCCGCCTATATCGACCGGCTCTACGCCGAATATGTCCGCGACCCGGACGCCGTCGATGCCGCATGGGCGCGCTACTTCGCGAGCTTCGACGAGGATGGCGATCCGGTCGAGCAGGCCACCGGCCCGTCCTGGGCGCGCGCGGACTGGCCGCTGCACCCGGGCGACGAGCTCACCGCCGCGCTCGACGGGCAGTGGCCGGAACCCGGCAAGACGCCCAGGGAGGTCGGCGAGAAGATCCGCAAGCGCGCCACCGAACACGGCGCCGAGGTCACCGACGATCAGCTCCGCCGCGCCGTGCTCGACAGCATCCGCGCGATCATGCTGATCCGCGCCTTCCGGATCCGCGGCCATCTCGTCGCCGATCTCGATCCGCTCGGCATGCGCGACCAGACCCCGCACCCCGAACTCGACCCGAAGACCTACGGCTTCACCGAGTCCGACATGGACCGGCCGATCTTCATCGACCATGTCCTCGGGCTGGAATTCGCGACGATGCGCGAGATTCTCGACATCGTCCATCGCACCTATTGCGGCACCTTCGCGCTGCAGTTCATGCACATCTCCGACCCGGAGCAATCCGCCTGGCTCAAGGAGCGCATCGAGGGCTACGGCAAGGAGGTCAAGTTCACCGCCCGTGGCCGGCGCGCCATTCTCGACAAGCTCGTGGAGGCCGAGGGGTTCGAGAAGTTCCTTCATGTCAAATACATGGGCACCAAGCGCTTCGGCCTCGACGGCGGCGAGGCGGCCGTGCCCGCGATGGAGCAGATCATCAAGCGCGGCGGTGCGCTCGGCGTCAAGGAGGTGGTGATCGGGATGCCGCATCGCGGCCGGCTCTCGGTGCTCGCCAACGTGATGGGCAAGCCCTACCGCGCGATCTTCAACGAGTTCCAGGGCGGCAGCTTCAAGCCCGAGGAGGTCGATGGCTCCGGCGACGTCAAATACCATCTCGGCGCCTCCTCGGACCGCGAATTCGACGGCAACGAAGTGCATCTGTCGCTCACGGCGAACCCCTCGCATCTCGAGGCGGTCAACCCGGTCGTGGTCGGGAAGGCGCGCGCCAAGCAGGATCAGCGCGGCGACACGGCGCGCCGCTCGGTGCTGCCGGTGCTGCTGCACGGGGATGCGGCCTTTGCCGGGCAGGGCGTAGTGGCGGAGTGCTTCGGGTTGTCCGGGCTCAAGGGGCACCGCACCGGCGGCACGATCCACATCGTCGTCAACAACCAGATCGGCTTCACCACGAGCCCGCGCTATTCGCGCTCCTCGCCCTACCCCACCGACATCGCGCTGATGGTCGAGGCGCCGATCTTCCACGTCAATGGCGACGACCCCGAGGCCGTCACCCATGCCGCCAAGGTCGCCACGGAATTTCGCCAGAAATTCCGCAAGGATGTCGTGATCGACGTGTTCTGCTACCGCCGCTTCGGGCACAACGAGGGCGACGAGCCCATGTTCACCCAGCCGCAGATGTATGAGCGCATCAAGAAGCAGAAGACCACCCTGCAGCTCTACACCGAGCGGCTGGTGCGCGACGGGCTGATCCCCGAGGGCGAGATCGAGGACAAGAAGGCGCAGTTCCAGTCCTTCCTCAATGACGAGTTCGAGGCCGGCCGCGACTACCGCCCCAACAAGGCGGACTGGCTCGATGGCCGCTGGTCGCATCTCGACCGCAAGGGCGAGGAATACCAGCGCGGCCAGACCTGGATCACGCAGGAGGTCATGGCGAAGGTGGGCCGCGCGCTCGCCGAGGTGCCCGAGGGCTTCAACCTGCACCGCACGGTGGGCCGCCAGCTCGAGGCCAAGCGCAAGATGTTCGACAGCGGCACGGGTTTCGACTGGGCCACGGCCGAGGCGCTCGCCTTCGGCAGCCTGCTGACCGAGCGCTACCCGGTGCGGCTGGCGGGCCAGGATTCGACGCGCGGCACCTTCTCGCAGCGCCATTCCGCCTTCGTCGATCAGAAGACCGAGAAGCGCCACTACCCGCTCAACCACATCTCCGACCGGCAGGCGTCCTACGAGGTCATCGACTCGATGCTCTCGGAATACGCCGTGCTCGGCTTCGAGTATGGCTACTCGCTGGCCGAGCCCAACGCGCTGACGCTGTGGGAGGCCCAGTTCGGCGATTTTGCCAACGGCGCGCAGATCATGTTCGACCAGTTCATCTGCTCGGGCGAGCGCAAATGGCTGCGCATGTCGGGGCTGGTGATGCTGCTGCCGCACGGCTTCGAGGGCCAGGGGCCGGAGCACTCCTCCGCCCGGCTGGAGCGGTTCCTGCAGAACTCGGCCGAGGACAACTGGATCGTCGCCAACTGCTCGACCCCGGCGAACTATTTCCACATCCTGCGCCGGCAGATCCACCGCACCTTCCGCAAGCCGCTGGTGCTGATGACGCCGAAATCGCTCCTGCGCCACAAGCTGTGCGTGTCCGACGCGGCCGATTTCCTGGAGGGGTCGTCCTTTCACAGGGTGCTGTGGGACGATGCCGAGAAGGGCCACAGCGACACCGAGCTCAAGCCCGATGACGGGATCCGCCGCGTCGTGATGTGCTCGGGCAAGGTCTACTACGACCTGCTCGAGGAGCGCGACCGGCGCGGCATCGACGATGTCTATCTGCTGCGCATCGAGCAGTATTACCCGTTCCCGGCGATGTCGCTGGTCAAGGAGCTGGAGCGCTTCAAGGGCGCCGAGATGGTCTGGTGCCAGGAGGAGCCCAAGAACCAGGGCGCCTGGACCTATATCGAGCCCAATCTCGAATGGGTGCTCACCCGCATCGAGGCCGATCACAGCCGCCCGCGCTTCGTCGGCCGCAACGCCTCGGCGTCGCCGGCCACGGGGCTTGCCAGCGAACACAAGCGACAGCAGGAGGCGCTCGTCAACGAGGCGCTCACCATCGAGGGATAATTCATGACCAAGGAAGTCCGCGTGCCCACCCTGGGCGAAAGCGTCACCGAAGCGACCGTCGC
>SLQD01000197.1 GCA_007131685.1 Paracoccaceae bacterium | reverse complement strand
GGTGCCGCGGGCGCGCGCGCACCACCCCCGCCGCCCGGGGGCGGCGGATCGGACTGCAACCGGCGCACGAGCTCTTCCGGCGCGGGCAGCTCGGCGACATGTGTCAGCCGGATCAGCGCCATCTCTGCCGCCATCATCGCGTTCGGCGCGGTGGCGACCTCGCCGAGCGCCTTGAGAAGCATCTGCCACATCCGCGTGAGCGCGCGCATCGGCAGCCGCGCGGCAGCGTCGGCGCCGCGGGCGCGCTCGTCGGGGCCGACGGTGGGATCCTCCGCGGCATCCGGAGTGACCTTGATGACACTGATCCAGTGCGTCACCTCGGCCAGATCGCGCAGCACCGCCATCGGGTCCGCGCCTTCGGCATACTGCGCGGCGAGCTCCGACAGCGCCCCGGCGGCATCCCCGGCCATGACCCTGTCGAACAGGTCGAGCACCCGGCCGCGATCGGCAAGGCCGAGCATCGCGCGCACCTCGGCGGCGCCGGTCTCGGGCCCGCCCGGGTTGATCGCCTGGTCCATCAGGCTGAGCGCGTCGCGCACCGAGCCCTCCGCAGCGCGGGTGATGAGCGCGAGCGCGTCGTCGGAGATCACCGCGCCCTCCGCCGCGGCAATACGCCGCAGATGCGCGATCATCTCCTCGGGCTCGATGCGGCGCAGATCGAAACGCTGGCAGCGCGACATCACCGTGACCGGGACCTTGCGGATCTCGGTGGTCGCGAAGATGAACTTCACATGCGCGGGCGGCTCCTCGAGCGTCTTGAGCAGCGCGTTGAAGGCGTTGCGCGAGAGCATGTGCACTTCGTCGATGATGTAGATCTTGAAGCGCGCCGAGGCCGCGCGATAGGCGACGGCGTCGATGATCTCGCGCACATCGTCCACGCCGGTGCGGCTCGCCGCGTCCATCTCCATGACATCGACATGCCGGCCCTCGGCGATCGCGGTGCAGTGCTCGCAGGCCCCGCAGGGATCGGTCGTCGGCCCGCCATCGCCATCGGCGCCGATGCAGTTGAGCCCCTTGGCGACGATGCGCGCGGTCGTCGTCTTTCCGGTGCCGCGGATGCCGGTCATGATGAAGGCATGCGCGATCCGGTCGGCGGCGAAGGCCCCGCGCAGGGTGCGCACCATCGCGTCCTGCCCGATCAGATCGGCGAAGGTTTCGGGCCGGTATTTGCGGGCCAGCACCCTGTAGGCGGGCCGGGTCGCCGGGTCGTCCATGCCCTGCGGCTCCTGTCGCGGCGGTGACTCGGCGGCCAGTATGACGCCGCGCGCACCGGGTTGAAAGTGCCGCGTCGTTAACCGTGCGCGGCGATTCTCTGCCCTCGACTTCGCTTAACGGTCTATTATCTTCAACGCGTGATTCTAGCTGCCAGAATCGGGAGATACAGATGGCTTTCACATTCAACGCCGCCGTGGTGAGCGACTTCGACAACATTGAGGGTCAGAGCAAGGGCGAGATAGATTTCGGATCCGGCTTCGGGGCGGGCGACGGGGGCGCCGTGCTCGAGTTCGAAAACGCAAGCGGCGGGCTCGACCTCGACGCCGATCCGCCCCCGACGCTGACGATCGGCGGCGTCGAGGAGGACGGTTACAGTGTCGAAGTCGTCTCCACCTCCACGCAGGGCGGTCAGCTCGGCAATGATCAGGGCAACAATCGGTGGTCCGATGTCGGGCTCGACACGGGGGTTGATGTCGTGGTCATCACCCTCGCGGACGGGACCCAGTATGTCATCGTGCCCTCCGAGCCGGGGATCACCGGGGCGATCGGCGGGGGCAGCGCGAAGGTCGGCGAGGAGTCGGGCGAGCAGATCGTCGTATGCTTCGTCGAGGGCACAATGATCGTCACCGATCGCGGCGAGGTCGCGGTCGAGAATCTCGGCGTGGGCGACATGGTGCTCACCCGCGACGAGGGCTTTCAGCCGATCCGCTGGATCGGCGCGTCGCGGGTGCGCCGCAACGCGGCCACGGCGCCGGTTCGCGTGCGCGCCGGCACTTTCGGCGAGGGCCGCCCCGTGCGCGATCTGCGCGTCTCGCCCCAGCACCGCCTTCTGACGCGCGATGCCCGTCTCGATCTCTATTTCGGGGTCGGCGAGGCGCTGGTGCCGGCGCGGCACCTGATCGATGGCGATGCCATCCGACAGGAACTGGACGGGCCCGATATCTGGTATTTCCACATCCTGTTCGACACGCACCAGGTCATCTATTCCGACGGGCTGCCCACCGAGAGCTTCCATCCGGGCTCCTGGGGGCTGAGCGCGCTCGGGGAGGAAACCCGCGCCGAGGTTCTGGCGCTGTTCCCGCAACTCGCCGATGCACCGGAGAGTTACGGGCCCCCGGCGCGCATCAGCCTCAAGTCCTTCGAGGTCGCGGCGCTGCGCAACTGATACCTGCGACTCTGCGGCCGCACGGCCGCGGCGGGCCGCCCCCCGGCCGGAGGGGGCGGCCCTTACCGTTCGAATCTCCGGGTTGCAGGGCGGGACGATGGCGCCCGCGATCGCGTCGGCCCGCAAGCCTGCGACCGCCGGTCGGACCACGATGCAGCGCCTCGCGGCGAACCGCGTCGCGCGGCGAACCGGTTTTCTGCACAGGCCGGATGCCTGCCATCGCGCCGATCCGGCGCCGCAGAAACAGTGCAGGGCCGCCTCCCGACGGCCCCCTGCCCACGCTTCGCGCCGCTCAGTCCGTCTCGGGGCCGAGATTGGCCTCGAGGTAATCGAGCACCTCCTCGCGCGTCTCGGTGTCGATGTCCCACATGCCGTGATCGCGCTTCATGCGATCTATGGTGTCGTCCCACCAGTCGCGACCCTGGCGCATGTGAACGAAGGTTCGCGCCGAGTGACACGCGGCGCAGTGCGACGCCACCGTCTCCACGCCCTCGGCCGGGGGCAGCGGAGCGTAGGGATTGTCCTCTTCTGCCGCAGCCGCGAGCGGAAGGGTGAGCAGGGCGGCGGCCGCCGCCCTGCTGATCAGGATGGGAATGCGCATTTCGGCCGTGTCTCCCTCGCGCTCAGACCGCCATCACATCGATGCGGTGGCACACATTGTTGAGATAGCCACGCGGGTTCCAGCCCGGCACCACCATGGGCTGCTGGCGCCCGTTGCCGTCCGTGGCGCGCGCCCAGATCTCGTAGTAGCCCTGCATCGGCGGCGTTACCTCGGCGCGCCAGCGCTGCCAGCTGTAACGGTTCGGCGGGTCCGACAGCTCCGCTTGCTGCCAGGTGACGCCGAAGTCGAGCGACACCTCCATCGCGGTGACGTGATCGTCGCCCGCCCAGGCCTGGCCGCGCACCTCGACGGGCCGCCCGGCCTCGACCTCGGTGCCCGCCTCGGGATGGGAGATGATCGATTTCACGATCATGCTGCTCATCACCATCATGTCCTCGTGCGGGACCTCGGTGCCGGGCGCCACCGGGTAGCGCGGCACACGGTAGCTCAGCCCGGTCATGCCGGGGCCGTCATGCTCGCGGTCGCGCACCCAGATCCGGGTGAGCCATTTCTGCGAGACCGACCCCGCCCAGCCCGGCGCGATGAGCCGAACCGGGTAGCCGTTGGCGATCGGGATGTCCTCGCCGTTCATCGCGAAGGCCACGATGGTGTGCGGGTCCATCATCTTGTCGATCGGCCCGCCGCGCGAGATCGCCTCCCGGTCGGCATCGCCCGACAGGTGCGGGTCGTAGCCGTAATGGCCGGTATAGGTGGCGCTGGGCCTGAGCCCGGCGCGCTCGAGGATGTCCTTGAGCCGCACGCCCGTCCATTCCGAGTTGCCGATCGCGCCGACGGTCCACTGGTTGCCGCTGGGCGAGGGATTGAACCCCGCGCGGCCATTGCCGCCGCATTCGAGCTGCAGCTTCAGGGTGACATGCTCGAAATCGTTCATGAGCTGATCCCAGCTCAGTTCCAGCTCCTCCTCGACCTCGCCGTCGATGGTCAGGCTCCACTCCTCCTTCGCCATCGGCTGCGGCATGGCGCCATTGTTGCGGATGAAGTGGATGTCATTCGGGGTGACGTCGTCATCGAGCAGATGCGGCGGCGTCTCGGCATTCACAGGCCGGTCGTTGAGAACGGTGAGTCCCGGATGCTTGCCCTCGATCTCGAAATCCTCGAGATCATCGGCCAGCGCCGAGGGGATCAGCCCCGCGGGCATGTTCTCATTGAACGGGATCGACGCGCCGAGCACCGCCCCCATCGAGGCGAGCCCCGCGCCTTGCAGGAAGCCGCGCCGGCTCGTGCCGCTGCGGCGTCCGAAAACGAGCGCATCCGCGCGCTCCGGGTCCTCGTCGTAGAGCTCACAAAGCCCACGCTCCATCCGTTTCCCGGTCATTGATTCGACCCTCCCTTGGTCCATTCTCGCGTTGAGCCGTGCCGGACCCTCCTCGTCCACGGGCGCCTGCCCGCACGGCTGCGTTGCCCGCCGCATCGCGCCGGGCATGAGAGGAGACGACCGGGGCGGGGCGATTATTCCGGGCGGGTGCGAAAAAATGTCGCGGCCTGCGCCTGCGCCGGCGTTCAGCCGACGCAGCGCTGGCGCGCCGCGTCGAGGCGCGCGATCAGCGCGGCGTCATCGCCATCGAAGGAGCGCGTCGCCTCGCGCAGCGTGTCGGCGATGGTGGCGAAGCGGACCTTGTCCATGTCGCGGGCGATCAGGATGTGGCGCGTGCGTGCGCTGGTCCAGCTGGCCTGCATAAGGCTGGCGGGGCCGTGCAGGGCGAGGGCGGGCTGGTCGAAGCCGGATGCCGTGCGTGGCATCTCGAACAGGCTGATGCGGCAGTCCCGCTCGCCGAGGAACCCGGAATGGCGCAGCTCTGTCCCGTCGGCGAGCGCGATGCGGTCCTCATGCACGAGGGCGAGTCCCGTGGCCTCCATCAGCGCGGTCATGCGCGGCGAGGCGATGTCGCGCGGCAGCGCCCGGGCCGGGCGCGTGTCGTGCCAGGCATCGTATTCGGCGACGAGGCGCGCGAGCGGGGCGGTGTCCGCAGGCGCGGCGCGTTCCGGGCCGGCCTGCCACAATCCGGCGGCGAGGGTTATCGTCAGCGCGGCCAGCGCCGCGGCGAGCCCGGCGCGCGCGCCCCACAGCCGCCCTGGCGAGCGCTCGGGGCGAAGCGGCACGGTCTCGGGGGCGATCGCGGCCACGCCGGCGCGCAGTTCCTGCAACGTCGCGATCTGGGCCGCGAGCCCGGGCTCTCGCGCCGCCCGACGCGCGATGCGCGCCGCCGCCGCCGGGGGGAGCTCGCGGTCGACATAGGCGTTGAGCGTCTCGGGGCCGATTGGCGGCTCAGTCATCGCTCGCTCCGCGGCGGCGCGTGTCGAGCGGGGTGACGCCGCTGTCTGCGAGGCGCTTCGAAAGGGCGAAACGGGCGCGGCTGACGCGGCTCATGACGGTGCCTCTCGGAACATCGAGGATGGTCGAGGTCTCGTCATAGCTGAACCCGCCGATATCCACCAGCGCCAGCACGTCGCGATGCGCCTTGCTCAGCTGCAGGAAGGCCTGCCGCACCGCGAGCTGATTGACGAGGATGTCCTCGGGAATGGGCGCTGCAATCTCCGTGGCGGTGCCGTCATCCTCGTGCAGCGCGCGGTGGCGGCGCAGGGCGCGCATGCGGTCGATCCAGAGATTGCGCAGGGTGCGGAAGAGCCAGGCGCGGAAGGCGCGCTCCTCGGCCGGCAGCCGCGGCGCGGCCATGGCGCGCAGCATGCAGTCCTGGCACAGATCCGCGGCGTCGTCGCTGTCGCGGGTCAGCGCATAGGCATAGCCGAACAGCCGGCTGCGGCTCTCCTGCAGGAAATCGCGTTGCACCGAATCGAGCACGATCCGCTGTCCTCCCCCTCCGCGGCACAGGTTAACAACTGCGCACGCATTCGCGAAGGCGAATTTCCGGCGGGACGGATCCTGTGGGGATATGGCGGCGGTGAGAGGCTGAAACGCGACCCAGGCGGAACTCGCTGCGGCTGCTTCCTTCCGGACCTGACCGGGTTGGCAAGGCGCCTGCCCGCGCCAACCTCTCGCGCAGCAAGGTAAGGCTCATGGCGCGGCGTTGCAAGCACCCGGCTTTCAGGGATGCAGCCGCAGCCGCAGATAGCCGTCGGCGCCGCGGCCGAGGGGCTCGGGCCGCAGATGCGCGATGGAGTCGAGATGGGCCGCGGCGCCGGGGCCGGTCTCGAAGACGACGCTGCTGCCAGGGCGCGCGTGAAAGCGCCAGAGCGGCGCGGCGCTCGGGCTGACAGGGCCGCTGCGTGCGAGATGCGCGGCGAGAGCATCGCGGGTCAGCGTGGCAGGGCGGCACAGGATGCGCTCCGGTGCGACGGAGCGAAAGCCGCCGCCGCCGGTGGCGCGGTAGCTGTTGGTGACGACGACGAAGCTGTCATCGGGGTGCACCGGGACGCCTGCACGGGTCAGCGCGGCGATGCGCCCGTCGCCGGGCGCGCGCGCCGGATCGATGACATAGTCGACCCCTTCGATGAGGTCGAAGGTGTAGGCGGGCACCCGCGGGTCGCAAAGCGGCGCGTCCCGCGCATCCGCGGCAACGGGCAGGAAGGCCGCCGCCGCCCGCTCCAGCCAGTCGCGCAGCTCCGCCCCCGTCACCCGCACCGCGCAGACCGTGTCGGCATAGGGCGCGAGATCGTGCAGCGCCCGTCGGCTCAGCGGCCCTGCCGCGATGTCGGTGTAGTTGGCCGGTCCGCCGAGCCCCCCCGCCCGGAACGGCGCCACCGCCGAGAGGATCGGCAGCCGCGCATGGGGCGTGCCCGCCAGGAGGCGCGCGACATGGGTGCGCTGCGCCTGCATCACCAGCCGCAGCGCCGGGGCGACGCCGAGCATCGCGAAATGGTTGTGCAGCGGCGTCCGGGTCGTCCCGACGATATCGCCGAGCCGGGCGCGGATCGCGGCGTGATCGGACGCCACGGCACGCGACACCGCCTGCGCGGGGCAGGTGCCGGCGCCGGCTTCGGGCGCCGCGAATGCGCGGGGCGGGGTGTCCTGCGCCGTCGCGACGACCTCGGAGCCGACATGGCGCACCTGCCAACCCCGCGTGCGCCGGCGCAGCTCGAGATCGATGACCCCCAGATGCGTGCCGTGGCTGCCGCCCATCACCGCCGGCGTGCCCTCGATGCGGCCGGTCGCGACGTCGAGCCCGGGCCGGCCCGCGAAGGCCGGGGCGGGAAACAGTGCATGGGTGTGCCCGGCGAGCAGCGCGTCGATCCCCGGCACCCTGGCCAGAGGGATCGCGGCGTTTTCCATGCCTGGCCGGTGCTCGGCGGGTCCGATTCCGGTATGGGCGAGCGCGATGACGAGATCGGCCCCCGCCGCACGCAGCCGCGGCACCCAGGTCCGCGCGGCAGCGACGATGTCGCGCGCCTGCACGCGGGCGCCGCGGGCGGGGGCGGCGCAAAAAGGTGCCGGAGGAGCGAAGCCGATCACGCCGATGCGGATCGGGTGGCGATGGCCGGCAGCGTCCTCGACGGAGCGCTCGAGCAGGGTGAAGGGGGCGAACAGGGTGCGATCGGTGCCGGGCGTGTCGCCCAGGGCATGGGAAAGGTTGGCGCACACCGCCGGAAACCGCGCCGCCTCGAGCGCGCGGCGCAGGAAACCGAGCCCGAAATCGAAGTCATGATTGCCCGGGGTGATGGCGTCATAGCCCAGCGTGTTCATCGCGGCGATCGCCGGATGGGTCTGTCCGGGCGCGAGTCCGCGCTCGAGCGCGATATAGTCGCCGAGCGCGGTGCCCTGCAGCAGGTCGCCGGTATCGAAGAGCAGGCTGTTGGCGGCGGTGGCGCGCAGCCGCGCGATGAGCGCCGCCGCCGTGGCCAGCCCGGTGCCGGGCGCCGGGCGCCCCGCGGTATAGTCGAAGGGCATGAGCTGCATGTGCAGATCCGTCGTCTGCAGCACCCGCAGATGCACCCGGCCGCTGTCGTGCGATTCGCCGGTGTCGGCGCTGTCGCGCGGGGCCGTCCCTTCGCTGTCGCGCTGTGCCTGCGCACCCGTCCCGCGCATATCGATCGGCCCTCGCACCCCGTGCGCCGCATCGGGCGCCACAATCAGACTCCTGCCGTTAACACCCTGGAAAGCATTTCGCCCGGCGGGGAACCGCTCATCGCGCCGGCGGGGGACGAATTTCGCGCAATGGTTGTATTTTTGCCAGACCCGCCCCCGGACAAGCCCGGTGCCGCAGCGGCGTTGCACCCCGCGCCCGGGCATGGCAAGCCCGCGGCGCGGGGAGGCGACGGGATGCGGAAAGCGGAAACGGTGACCTTCGGGGGCGCGGGGCTCGACCGCGCGGCGCATCTGCGCAACCCGGGCGCGCAGTCCGAGCTGCGCCACGAACCGGCGGCGCGGGCGCTTGTGCTCTGGCGGGGCAAGCCGCTGATGGCGGGGCCGGAGTCGGCGCGGGCGGGGTGGCTGCCGCTCGATCACCCGGCGCTCGAGGGGGCGCCGGCGCCGATCTTTCTCGGCATGGTGGAGGGGGTTCCGCGCTTTGCGGTGGATCTGTCGCGCTGGGAGCCGGAGGGGCTCGACGCGGCCGCGATGGCCGCCTTCGTCGATCCCACCGAACAGCATCACCCGCTGATGCCCGGCGATCACCGTTTCGTGGAGCTGCGCCGGGTGATGACGCGGCTCGATCCGCTCGAGGCCGAACTCGCCGCCACGGCACGCGGGCTGTTCAACTGGCACCGCACGCACGGCTTCTGCGCGGTCTGCGGCAACCGCTCCGAGATCGTCGCCGGCGGCTGGCAGCGGCGCTGCCCGGCCTGCGGCGCGCCGCATTTTCCGCGCAGCGACCCGGTCGTGATCATGCTGGTCACCGATGGCAACAGCATCCTCGTGGGGCGCTCGCATGCCTGGCCGGAGGGGATGTATTCGCTGCTGGCGGGGTTCATGGAGCCTGGCGAGACCGTCGAGGCCGCGGTGCGCCGCGAGGTGTTCGAGGAGAGCGGGGTCACCGTCGGCGATGTGGCGTATCTCGCCTCGCAGCCCTGGCCGTTCCCGAGCTCGCTCATGCTGGGCTGCCGCGGCACGGCGCTGGATCGCGCGATCCGGCGCGACCCGGACGAGCTCGCCGATGCCCGCTGGATGACGCGTGAGGAGATGGCCGACGCTTTCGCCGGGATCGGCGGGCGCGTGCCGCCGGCGCGGCCCGGCGCGATCGCGCACCACCTGATCCGGGCCTGGCTTGCCGACCGCCTCGATTGAGGCGACAAGCGACGGGGAGGCACAGGCATGGCGGCAGCATTCGAGCTCGAGCTGACCGAGACGGTCGCCGCCCCGGCGTCGGCGGTCTTTGCCCAGCTGAGCGATTTCGACGATCTCGCCCGGCAGCTGCGCGAGCGCGGCGCGCGGGTCGAACGGCTCGCGGATGGCGCGCAGGGATTACCGACCTGGCGCGTGCGCATCGCCTGGCGCGGCGTCGAGCGCGATCTGCATGTGGCCGTCACCGAGCGGGCGCCGGATTCGCGCGTGCGCGCGGCGGTCACCTCGAGCGAGTTCTCCGGTGCCATCACCGCGACGGTCACGCCCGAGGGCGCGGGCGCGCGGCTCACCGTGTCGGGGCAGGCGCACGGCGCGACCCTGCCGGCGCGGATGCTGCTGCAGTCGCTGCGGCTGGGTCAGGGGCGCATCGCGGCCGGCCTGCAGCGCCGCCTGCGCCGCTACTGCGACCGGATCGCGCGCACGGCGCATGGCTGAACGCGTCCGGGCGGGGTCGCGCCCGCAGCGCGGTTCGAGGCGGGCACGGGCGCGCGGCCCGGCTCAGCTGCGCTGCGGATCGGCCGGGTAGACGCCGAGGATCTCGAGCATCGAGGTGAAGTAGCGCAGCTCGTCGAGCGCAAGTCGGACATTGTGATCGTCCGGGTGCCCCTCGATATCGGCGAAGAACTGCGTCGCGGTGAAGGAGCCATCGACCATGTAGCTCTCGAGCTTGGTCATGTTGACGCCGTTCGTCGCGAAGCCGCCGAGCGCCTTGTAGAGCGCGGCGGGGATGTTGCGCACCCGGAAAACGAAGGAGGTCATCATCCGCCCCTCGCCGCGCGGCGTCGCATCGAGCTCGGGCGCCATGATCAGGAACCGGGTGGTGTTGTTGGACTGGTCCTCGATATGGCGCGCGAGTGGCTCCAGCCCGTAGATCTCCCCGGCGAGTTCCGAGGCCAGCGCGGCCTGCGCCGGGTCGCCCTCGGCGGCGACGTGCTGCGCCGAGCCGGCCGTGTCGGCCCAGGTCACCGGCGCGATGTCATGCTTGCGCAGGAAGTCGCGGCACTGGCCGAGCAGCACGGTGTGGCTGAGCGCGCGGCGCACTGCGCCGAGCGGCGTGCCCGGCAGGGCGAGCAGGTTGATATGCACCCGCACGAAGGCCTCGTCGACGATATGCAGGCCCGAGTCGGGCAGCAGCCGGTGGATGTCGGCGACGCGGCCATAGGTCGAATTCTCCACCGGCAGCATGGCGAGATCGGCGCCGCCGTTGCGGACCAGCTCGATCACGTCCTCGAAGGTCCGGCACGGCACGGCCTCGAGCGCCGGGCGCGCGGAGTGGCAGGCCTGGTGCGAGTAGGCGCCGGGTTCGCCCTGAAAGGCAATGCGCTGCGTCATCGTCGAAACCCCTCGCTGTGCGGCCCGCTCGGGCCATTTGGTCGCGCCAAGTATCGCTTGAAATGCGCGAGGTGAAGCGGATAGAGAGTCGAAAACCCCGGGCTGCATGGGATGAGACATGTTCGACACAATGGTTTTCACGAAAATCGTCGGGGCCTTCTGCGGGGCGCTTCTGGTGTTCCTGCTCGGGCAATGGGCGGCGAGCGAACTCTATACCGTCGGCCGTCAGGGTGACGAGCAGGCCTTCGTCGTCGCCATGCCCGAGGATGACGGTGACGAGGAGGCAGAAGAGGAGGAGATGAGCTTCGAGGAGCGGCTCGCCTCGGCCGATCCGGATGCCGGCTCCGGGGTCTGGAGCCAGTGCCGCGCCTGTCATGCGCTCGAGGAGGGTCAGCACGGCGTCGGGCCGTCGATGTATCAGGTCGTCGGTCGCGAGATCGCCTCGATCGACGGCTTCGGCTATTCCGGTGCGCTGCCCGAAGGCGAGTGGACGCCGCAGGAGCTCTCGGCCTTCATCGAGAACCCGAGCGATTACGCCCCCGGGACGAGCATGAGCTATGGTGGGCTCGACGACATGGGCGAGCGCGCCGATCTCATCGCCTACATGCATGTCGAAAGCGGCGGCGACATGGAGGAGTTCGAGCTCGCCGAGGCCGAGCGTCCGGAGGATGACGAGGCCGACGAAGAGGAGGCACGCGAGGAGGACGAGGACGCCGATGCGGACGCGGACTTCGCCGCGCTGGTCGCCGCGCAGGACCCGGCGGACGGTCAGAACCTGTGGAACCAGTGCCGCGCCTGCCATGCGCTCGAGGATGGGCAGAACCGCGTCGGCCCGCATCTCTACGGCCTGATCGACCGCGAGGTCGGTTCGGTCGATGGTTTCAACTACTCCGGCGCGCTCTCCGAGGTCGCCGATGTGTGGGACTATGACAGCCTGTCGGCCTTCATCGCGAATCCGCGCGAATATGCGCCGGGCACCTCGATGGCCTATGCCGGAATGGGCAGCGAGGAGGACCGCGCCAAGCTGATCGCCTATATCGAGGCCGAAGGGCAGTAACGGCGCCCGCAGCCTCGTGCGCGGCCGCCCGCCGAGCCGGGCGGCCGTTCGCGTTGCGGGGTCGGCATCGGTGCTTGCGCGGGGCAGGGCGGGGCCCTTAGCCTGAAGGCAACGAAAAGCGGCGATCCGGTCGGCCGGGGGCAGGGCGCACGATGGGCGCATACATTCTCAAGCGGCTGTTGCTGATCGTGCCGACCCTGCTGGGGATCCTGCTGATCAATTTCACGCTGGTGCAGTTCGTCCCCGGCGGCCCGATCGAGCAGATCATCGCCGAGACCGAGGGCGAGGGCGATGTCTTCGCGGGTTTCGCCGGCGGCGGGCCGGCCGAGTCGGAAAGCCGCTACGAGGGCGCGCAGGGGCTCTCGCCCGAATTCATCGCCCAGCTCGAGGCGCAGTTCGGCTTCGACAAGCCCCCTGCCGAGCGCTTCCTCTCGATGCTGTGGGATTACATGCGCCTCGATCTCGGCGAGAGCTATTTCCGCTCCATCGGGGTGACGGAGCTGATCCTCGAAAAGATGCCCGTTTCCATCAGCCTCGGCCTGTGGTCGACGCTGATCGCCTATCTCGTCTCGATCCCGCTGGGCATCCGCAAGGCCGTCCATGACGGCACCCGCTTCGATACCTGGACCTCGGGCGTCGTGATCGTGGGCTATGCGATCCCGGGCTTTCTCTTCGCGATCCTGCTTCTGGTTCTGTTCGCGGGCGGCTCCTACTGGCAGATCTTTCCGCAGCGTGGACTCACCTCGGAGAACTGGGCCGAGCTGTCGCTGATGGGCAAGGTGCTCGACTATTTCTGGCACATCACGCTGCCAGTGGCGGCCTCGACGATCTCGGCCTTCGCCACGCTCACGCTGCTCTCGAAAAACAGCTTTCTCGACGAGATCAAGAAGCAGTACGTGATGACCGCCCGCGCCAAGGGCATCACCGAGCGGCGCGTGCTCTACGGGCATGTGTTCCGCAACGCGATGCTCATCGTGGTGGCGGGGTTTCCGGCGGTGTTCGTGGCGGTGTTCTTCGGCGGCTCGC
>SLQD01000236.1 GCA_007131685.1 Paracoccaceae bacterium | reverse complement strand
TCTTTCCTGCCGTATGCGCGATGATCTCATGGCCGTTCTCGAGTTCGACCCGGAATGTCGCGTTCGGCAGGAGTTCCTTCACGACACCGGGGAATTCGAGCATTTCCTCCTTGGCCATGGTCACTCCTTCACCTGCATGGGCCCGTCCGTGGGCGCCGGATAGATGCGCTTGTTTAACGGGTTTTTCAAGGGCAAACCGCCGTCAGCGCCGGCGCAGGAGCACGATTCGGTTGGTGTTGGTGCCATGCGTGCCATTGACCACGCCCCAGCAATTGGCCGTCTTGGTGAATGCCTGGTCGTTGATCATCACGCCGAGCCGCGCGAAGGGCAGGCCCGCCGCCGCCTCCCACACCGCCCGCTCGAGGGCCACGCGCCCGCCGCGCACCTCGCCCACCTCGAAGGCGACATGCCCGCCGGGGCGCAGGAGCCTGGCCTGTTCGCTCAGCACGGCGCGGATCATAATCGTCCAGCCCGCCAGATCACGGTGCTGCGCGATGGCGACGCTGTCGGGATCGATTCCCGCGAACCAGCAGCGCAGCCAGTTATCGGCGCGGTAATGCACCACATCGAGAAAGGGAGGCGAGGTGACGACGAGATCGACGCTGCCGTCGGGGAGCTGCGGCGTGGCCTCGGCGGGGGCGGTGAAGACATGCCCGCCGCCGGGCACATCCGTGCCATGGCGCATCAGCGAGCGCGACTTGCGCAGCAGGATCGCGGGAATGTCGCGCGGCGGCGGCGCGGTGCCAAGCCGGGCATTGATGCGCCGCTGCGCCGCGAGCGAGACGGCCTGGTTGGGCGGCATCGACCGGCCCGAGAAGAAGCCGCTCGAGTGCCCCGAGAGCCGGTTGAGCGCAACCATGCGCAGCCAGTCCGCCGCCCGGTCCGGGGCCGGCTCTTCGAACGGGGCGCGGGCCGCGAGCCAGACGCGCAGCGCTTCCAGCGCGCGCAGCGTGTCGCGGTGATAGAAGGCGTCGAGTTCCGGGCGGCCGATGCGCCCCGCACTCCAGTCCACCGTGGCGAGCGCGGCCTCGAGATCGGCCGGCGCCGGCGGGCGCAGCCGCGGGCGCACCAGCATTGCGGCGAGCGGATTGATGTCGCAGCCCGAGCCGTGCCGGCCCATGAGCGCGGCCTGAAGCGGCGTGGTGCCGCGCCCGGCGAAGGGGTCGTGGACCGTGTCGCCTGGCGCGGTCAACCGGTCGATGAAGAAGGCGGGAAGCTGCGGCTTGAAGCAGGCGCGGTAGGAGATCTCTTGCAGGGCGTGGCCCTGGCGCTGGCGGGCGGTCCAGAATTCGTTGACGAAATACGGGATGCCCTCCGCCTCATACGCCTGCGTGCGCCGGCCGAAACCGTCGAAATCGCGCAGTGCGGCGATGATGCCGGGTGCAGGCTCCATGCCCCCGCTATGCACCGTCACGCGGCCGCGTACAACCCTACTCCGCCCATTCCCATGGCCGCGTGAAATTGCCCATCGTCTCGGCGAGGGCGGCCTCGTCCACCTCTCCGGTGCGGCGCAGCTTCGCCACGAGCCCGCGCTTCTTGTCCTCATAGACGTCCGCCACCTCGGCGGCGAGCTTCGCATCCTTGAGCGCGGCGTCATAGATGCGCCGGATCGCCCGGCAGCGCAGATCCGGCTTGAACACCTTGCCCACCGCGGTCTTGGGCAGCTCGTCCAGGATCTCGATATGCTTGGGCAGCGCGGCGCGCTCGGTAATGCGCTCCTTGGCGTGGGCGTGCAGCTCCTTTTCGGTGACCCTGCCGTCATCCGTGAGCTCCACATAGGCGCAGGGCAGCTCGCCGGCGAAGGAATCGGGCTGGCCGATGGCGCCGACGAAAGCGACGGCCGGATGGCTCAGGAGCGCCTCCTCGATCTCGACGGGATCGATATTGTGTCCCGAGCGGATGATGAGATCCTTCGCGCGCCCGGTGATCCAGAGATAGCCTTCCGCGTCGAGCCGCCCCAGATCGCCGGTGCGCAGGAAGCGGCCATCGGCAAAGAGCTTTCGGTTCTTGTCGGCCTCCGTGTAGGTCGCGCCCGCGCGCACGCCGGGGTTGGAGATGCAGATCTCGCCGACCTCGTCGGCGGCGCATTCATGGGCGATGGCGCCGTCATCTTCGAATTGCAGGATCCGCACCTCGGTGTAGGGAAAGGGGATGCCGACCGAGCCGACCTTCTTCTTGCCGCCGATCGGGTTGCAGGAGACGAGGCAGGTCGCCTCGGTCAGCCCGTAGCCCTCGGAAATCTGCACGCCCGTCGCCCCCTCGAAGCGCTTGTAGAGCTCCATCGGCAGCGCCGCCGAGCCCGAGATCCCGCTTTGCAGCGACGACACATCGGCGTCGCCCACCTTGCGCTGCATCAGCGCCGAGAGTGCGGTGGGCACGGTGATCATGAAGGTCACGCCCCAGCGCTCGACGAGCTTCCAGAAATTGTCGAACACGCCGTCGCCGCGATAGCCCTGCGGGGTGGGAAACACCACATGCGCCCCCGAGGCGACGCAGGACATCATGATCGGATAGGCCGCGAAGACGTGAAACAGCGGCAGCGGGCAGATCAGCACGTCGCGCTCGCCGAAGATCAGCTTGTTGCCCAGCCAGCCATTGTAGATCATCCCCTCGTAGCTGTGCTGGGCGACCTTGGGCATCCCGGTGGTGCCGCCGGTGTGAAAATAGGCGGCGATGCGGTCCGCTTCGGGCAGCTCGAAATCGAGCGCGTCGCCGCGATGGCGCGCGACCTCGGCGGCCCAGTCGAGCACCTGCGCATGATGGCGCGCCGGGTTCCTGGGCCGGATGAAGGGCACGATCCAGCTTTTCGGCGGCGCGAGGTAGCGATTGAGATCGACCTCGAAGACCGCCTTGACCTCGGGCGCGTAGCCGACCGCCTCGGCGACCTTTTGCGCGACATCCGTCTTGGGCATCGACTTGAGCGTGACGACGGCCTTGGCGCCGGTTTCGCGCAGGATGGCGGAGATCTTCTCGGGCTCGAGCAGCGGGTTGATCGGGTTGACGATCCCCGCCGTCATCCCCGCGAGCAGCGTCACCGCCGTCTCGTTGGCGTTGGGCAGCACATAGGCCACCGCATCATCCGGCCCGATGCCGTGGGCGCGCAGCATGTTGGCCGCCTGCGTGACCTGCCGGTGCAGCTCGCGCCAGTTCAGCGTCTCGGCGCGGTCCTTCGGCCCGGAGGTGATCTGGAACGAGACCGCCGGGCGGTCGGGATGCGCCGCGACGGTACGGCCGAGATACTCATAGACGGTTTTCGGCAGATCGCGCTCGGCCCAGGGCATCTCGCCCTCGATGCGGTTGCGGTCATCGAAGGACCTGAAATTGCTCATGCCGC
>SLQD01000135.1 GCA_007131685.1 Paracoccaceae bacterium | reverse complement strand
CGGCGGGGAGATCCCGGCCGGGCCGGGCGGCGGGCCGCAGGCGCTGAGGGCCGCGGCGCCGGATCCGCTCGCCGCCTATGCGCGCTTCGAGGATGTCGTCGAGCTGGTGCGCGCGCGCCGCGACATGACGCTCCTGATGCAGATCGAGCGCGGCCTCCGGCTCGCGCGCTACAGCCCCGGCCGCATCGAGTTCGAGCCCGCGCCGGACGCCGCGCCCGACCTCGCCGCGACCCTGGCGCAGCGGCTGCAGCTGTGGACCGGGGCGCGCTGGACGGTGTCGGTCGTCAGTGGCGGTGGCGCGCCCAGCATCGGCGAGGCGCGCGAGGAGACCGAGACGCAGTTGCGCGCGCGGGCGCGCGACAATCCGCTGGTGGGGGCGGTTCTCGAGGCCTTCCCCGGCGCCGAAATCACTGCCATACGAGCGCTCGACGAAGCGCAGCCCGGCGCCGATATCGAGACGCTGGAGACACCGGATGATGACTGGGACCCGTTTGAACAGGACTGAGTGAAAGGACATGCGATGATCAAGGGGCTTGGCGGCATGGGCGACATGGGCAAGATGATGAAGGCCGCCCAGGAAATGCAGACAAAGATGGCCGAGCTTCAGGAGGAGCTCAAGACGATCACCGTGACCGGCGAGGCCGGCACCGGGCTCGTCAAGGCCACCTCGACGGCGAAGGGCGAGCTCGTCGGGCTCGACATCGACCCGTCGATCTTCTCGGCCGAGGACAAGGAGGTCGTCGAGGACCTGATCCTCGCCGCGATCAAGGAGGCCCAGCAGAAGGCCGCCCAGCGCAGCGAGGAGGAGATGCGCAAGCTCACCGAGGGCATGGGCCTGCCGGCCGACATGAAACTGCCGTTCTGACACCTTGAGCGGACCCGCGCGCGAGATCGAGGCGCTGATCGAGATGATGGCGCGACTGCCGGGGCTCGGGCCGCGCTCGGCACGGCGCGCCGTGCTGCACCTGATCCGCAAGCGCACGCAGGTGATGGGACCGCTCGCGCAGGCGATGCAGGAGGTGGCCGAGGCCGCGCGCGAATGCCGGGGCTGCGGCAATATCGGCACCGAGGAGGTCTGCGGCATCTGCCGCGATCCCGAGCGCGCGACCGGAGAGATCTGCGTCGTCGCCGACGTCGCGGATCTTTGGGCGCTGGAGCGCGGCGGGGCATTCTCGGGGCGTTATCATGTCCTCGGCGGCACGCTCTCGGCGCTCGACGCGGTGGGGCCGGAGGAGCTGCGCATCCCCGAGCTCGCCGCGCGGGTGCGTGACGAGGGCATCACCGAGGTCATCCTTGCCCTGGCCGCCACGGTGGACGGCCAGACCACCGCCCATTACCTCGCCGAGGCGCTCGAGGGGACGGGCGCGCGGCTGACCTCGCTGGCGCAGGGGGTGCCGATCGGCGGTGAGCTCGACTATCTCGATGACGGCACGATCCTCGCAGCCCTGCGCGCGCGGCGCAGCTTCTGACAAGACAGCTATTGTGTCCGGGCGCGCCCCTGACGCATGATGCGGTATGTCGAGCGCCTGGTCACGAGCCTTCAACGAATATCTCGCCCCGCTCCTGCGCCGCCCGGCGCATCTTCAGGTGGCCGCGCTCTGCCTGCGCGAGCGCGGCAAGCGCCGAGAGGTGCTCCTGATCAGCACGCGGCGCAGCGGGCGCTGGATCGTGCCGCGCGGTTGGCCGATGCAGGGGCGCAGCCTCGCCGAGGCGGCGCTGCTGGAAGCCTGGGAGGAGGCCGGCGTGAAGGGCAATGTCGATCCCGAGCCGATCGGCCGCTTCCACTACCGCAAGGTCGGCGAGGGCGGGTTGCGCTGCCGGGTGGAGGTGTTTCGACTGAAGGCGAAGAAGCTCGCCGACGTCTTCCCCGAAGCCGGCGAACGCAAGCGAAAATGGGTCAGCCTCCAACGCGCCGCCAAGATGGTGCATGAACACGAGCTGCGGGCCCTGCTGCGCGCGCTGGACTGACCGGCGGGGTTGCCGGGGCGCGAAAATCGCGCTACCGGCGTGTCACGAAACCGTCACATTTCTCGCCACCAGAGCGCCGGACCCGGTTTGAGCGACCCCGCCCCCCGTCTGATCAAGACCCTGGACAAGGATCTCGGCCGCATCGGGCGGCTCGAGGGGGCGACGATGTATGCCTCGCGCCCGCTCATCGCGCCCGGGCTCGCGCTGATCTTCATCACCATCGTCGCCATCGTCGCGATGATCGTCATGGGCCAGCAGCCGATGGGCCTCGTCGTCGTCGCGGCGACGGTGTTCGGGGCCTACATGGCGCTCAATATCGGCGCCAACGACGTGGCCAACAACATGGGGCCGGCCGTCGGCTCGAACGCGTTGACAATGGGCGGAGCGCTCGTGATCGCGGCGATCTGCGAAACGGCGGGCGCGCTTCTGGCGGGCGGCGACGTCGTGGGGACCGTCTCGCGCGGGATCATCGCGCCCGAGGCCGTGGCCGAGCCGCAGATCTTCATATGGGCGATGATGGCCGCGCTGATCGCGGCGGCGCTGTGGATCAACCTCGCCACGGTGGTCGGCGCGCCGGTCTCGACGACGCATTCGGTCGTCGGCGGGGTGATGGGGGCGGGCATCGCAGCGGCCGGCTTCGCGGCGGTCAACTGGGTGACGATGGGCCAGATCGCGGCGAGCTGGGTGATCTCGCCGGTGATGGGCGGGGTGATCGCAGCGCTGTTTCTGTGGTTCATCAAGGCGCACATTCTCTATGTCGACGACCTGATCGCAGCGTCGCGGCGCTGGGTGCCGGTGCTGATCGGGGTGATGGCGGGCACCTTCGCGACCTATCTCGCGATCAAGGGCCTGGAGCGCATCGTCGATATCCCGCTGGGCCACGCCCTGCTGATCGGGCTCGCCGTCGCCGCGGTGATGACGGTCCTGATGCGCCCGGTGATCCGGCGCCAGTCCGAGGGACTCGAGAACCGCAAGAAGTCGGTCAAGACGCTGTTCGCGATCCCGCTCGTCTTCTCGGCGGGGCTCCTGTCCTTCGCGCATGGCGCAAACGACGTGGCCAACGCCGTCGGCCCGCTCGCCGCGATCGTGCAGGCGGTGCAGGGCGGCGCCACGGTGGACGATGTGGGTATCCCGCTTTGGGTGATGGTGGTGGGCGGGCTCGGTCTGTCGGTGGGGCTGATCCTGTTCGGGCCCAAGCTGATCCGCATGGTCGGCAGCGAGATCACCAAGCTCAACGCGATGCGCGCCTATTGCGTCGCGCTGGCCGCGGCGATCACGGTGATCATCGCCTCCTGGCTCGGCCTGCCGGTCAGCTCCACGCATATCGCGATCGGCGGCATCTTCGGGGTGGGCTTCTTTCGCGAATGGTATGCCGAGGCGGTG
>SLQD01000023.1 GCA_007131685.1 Paracoccaceae bacterium | reverse complement strand
CGCGCGCCTTCAGCCGGGCGAGCACCGCGGCCTGGGCGTGCGGCTCGATGGTCAGCAGCACGGTGGCGCGGATGCGCCCCTGCCGCGCGGCGTCTCCGGGGCGGATCGTGTAACCCGCGATCATCCCCGTCGTCTCCAGCCGCTCGATGCGTGCCTGCACCGTCGAGCGGGCCACGCCGAGCCGGCGCGCCAGCGTGGCGAGCGGGATGCGCGCATCCGCCGCGAGCTGCGTCATCAGCGCACTGTCGAGCGTGTCCAGTCGATTCGCCGGCATTTTCGTCATTTCGACAAATCTTTACGCCGGAACGCGCAGACTGACCAGTGGAATCGTCCGCAATCTGCGGCATCTTGTCCTGGCAGGCAGATGAAACTCCGGCAGAAGGGTACGGCCGTGACCCATCATGACATCATTCCCGCGACGCCGGCTGAGGCGCTGCGCACGGATCGCGGCGAGGGGCCGGTGCTGCTCTTCGCGCCCAATGTGTTGCAGGCGATGGCGCGGCGGTTTCAGGACGGCTTCGACGGCCTCGTGACCTATGCCGTCAAGGCCAATGACGCCGAGGACGTGATCACCAATCTCTCCAGCGCGGGGATCCGCGCCTTCGACGTGGCCTCCCCCGCCGAGATGGCGGCGGTGCGCCGGATCGTTCCCGACGCGGTGCTGCATTACAACAACCCGGTGCGCACGGTGCGCGAGATCGAGGCCGGCATGGCGGCCGGGGTGGCGTCCTGGGCCGTCGACTCGCAGGCGGAGTTCGCCAAGATCGCCGCGCGCGTGCCCGCAGAGGGCACCGAGATCGCGGTGCGCTTCAAGCTGCCCGTGCCCGGTGCGGCCTATGATTTCGGGGAGAAGTTCGGCGCGACCCCGCAGGAGGCCGGCGAGCTTCTGCGCGCCGTCGCGGCGGCGGGGTTCATCCCCGCGATGACCTTTCATCCCGGCACCCAGTGTCCCGACGGCGCGGCCTGGGCGGCGTATATCGAGGCCGCTGCGCGCATCGCGGATGCGGCCGGGGTGCGGCTTGCGCGGCTCAATGTCGGCGGTGGGTTTCCCGCGCGGCGCATGGACGCCGATGCGGCCGCGCTCGAGGCGATCTTCGATACCATCGGCGCGAGCCTGCACGCCGCCTTCGCGACGCCGCCCGCGCTCGTCTGCGAGCCGGGGCGCGCCATGGTGGCCGAATGCCAGGCGCTGCTCAGCCGCGTGAAGGCGGTGCGCGCCAGCGGCGCGGTGTTTCTCGATGACGGGGTCTATGGCGGGCTTGCGGAGCATCTCGTGATGGGCGTGAGCGACCGCATCCGCGTGCTCGACCCGGCGGGCCGCCCGCGCAGCGGCGCGCCGGTGCCGCGCACCGTCTTCGGGCCGAGCTGCGACAGCCTCGACCGGCTGCCCGGCGACGTTCCGCTGCCCGCCGACACTGCCGAGGGCGACGCGGTGATATTCCTCGGCATGGGCGCCTACGGGCTGGTCACGAGCACGCGCTTCAATGGCTACGGCGCGCTGCGGCAGCTCACGGTGCACGACCTCACCATGTAAGCCCGGCGAGCACCTGCGAAAGCGGCATCCGGTCGCGCTTGCGCTGCAGCTCGAAACTGCCGAGCGGGGTCCAGCCCGCCAGCGTCGTCTCCGGCCCGTCGCGCCGGAAGGCGGCGCCCAGCGCCTGTTCGAGCGGCTGGCGGTCCTTCTTGGGCATCGGTGCGAAATCGATCGTCACCTGCCCGCCCAGCCCGCGCAGCCGCAGCGCGCGGGGCAGGGCGCGCGCGGCGGCGATATTGGCCTTGAGCCCGGCCGCGGGCGAGCCGTCGCCGCCGGTGTTCACATCCACCGCGACCATCGCATGCGTGGGCTCGACGAACATCGACGCGCTGCCCGGCAACGGCACCTGCGCGCGGGTGAGCGCTTCGATCCTTTCCGGCACGCCATGCGCGGCAAAGGCATCGGGGCCGTCGGCGACTATGTCGGGCCAGGGATCGGTCCAGTCGCGCCAGGCGAGCTCATGCGCATCGGGCGCGGCCACGAGCAGTGCGGGCTCCGCCGCGGCATCCGCCAGAACCGCGTCTGCAAGTGCGCGCATCGCGGTAATGTCGTCGCGCACCGCCCCGGCCCCGGCCAGCGCCGCCGCCGAGCGCAGGATCAGCCCATGCGCCGATCCCGCCATCGCCGCCTCGGCGATCGCGGCGAGTGCGGCGCGGGTCTCGGGATCGGTGATGGAGCGCGCGATGTTGAGGCCAGGGGCGTCGGGGGTGACGATGGCATGGCGGCTCTTGAACAGCAGACGCGTCGTGACCGGCACGGCCTTGCCCGGCTCCGGGCGCGCGGCGACCTGCACGGTCAGCGCCTGGCCCGGGCGCAGCCCTTTCGACTGGCGCAGGAAGCCCCGGCCCTCGGGCAGCTCGACGAAGACGCCGCCCATGCCCTTCATCGGCCGCCCCGCGACGGCGCGCAGGATCGCACCGGGGGCTGGGGGCGCGTCCTCGGGCGGATCGACCAGCAGATCCTCGAGCGTGCCATCCACGATTAGCGCCGCCGCGCGGCGCCCGCCGATCGCGCCGAGGGCCGTGACCGTGCCCTTCATGCGCGGTAGAGCGGGTAGCCCGCCGCCTGAAGCAGGGTCGCCGTCTCCGCGAGCGGCAGCCCCACGACGCCGGAGAACGATCCCGACAGCCAGGGGATGAACGCCCCCGCCAGCCCCTGCGCGCCGTAGCCGCCGGCCTTGCCCTGCCACTCGCCGCTGTCGAGATAGGCGTTGAGCTCGGCGTCGGACAGGCGCTTCATCTTCACGGCCGTGACGACCTCGCGCTGCCAGAGCCGCGCTCCGCGCCGCAGCGCCACGGCGGTAATCACCCGGTGCCGCCGCCCGCCGAGCGCGGTGAGATACGCCGCCGCCTCGCCGGCATCGTCGGGCTTTCCGAGGATGCGTCGCCCCATCGCCACGGTGGTATCGGCCGAAAGGACGAGGTCGCCGTCATCGGCCGCGACGGCCTCGGCCTTCTCGCGCGCCATGCGCGCGCAATAGGGGCGCGGCAACTCGCCCCGGGCGGGGGATTCGTCGATATAGGCCGGATGCACGGCATCGGGCACCACGCCGATCTGCGCCAGCAGATCGCGCCGGCGCGGGCTCGCGGAGCCGAGGATCAGCCGCACGCGTTACTTGAAGCGGTAATTGATGCGCCCCTTGGTCAGGTCATAGGGCGTCATCTCCACCTGAACCTTGTCGCCCGCGAGCACGCGGATGCGGTTCTTGCGCATCTTTCCTGCCGTATGCGCGATGATCTCATGGCCGTTCTCGAGTTCGACCCGGAATGTCGCGTTCGGCAGGAGTTCCTTCACGACACCGGGGAATTCGAGCATTT
>SLQD01000163.1 GCA_007131685.1 Paracoccaceae bacterium | reverse complement strand
TGGAGCCGGTGCCGGGGCTCGATTTCGCACGCAACCGCGCCCTGGCCGAAAGCGATCGCGACTGGCTCGCCTTCGTCGATGACGACGCGGTGGCCGACCGGCTCTGGCTCGACGCGCTGGCCGAGGGCATCGCCGCCTCGCCCGGCGCGGGCGGCTTCACAGGCCCGATCCTGCCGCTGATGCTCGAGACCGAGGCGCAGCTGCGCTTCGAGCGCGCCGGCGGCTTCGGCAAGGGCTTCGAGTGGATGCGCTTCGGCCCCGAGGCCTGGGGTGACCCGATCTACCCGGCGAATGCGGGCCGTTTCGGCACCGGGGCAAGCATGGCCTTCGCGACCGCCGCGCTGCGCGCGCTCGGCGGCTTCGACGAGGCGCTCGACACCGGCCCGCCGCTGCCCGGCGGCGGCGATATCGACATGTTCTACCGGGTGATCCGCGGCGGCTGGCCGCTGGTCTACCTGCCCGGGCTGCTCGTGCATCACGAGCATCGCCGCGACATGCCCGGCCTGCGCAGGCAGTATCATTCCTGGGGGACGGCGGGCATGGCGCTGGTGCGAAAGAGCGTCGCTGCCGAGCCGGCGATGCGCGGTCCGCACCGCCGGTTCATGCAGTGGTGGTGGCGATATCACCTGCGCCGGCTGATGCGCGCCCTCTTCGGGCGCGGCGAGAGCCCGCCGGGTTTCGTGCTCGCCGAGATATGGGGCGGCATGCAGGGCTATTTCGGCGAGTACGACCGCTCGATGGTGCGGATCACACAGCGCAAGCGCGACCATGCCGAGAAGGCGCCCGCCCGATGAGACCGCCCGCACCCTGGACGATCCTCGATATCGATCTCGCCGCGCAGACCGGCAGCTTCGATCCGGCGATCGATCGCCCGGCCCTCGTGATACTGCGCCATCGCGGGGCGGTTCTCGGCCGTGGCATGCTGCTGCCTCCGGATCCCCCCCTGACGCCGGAAGAATTTGCGAGCTTCGCCGGGCGGGCCTGCGGCGAATCGGTTGCGGCGCTTCTGCGTCTGGGGGCGGACGATCGCCGGCCCGGGCCGACACACACGCCCTTGCCCCCGGACGCCGTCACATTCGGCGCGCAGACCTTGCAGCGACTCGATACCAGCCTGTCCGAACGCCGGGCGCGGCCGATTCCCTGCACGGCATCCGTCATCATCTGCACGCGCCACAGGCCCGGGCATCTCGCCGGCTGTCTCGAGGCCATCGCCCCCGAGATCGCGGCCGGGCGCGAGGTGATCGTCGTCGACAACGGTCCCGACGATGCGACCCGCTCCGTGGCCGAAGCCGCCGGCGTCCTCTATCTTGCCGAGCCGGTCGCGGGGCTGTCGCGCGCGCGCAATCGCGGCATCGCGGTGGCGACGGGCGAGGTCGCGGTCTTCGTGGATGACGATATGCGCCCCGAACCCGGCTGGGTGGACGCGCTGCTGCGCCGCTTCGACGACCCTGCGGTTGCGGCGGTGACGGGTCTCATCCTGCCCGCCGCTCTCGAGACCGAGGCGCAGATCGGCGCCGAACACGATCTCGGACCGCGCGGGATGGATCTCGTGCCGGTGCATTTCGACGCCGGTTTTCTCGAGGGCTGGCCCGACGGTGCACCGCTGTGGGAGATCGGCTCGGGGGCGAACATGGCGGTGCGGCGTTCCGCCGCGTTCGCCATCGGCGGTTTCGACGAACATGCCGGCCCCGGCTCGTCCCGCGGCGGATTCGAAGACATCGACTTCTGGCACGAGGCGTTGTGCAGTCGCCATGCGATCCGTTACGAGCCGCTTGCCGTCGTGCGGCGTGAAACGCAAGAGACGCTGCGCGATCTCAAGCGGCAGGCATACCGATACGAGAAATGGCACCTGACGGGCCATTTCCTGAGATACGGCCGGACAGGACGGCGCACGCATCTGCGCCGCGCCTTCAGGATCATGCCGCGCCGCCATGCCGGGCGCATGCTGCGGGCGCCAGGACGTTACGCCGATGGCACACCGGACCGGCTCTTGTGGAGTTGTCTGCGCGGCTACATGGCCGGGCTGCGCCATGTCGGCCTCATGCGCGCGGCGCCGGGGCCGGTGAGCAGCCTGGAGAAGATGCGCCATGGCGAATGAACCGACCGGGCAGTACGACGCCGCCTATCACGCCGCGCTGCAGGCGGGGGCGCGGCGCTCCGCGGCGGTGGTCCTGGCGCGGGTTCACGCGCTTCTCGCACCGGCGAGCCTGGTGGATTTCGGCTGCGGCTCGGGCGAGTGGCTGGCCGAGGCGGGCGCGCTCGGCATCGACGATCTGTGCGGGGTGGACGGGCCCTGGGTGGAGGCGCGGACGCTCGAGATCGCCCCGGAGCTGTTCACGTCCGCGGATCTGTCCGCGCCGCTCGATCTGGGGCGGCGCTTCGACGTGGCGCTGTGCCTGGAGGTGGCCGAGCACCTGCCCGCCGCCGCCGCGCCGGGGCTGATCGACACGCTGTGCGCGCATGCGCCGGTCGTGGTGTTCTCGGCGGCGATCCCCGGGCAGGGCGGCGAGGGGCATGTCAACGAGGCCTGGCCGTCGCAGTGGCGCGACCTGTTCGCCGCGCGCGGCTTCGACGGCTTCGACGCGCTGCGCGCGCCGCTCTGGGCGGATGAGCGCGTCGAGCCCTGGTACCGGCAGAACCTGCTCGTCTTCGCCGCGCGCGATCACCTCGCCCGCGCGCCCGCCCTCGCGGCGCGCCTGCAGGCCGCGGTCGCCGGGCCGCTCGATCTCGTGCACCCGGCGATCTTCAGGACCTATCGCGACCTCGCCGACCTGTCCGGAGGCCTGAAGGCCGAACGCGACGCGCAGGCGGCGCGCATCGCCGAACTCGCCGCCGCCTACGAGAACGAGGCCGCGCGGCACGCGGCGCTGCTCGGATCGGTCAGTTGGCGCGTCACGGCGCCGCTGCGCGCGATCGCGCGCCGGCTGCGCGGCGAGAGTCGGGGGGATGCATGAGCGCAAGCCCCGCCATCAGCGTCATCATCCCCACCCATAATCGCGCCGAGACGCTCGGGCGCGCGCTCGACGGGGTGCTCGCCCAGACGCTGGCGCCACTCGAGGTGATCGTGGTGGATGATGCCTCCACCGACGGCACCGCGGCGATGATCGCGGCGCGCGGGGATGCGCGCATCCGGCTGATCCGGCACGAACGCAACCGCGGCGCCGGGGCGGCGCGCAACACCGGGGTCGCAGCGGCGCACGGGGAGCTGATCGCCTTCCAGGACAGCGACGACGACTGGATGCCCGGCAAGCTCGCGCGGCAGGCCGCGCATCTGGCCGCGCTGGGGCCCGATCATGTCGCCACATTCTGCACCAAGATCGATTACGGGCGCGAGCGGCGCGGCGATTCGCGCCCGGA
>SLQD01000251.1 GCA_007131685.1 Paracoccaceae bacterium | reverse complement strand
CGCGGATCATGTCGATGTCGTCCTGGCTGCGCACGCGCATCTTCTCGAGATTGATGAAGAGCCGCCCGGTCTCGCTGTCGAGCGCGATGCGCTCCGACAGATCGAGATGCAGAAGATCGGTGCGCAGCCCCATCGGCTCGGGGCGAAACAGCCGCGCATCCATCTCGCGCAGCTCGCCCATGCGGGGGCGGAACGCCATCTGCGCGAGGATGTCGGCCTCCAGATCGACGCCCGGCGCGATCTCGATCAGCGTGACCCCCTCGGCGGTGAGCTCGAAGACGCAGCGCTCGGTGACATAGAGCACCGGCTGGCCCTGCCGCGCGGCGCGCGCGCCCGAGAAGGTGACCTGCTCGACATCCGCGACGAGCTTGCAGGCCCGCCCCTCCGACGCGATCTGCAGGCCGCCCCCGGCGATGTCGGCGCTGAACCCGCCCGCCGTGAAGGTGCCCGCATAGACGACGCGGCGCGCCGATTGCGAGATGTTGATGAAGCCCCCCGCCCCGGCGAGGGTGCGCCCGAAGCGCGAGACGTTGACATTGCCGTGCCGGTCCATCTGCGCCATGCCCAGGCAGGCCATGTCGAGCCCGCCGCCATCGTAGAAATCGAACTGCGCATTCTGCGCGATCACGGCATCGGTGTTTACGGCGGCGCCGAAATCGAGCCCCGAGGCGGGCTGCCCGCCGATCACGCCGGGCTCGGCCGTCAGCGTCAGATGCGCCAGCAGCCCCTCCTCGCTGGCGACGGAGGCGACCCCCTCGGGCATGCCGATGCCCAGATTGACGACCCCGTTAACCGGCAGCTCCATCGCGCAGCGCCGCGCGATCACCTTGCGCGCATCGAGCGGCGGGGCGGCGACGGCGCCCTCGGGCGCGCGGATGCGGTTGGTGAAGGCATGGGAGAATTCGGTGGCGAAGGTCTGGTGATGGTTCTCGGGCGCGGCGACGACGACGGCATCGACGAGCGTGCCGGGGATCACGACCTCGCGCGGGGGCAGGGTGCCGCCCTTCGCGATCCGCTCGACCTGCACGATCACCACGCCGCCCGAATTGCGCACCGCCATCGCCTGGGCGAGGTTGTCGAGGATCAGCGCCTCGCGCTCCATGGTGACATTGCCGAGCTCGTCGGCCGTCGTGCCGCGCAGCAGCGCCACGGTGAGCGGGCGGGCATGGTAGAACAGGCAGGTCTGCCCGGCGAGCTCGACCCGCTCGACGACCGTCTCGGTGGCGGCGTCGTTGATGCGTCCGCCCTCGAGCTCGGGGTCCACGAAGGTCTCGAGCCCGATGCGCGAAAGCGTGCCGGGCTTGCCCGCGGCAATGTCGCGGTAGAGCTGCGAGATGCAGCCCTGCGGCAGGTTCCAGCCCGCGATTCGCCCCTCGAGCGCGAGCGCGCCGATCTTCGGGATCAGCCCCCAATGCCCGCCGATGACGAAGCGCAACAGCCCGTCATGGCCGAGCCGGTTGAGCCCGCGTTCCTTACCGTCGCCCTGTCCGGCGGCGAAGACCAGACCGAGATCGCGCGGGGTGCCGGTTTCGAGAAAGCGCGCCTCGAGCGCGCTCAGCAGCTCCTCGGGCACGCCGATGCCCACGAAGCCCGATGTCGTCAGCGTATCGCCGTCGCGAATCAGCGCGACCGCGTCGCGCGCCGAAACCACCTTTCTGCGCACCGGCTCCTCCCGAACGGCCCTCGCCGAGGCTGCACAGACGCGCCCGCCCTGTCACGCGAAAACCGCGCTCAGCGTTCCTCGACCCAGTGCCGCTCAAGCAGCTTCGCCTGCGACATGAAGAAGGCGAACATCGCCCCCATCTGCCCGAAGGTATCCCACACCACGTAGACATCGGTCGAGAAGCTGCGCCAGATGATCTCGTTGGCGATCGCCATTGCCAGAAAGAACCACGCCAGCCGCCGCGTGAGCGCCATCCAGCCCTCATGCGTGATCGGCATCATCCCCTCGAGCACGTATTCCAGCCAGGACTGCCCGCGCGCGAGCCCAATCCATAACAGCCCGCCGAACAGCCCGAAGACCAGCGTGCTGCGCATCTTGTAGAAGCGCTCGTCGTTGAACCACACCGTGAGCGCGCCGAAAACGGCGACGAAGACGAGCGTGACGAGCTGGATGCGCGAGACCTTGCCCGTGAGCTTCCACAGCGCGAAATTCGACGCCGCCAGCACCGGGATCAGCAGGCCGGTGAGCAGGATGAAGCCGTCATACTCGGTGCCGCCGATGGTGAAGGTCTGCTCGCGCACGAAGATATAGGCCACCACGAAGCCGAGGATCGGCCCCAGCTCCAGCGCCTTCTGCAGCCCCGTATTCGTCTTGCCGGTCATCGCCCCCCCATCACGTCGCCCATTGAACTATCACCGCGCCGCCCGCGATCAACGCCATCAGCCCGACGCGCCGCGGCCCCACCCGCTCGCCCAGCATCAGCCAGCCGATCAGGGCTGCGAACACCGTCGAGGTCTCGCGCAGCACCGCCGCCTGTCCGACCGGGCCGAGCCGCGTGGCCAGCATGATCGAGCCGAAGCTGAACAATGCCACCACCGCGCCGATCACCCCGCGCCGCATCAGCGGCAGCACCTGCGAGGTCGGCAGCGCGCGCCAGCGCCGCCATGTGTAGAGCGGCATGAAGAAGGCGTCGATGAAGAAGAACCAGGCGAGGAAGGTGAAGGGATCGGCCGTCGCGCGGATGCCGTAGGCGTCGAAGGTGGTGTAGAGCGCGACGAAGCCGCCGGTGATGACCGCAAGGCCGAGCGCGGGCAGCAGCGTGTCGCGGTCCACCGTGATGTGGCGCAGATTGTAGAGCGCGAGTCCGAAGATCCCCGCCATCAGCACCCCGATCCCGAGCCACTGCACCGGGCCGAAGATCTCCCCGAACAGGAGCCCCGCCCCGATCACCGTGAAGAGCGGCGCCGTGCCGCGCACCACCGGATAGACGACGGTGTAGGCCCCGCGCTGATAAGCGGCGGCCTGGAAGATCTTGTAGCCCGCATGGATGAAGAACACGCCCGCGAAGATCGGCCACATATGCGGCTCGGGCCAGGGCACCACGAAAAGCGCGAAGGGCGCCGCGATGACCCCGTAGGAGGCGTCGATCGCCGCGCGCGACAGCCACGGGTCGAAGCGTCCCTTCTGCAGCGCCCCGAACAGCGCATGCAGGAGCGCCGCCGCGACCGCGAGCACCGCGGCGAGCTGGAGCCCGGCTTCGGTGCCCTCGAGCGATATCAGCCATCCGGACAAGTTTCCCGTTCTCCACCGTGCGCCCGCATCCCGGGACGCTCAAGAGGGGAAAGGGTCGCAAGAGTCAATTGCCTGCCGCGGCGGAGTTTGCCTGGCCGCCTCGCGTGCCGGGAGTTGGGAAAAGCAATATTTCAAATTGTTAAAAAATGTGATAATAAAAATGCTTTACAATGGCGTGGAGGGTAACATGAAAAAATATCTTGGTGTCATCGCCGCTGCAATGGTCGGCCTCGGGTCAGCCCCGGGACTTGCCCAGGTCACCGTGATCGAGTGCAATTCCACCTACACGACACAGCGCGGCGACTCCCTGTCGCGCATCGCCGAGGGGGCCTATGGCAACCCGCGCGAGTTCCAGCGCATCTTCGACCTCAATCCCGGCGTGCTGACCAGCCCCAACGTGGTGCCGATCGGGATCGATCTCTACATCCCCTGCGCCGACGGGACACCTCCGATGGATGCGGGCGGCCTGCCGGTGTTGCAGCCGGCGGATTCGGATGCGCTCAAGATCCTCACGGGCGATCATTATGCGCCCTATGTGGGGTCGACCCTGCCGCGGGGCGGTTTCAGCCGCGCGCTGGTCGAGTATGCGCTGCAGGCCGAGGGAGGCGAGCCCGACTACCGGATCGACACGATCGCGGACTGGGGATCGCATCTGCGCCCGCTGATCGCCGACGGCGCCTACGCGCTCGGCTTTCCCTGGTACAAGCCCGCCTGCACCGTCACCTACCGGGACGCGGACTCGAATTTCCGGTGCGACGCGCTGCTGTTCTCCGACCCGCTGCACCAGGTCGTCGTGACGTTCTACGGACGCGCGGGCGAGGTCGATCACATCCGCGCGGCGCAGGATGCCGCCGGGCTGCAGCTCTGCCGGCCATCGGGCTTCTTCACCCACGACCTCGAGGAACTCGGCCTGACCGAGCTCATGGATGCCCGGCTCACCCCGAACGCGGCGCAGGACTGCATGCGCATGCTGATCTCGGGCGAGGCCGACCTGATCTCGGCCAACGCCGACACGCTCGATGCGATCGCGCGCGAGATGGGGGTGAGCAACGAGATCCAGGAGGTCGTCGACTTTTCCTCCGTTCAGACGCTGCATGTCGTGGGATTGCGGGCGAATCCGGACACGCGCCTGCATCTGCGTCGGATCAACCAGGGCCTTCGCAACCTGATGGACGCAGGTTACCTGCAGATGCTCGCACCCGAGTATCTCTGAGCGGCTGATCTCAAGGCACGTCCGCGCCCGTCAGGGCGCGGGCGAATTCCTCCGGGTCAAAGGGCTGCAGATCGTCGATCTGCTCGCCCACCCCGATGGCGTGGATGGGAAGGCCGAACCGGTCCGCCAGCGCCACGAGCACGCCGCCGCGCGCCGTGCCGTCGAGCTTGGTCATCATCAGGCCGCTGACATCGGCCATCCTGCGGAAGGTCTCGACCTGGCCGATCGCGTTCTGCCCGGTCGTCGCATCCAGCACGAGAAGCGTGTTGTGCGGTGCGTCGGGGTCCTGCTTGCGCAGCACGCGCACGATCTTCTCGAGCTCGGCCATCAGGTCGGCGCGGTTCTGCAGCCGCCCGGCCGTGTCGATCATCAGGAGATCCGTGCCCTCCGATTTCGCCCGGGCGAGCGCGTCATGCGCGAGGCTCGCCGGGTCGGAGCCTTCGGGCGCCGTCATCACCGCCGCGCCCGCGCGCTCGCCCCAGACCTGGAGCTGCTCGACGGCGGCGGCGCGGAAGGTGTCGCCCGCGGCGATGATGACGCTCTTGCCGGCCGCCCGGAACTGGGCGGCGAGCTTTCCGATCGTCGTCGTCTTGCCCGAACCGTTTACCCCCACCACCAGCACCACCTGCGGGCGCGCGGCATAAAGCGGCATCGGCCGGGCGACCGGCTCCATCACGCGGGTGATCTCGTCGGCCAGCAGCGCCTTGATCTCGGGCACGGACAGCCGCCGCCCCATGCGCCCCTCGGCCATGCCCGCCGTCAGCCGCGTCGCCGTCTCGACGCCCATATCGGCCTGGATGAGCAGGTCCTCGAGTTCCTCGAGCATCTCGTCATCGAGCGCGCGGCGCGGCGCGGCCGGATCGGCTCCGCGCCCGGTGAGCCGATCCCACAGCCCGGGCCGGGGCGCGGCGGCTGGGTCGGCGGGCGGCGGCGCGCAAGCGGGCGGTTCGGGCGCCGGCGGGGATGGCGCCTCGTCCTGCGGCGCCGCCTCGCCCTCGGCCACGAGCGCGTCGATCCCCTCCTCGATCTTCGAGGAGGACTTGAACATCCGCTCCTTGAGTTTTCGAAAGAATGCCATGGGCTGCTCCGCTGACCGCCTCCGAGGAGCTATAACAGCACGCGCCGATTGGAAAGGCCGCTGCGCGGCAATCGCACGCGGGACGGGCGCGTCTGCGGGCGCAAGCCGCCCGAGCGGCTCTCGCTGCGCTGGCGGCTGCAGAAGGGCGGCGCCGATCGCGCCTTCGCGGCCGAGCGGCGCGCGTTGGCGGCGTTTCATGCCGCCGGATACGCGCATGGCCGGCCGTGCCTGCGCGATATCTGCCACCGCGACGGCACCGTCACCTTCATCGATTTCGAGCGCTACCGCCCGCGTCGCAGCACCCCGCGCGGCTTTCGCAACGACCTCGTGCTGTTCGTTCACAGCCTGCATGCCGATGCCGGAGCCGGGGCGCCCGAAACCGAGGCGCCGGCGCCCACGCTGCGCCGCCTCGCCGCGGACTAGCCGGGGATGTGGCCGCGCAACTCGGCGATCAGCGCTTCCAGCTCGGCCCGCGCGGCGGCATTGCGCGGCGCCTCGATTACGCCGAGTCCCTGGCCGAGGGTTTCGGCATAGGCGATGCGGTTGGCGAGCGCCGGCCCGGCGACCTCGGCGCCCGTCTCGCGCGCCGCGGCGGTGACATCGCCGCCGAGCCGGGTATTGGCGCGCATCCGGTTGAGCACCACGATCGCGGGGGTGTCCTCGCGGCGCGCGAGATCGAGCACCCCCTCCGTCGCCCACAGATCGACATGCGACGCCGCCACCGGCACCAGCACGAGATCCGCCGCGCGCAGCGCCGGACGCAGGTCCGAATCGGCCTTGGGAGGGGTGTCCACGATCACGAATTCCGCCGCGCGGGCGAGCTTTTCGCACTCATAGGCGACGCCCCAGGCCGAGGCGGTGGCGAATTCCATACCCGCCTCGCCGAGCCGCTCGCGCCGGGTCATGAACCAGCGCCCGAGGCTGCCCTGCGGATCGGTGTCCAGCACCGCCACGGAATGCCCGCCTCGCGCCAGCGCCACGGCGAGATTGACCGCCAGCGTCGTCTTGCCCGACCCGCCCTTCTGCTGGGCGATCGTGATTACCGTGCCGCTCATCCTGTCCCCCGGCCCGTGCCCGTTGCCGGCAGACTGCCACAGCGGTGCGGGGTTTGCACGCGGCGCGGCGCTCAGGCGGGGACGGGCAGGCCGCGCTCGCGCCCGAGCTCGCGCATGCGTTTCTGCAGCTTCTCGAAGGCGCGCACCTCGATCTGGCGGATGCGCTCGCGGCTGACCTCGTATTGCCCGGAAAGCTCCTCCAGCGTGACGGGCTCGTCGCGCAGGCGGCGCTGGGTGAGGATGTCCTTCTCCCGGTCGTTGAGCGCGTCCATCGCCGCGACCATCAGTTCGCGCCGGGCCTCGAGCTCGTCGCGCTCGGCATAGTCGGCCTCGACATTGGCGTCGTCATCCTCGAGCCAGTCCATCCAGGACATCGAACCGTCGCCATCGGAGCCGACCTGCGCATTGAGCGAGGCGTCCGAGCCCGCCATGCGCCGGTTCATCGCGATCACCTCGTCCTCGGTGACGCTGAGATCCTGCGCGATCTGCTTGACATTCTCGGGGCGCAGATCCCCCTCCTCGAGCGCGCCGATCTTGGACTTGGCCTTGCGCAGATTGAAGAAAAGCTTCTTCTGGCCCGACGTCGTGCCGAGCTTGACGAGCGACCACGACCGCAGGATGTATTCCTGGATCGAGGCGCGGATCCACCACATCGCGTAGGTGGCGAGCCGGAAGCCCTTGTCGGGGTCGAAGCGCTTGACCGCCTGCATCAGCCCCACATTGGCCTCCGAGATCACCTCCGCCTGCGGCAGCCCGTAGCCGCGATAGCCCATCGCGATCTTGGCGGCGAGGCGCAGATGCGAGGTCACGAGCTGATGCGCGGCCTCGGTGTCCTGATGGTCCACCCACCGCTTGGCGAGCATGTATTCCTCTTCGGGCTCCAGCATCGGAAACTTGCGGATTTCCTGCAGGTAGCGGTTGAGCCCCTGTTCCGGGGACGGGGCGGGGAGGTTGGCGTAGTCGGTCATGACGCTGTCGGCCTCCATCGGGGTCGTCGTGTGTGCGGCGGCGGGCAGGGCATTCTGCACCGCCATCTTGAACGCATGATGAACGTCCCGGCGGCGGGACGCCAGAGCCATCACGCTGATTTCACGCCCTCGTGCGTGGAGTCGCCGAGCGCAGCGCGGCGATCAGCGCGGCCATGTCCGGGGGCGGCGGGGTCTCGAAGCGCAGCGATTCGCCGCTCACGGGATGGCGAAAGCCGAGCACGGCGGCGTGCAGCGCCTGACGTTCGAACGCCGCCGCCGTTTCGGCCGCCGGCCCGAGCGCGCGCGCCGAGAGCCGGCGCCCGCCATAGACCGGATCGCCGATCAGCCCGTGCCCGACATGGGCCATGTGCACGCGAATCTGATGCGTGCGCCCGGTCTCGAGCCGGCACTCCACCATCGCGGCGGCCGGCGGGGTGCCGAATCGCTCCGTGACGCGCGCGCGGGTCACAGCATGGCGCCCGCCGCCCGAAAAGGTGACCGCCTGGCGCTGGCGGTCGGTGCGATGGCGCGCGATCTCGGTGGCGATGCGCATGACGCCCCCGGCCTCGAAGCCCACCCCGCGCAGCCCGCGCAGCCGCGGATCGCCCGGGTCGGGCACCCCGTGCACCAGCGCGACATACCGGCGCTCGACGCTGTGGGCGGCGAACTGCTCGGCGAGGCCGTGATGGGCGCGGTCGCTCTTGGCCGCGACGATCAGGCCCGTCGTGTCCTTGTCGAGCCGGTGCACGATCCCCGGCCGCCGCGCACCGCCGATCCCGGAAAGCGAATCGCCGCAATGGTGCAGCAGCGCATTGACGAGCGTGCCGCGCGCCGCGCCGGGGGCGGGATGCACGACCATGCCCGCGGGCTTGTCGATGACGACGAGATCGGCGTCCTCGTGGACCACGTCGAGCGCGATCGCCTCGGGCAGGGCGGCGATCTCCTCGGGTGGCGCGAGGGCGATGGCGATCTCGGCGCCCGCCGTGATGCGCGCATTCGGGTCGGTTAGCGGCGCGCCGGCTTGCGTCACGGCGCCCTCGGCGATGAGCCGTGCGATGCGCGAGCGCGACAGCGCCGCCGACTCTGGCGCATCGCGCGCAAGCGCCTTATCAAGGCGGCCGGGCGGGTCGGCCCCGATCGTCACCCGCAGGATGCGCGAAGGCCCCTCGACCATGTTCGACGCTCCCTCCTCGAATCGTCCCGAGCCGCCCCCGCCGGGCACGCCGCCCGAGCTGCGCTTTCTCAAGCTTCTGGTGGCGGCGCTTGCGGGGGTGATGATCCTGGGGCTTGTAGTCATCGCCGCGGCCCTTGTCATCCGGCTTCAGCAGGCGCCCGCACCGCTCGCCGTGCCCGAGGTGATCGAGCTGCCCGAGGGCGCGCGAGTCGAGGCGTTCACGCGCGGGCGCGGCTGGGTCGCGGTGGTCACGGCAGAGGGCGAGATCCTGATCTATGATGCCGAGGATGGCACGCTGCGCCAGCGCGTCGCGGTGGAGTGATCACGCCCCCGCGCGCGCGGCGCGGATCTGCCCGGCGGCGTCGCGCCCGGCCGCCGCGGCCTCGACGAGAGCACGAAACAGCGCCCGGTGGCGCGCCGTGTAGATCAGGTATTCGGGATGCCATTGCACGCCGAGCGCGAACGGATCGCGCGCGCGTTCCACCGCCTGGACCATGCCGCCGGCGTCCCGCGCGGCGATGCGGATATCGTTGCCGGTGCGATCCACCGCCTGGTTGTGCAGGGCATTGGCGCGCAGCGGCGCGGTCCCGGCCACCCGCGCGAGAAGCGTGTCCGGGCAGACCGTGATGTCCTTGCGCGGCAGGATGGTGCGCATGTAGCGGCTCTCATAGGCCGAGTAGGCGTCCTGGTGAAGCGTGCCGCCAAAGGCCACGTTGAGCATCTGCGCGCCCCGGCAGATGCCGAGCACGGGCTTGTTGGCGTCGTAGGCCTCGAGCACGAGCCGCCGCTCCAGCGCATCGCGGTCCGGATCGAGCCGCGCGGAGGCCACGATATGGCCGCCATAGAGATCGGGCGAGATGTCGTCGCCGCCGCCGATCACGACGCCGTCCACCGTGGCCATGTCGGCGGCGCGTCCCGCCCCCCAGCGCACCGCGCGCCCGCCCGCGAGCCGGATGCCCAGCGCGATCACCGGGAAGATGCGCCAGCCGGTGCGGTTCGAGGTCGTCACCCCGATGCGCGGCCTCATCCCTGCCAGACCCGCGCCGGGTGCAGGAGCCGGCTGACGACCGGCGCCCAGTCGGTGCGCAGCGTCGTGGCCGCACCGCGATGGGCGGCCCATTCGGCCGCGAGCGCGGCAAGCAGATCGCGCCGCGCCGCCACCCGCTCGACGAGGCACCAGCGGTTCCAGGCGGCCGCGACGCCGCCGCCGGCGCGGTCGAAGCGCGCTTCCGGCAGCCGGTAGTGCCAGGCCGGACGGCCCCCCTTGGCCGAGGATTTCAGCGTCGCCTTCGCCATATCCGCAAAGAGGTACTCCACAAGCGGCAGCAGGTCGAGCCCGCGATTGCGGGTGGGATTGTGATGCAGGTAGTGCGAGGCGAAGTCGCGCAGCGACCAATTGCCGCCCTCGGCGGCGACGGCATCGACCCAGCTGCGCGGATACGGGTCCACGAACGGCAGCAGGCGGCGCATCCTGTCGGGCGGATCGGTCAGCCGCAGCCAGTCCTCCATCAGTGCGTAGGCCCGCGCCACCGGCACCACGAACGCCGCCTCGGCGGCGGCGATCTCGATATTGAGATGGAGCCCGAAGGCGTAGAAGGCGCCCTCGTTGCTGCCCTGCGCGCCGGCGTCGTGCAGCGCCTGCATGAAGCTCGACACCTCGCCGAGCATCAGCGGCTCGAGCGGCGGCAGGATCACCTCGACGGGCACCACGCTGCGTGACAGTTCGATCGCGGAGGCGGCGAGCGGCGTGTTGCTGTAGCGGCGCAGCGCGGTGTCGAGCTCGATGCGCACCTCGCCGATCGCGGTGCCCACCACGCGCAGATCATGCGCCGCCAGTCGCTCGATGCGCCCGCCCCATTGCGCGCGCACGAGCCCGGCGGCGGTGTCCTCGTGCAGCCCGGCGAATTCGATCTCGACCCCGGCGCGGCGCGGTCCGCCCTGCGCGCGGTGCGAGCGCGGCAGATCCCAGAAGACGTCCTCGGGAATATGGGGGCTGATCGTGTCGGGCATGGCTCCCGTCGCCTCGCTGCGCGCGCAATTTCCGTTGCAATGTGGCGGGATACAAGGCTTGCCGGGCCCTTCGGCGGGGCGCTGCCGATGGTACCGCCTCCCCGGCTCGAACGGGGGACCTCTGGATCCACAATCCAGCGCTCTAACCAACTGAGCTAAGGCGGCCCGGGCCGCGATTTAGCGGTGCGGCCGCCTGATTGCAAGAGCCTTCGGCTTGAACGCGCCCGCCCCGGCGCCTATGAGACCGGATGGCAGCGCGGAGGGGCGATATGGGCATCGACAAGCAAAGCGATATCGGCGCGAATCTCCAGATCGGGCCGACGACGGAGGGCATGGTGCGCATCTATGTCGCCGCCGATAACGGCGTCGAGCTTCCGATGGATTTCGACCCGGACGAGGCCGACGAGATCGCCGAGGAGCTGCGCACCGCCGCAGCCCATGCCCGCGCGGGCGCCAAGCGCGGCGATGGTCCGGTCAAGGGGTCGAAGAAACGCCGCTGAGCCGGCTGTGCCGCAGCCCGTGCAGCCGCAGCGCGGCGTGGCGGGCGAAGCGGTGCACCAGCGCCTTGCGCCGCGCCGGGGCGAGCCGTGCCTCCGGCCCCATGCGCAGGATCTCGGCGCCGTAGTCGTCCGCCAGGATCAGCCCCGTCTCCACGGGCAGCAGTTCGGTGGGAAACTCCGGCCCCACCGCCCAGAAGAAGCGGTCGCACCATTCGAGGTAGCCGTGCCATTTGCGGTCCGAGGTGAAATCGGCGCGCGAGGACTTGCACTCGATCACCCAGATCTCGCCGCGTGGCCCCAGCGCCATCAGATCGACGCGCAGGCCCGGGCAGGGGCGCATCTCCTCGACGGTGACGAAATCGTGCCCCAGCAGATGCCGGCTCACGCCGCGCGCCAGCCGCATGCCGGGCGGTCTGTCCACGAGCGGATCGGTCGGCGTGGCGGGATCGTCCATGGAACGCAGGATATGGCCCCCCCGCCCCGCGCGGCAAGGGTTGCCGCCGGGCTTCGGGCGGCTTATCTGTGGTCGCGGCGGGTTCTGCTCTTCGCGTGCGAGGCCCTTTTCCAGTGGCCGATACCAACTTCCGAGGGAGCTGGCTCTGGCGGGGCTCTGGCCTCGTTATACCGGCGCCCACCTGAACTTTCAGGCTCTCGGGAATTGCAACGCCTCCACGGTCGCTGCGGGCCCGCCACCCGTCAGGGCGCGTCGCTGACCCGCTCGGCGCGGAATTCGGCGTCGCTCATCGCGTCCGCGACCATGATGTCGCCATTCGCGGCGACGCGGCCGAACGCGTTGAAAGGGCCGTCTGCCGACTCCGCGGAATCGAGCGCATCGCCGTCCCGGCGCAGCACACCGGTCTCGTCCGGAACGTCGTCGGTGCCGCGGATCGCGACCGTCATCATGTAATCCGCACCCGCATCCTCGGCCTCGGTGATCGTCAGCTCGAAGGTGAAATCGTCGCGCTCGCCGACATATATCCCCTCGAGTGCAAGTGCCGGGCCGGCGGCCAGGCAGAAGACGGCTGTTAGGAGACTGCGCTGCATGATCCGGACTCCCCGCTTGACCCGCGCAGGGCTCGCAGAGCTGCGCTGCGCGCGCAAGCCATGGTTCAGCGGCGCGGCTTTTCGGCGGCGGGAATCGGCTCGGGCGGCGGCGTCAGACCCTCGCGCAGGCGCGTGCCGCTCTCGCGCAGGCGCTTGCCGCCGGGATCGTCGGGCGGGATCTCGCCCATTCGCATCACCGTGATGCCGAACTGCACCCCGGCGAAGACGAAACCGTTGAACAGCACCAGCATCATCAGGGCGAGCCAGCCCATGGGGCTGCCGAGGATCAGCCCGCGCAGCCCGGCGACATTCGCCGCGAGCAGGAGCGCCACGAAGGCGATGCCGATCGCGAAGCCGATCAGCGACTGGCGGATATAGAGACGGACGAGTTCGGGCATGATACCTCCGCGTCACAGGATACAAACTCGGCGACCGTTCCGCAAACCCCGCCCGCCGGGGCATTTGCGCGCAGGCGGCGTCGAAGGCGCGTTGCATCGGCTCGCCAAACCGATAGAACGGCGCGCGACGG
>SLQD01000045.1 GCA_007131685.1 Paracoccaceae bacterium | reverse complement strand
GGTCGAGACGACACCGATACGGAGGCGAGACAATGCCCTGGGACCGCAATCAGATGGCCGCCCGCGCGGCGCAGGAGCTCGAGGACGGGATGTATGTCAATCTCGGCATCGGCATCCCGACGCTCGTGGCCAACTACATCCCCGACGGCGTCGATGTGACGCTGCAATCGGAGAACGGGATGCTGGGCATCGGCCCCTTCCCCACCGAAAACGAGGTCGATCCCGATCTCATCAATGCCGGCAAGCAGACGGTGACCGCGCTCGAGCGCACGAGCTTCTTCGACAGTGCCGAAAGCTTCGCGATGATCCGCGGCGGCAAGATCAACATGGCCATTCTCGGCGCGATGGAAGTCGCGGAAAACGGCGATCTCGCCAACTGGATGATCCCCGGCAAGCTCATCAAGGGCATGGGCGGCGCGATGGACCTGGTCGCCGGCGTCAAGCGCGTGGTGGTGGTGATGGATCACACCAACAAGGCGGGCGAGGCCAAGCTGCTCAAGCAGTGCACCCTGCCGCTGACCGGCACCGGCGTGGTCAACCGGATCATCACCGATCTCGGGGTGCTCGACGTCGTCGATGGCGGGCTCAAGATCGTCGAGACCGCACCCGAGGTCAGCGAGCAGGAAATCCGCGACAAGACCGAGGCGAAGATCGTCAACTGATCGCGCGGGGCGGCCGGGCGGCCGCCTCCTATTCCTGCCCTGCCAGGCAGCGCCGGGGCGCCCCGTCATCCGAAAGCACCACCACTCCGCAGGCCGCGCAGTAATAGCGCGTCTGTTTTCCGTCATGCGTGCGATCCTCGCGCCAGCGGCAGGCGCGGCTCTTCCAGGGCTGCAGCCAGAGAATGACCACAAATGCGACGATCAGCCCGACGACGACCAGCATGGCGCGCCCCCCGCGCGATTACATCGTCCGCTCGACCATCAGCTTCTTGAGTTCACCGATCGCCTTGGCCGGGTTGAGGCCCTTCGGGCAGGTCTTGGCGCAGTTCATGATGGTGTGGCAGCGATAGAGCTTGAACGGATCGTGCAGATCGTCGAGCCGCTCTCCGGTGGCCTCGTCGCGGCTGTCGATCACCCAGCGATAGGCGTGCAGCAGCGCCGCCGGCCCGAGATACTGATCGCCGTTCCACCAGTAGGACGGGCACGCCGTCGAGCAGCAGGCGCACATCACGCACTCATAGAGCCCGTCGAGCTTCTCGCGATCCTCGATCGACTGGCGCCATTCCTTCTCGGGGGTGTTCGACTTCGTCTCCAGCCACGGCATGATCGAGGCGTGCTGGGCATAGAAATGCGTCAGGTCCGGGATCAGATCCTTGACCACCGGCATGTGCGGCAGCGGATAGATCTTCACGTCGCCCTTGATCTCGTCCATGCCGTAGGTGCAGGCGAGGGTATTGATCCCGTCGATGTTCATCGCGCAGGAGCCGCAGATCCCCTCCCGGCAGGAGCGCCGGAAGGTCAGGGTCGGGTCGATCTCGTTCTTGATCTTGATGATCGCATCGAGAACCATGGGCCCGCAGGTATCCATGTCGACGAAATAGGTATCGACGCGCGGGTTCTCGCCGTCATCGGGGTTCCAGCGATAGATGCGGAAGGTGCGCAGATTTGTCGCGCCCTCGGGCTTGGGCCAGGTCTTGCCGGTGCGGATCTGGCTGTTCTTGGGAAGCGTGAGCTGAACCATGGGTCAGGATCCCTGCGCTTGGCTCATGCGGGCGTGGCGCCGGCATGATCGGTTGCGTTGTATCGCGCCCAGGCGCGGGCGTCGAGCGCGTGAACGGGTGCGAAGAAGTCCACGAGGCGCTGCGGGTCGTCGCGGGAGATGTCGAATTCGAGAAAGCGCCGATGATTGCCGAAATGGCGGCGAACTTCGGCATGGTGGGTCTCGAACATGGCGCGCCAGGCGGCGACGACCGCGTCGCGCCCGAGCCCCGTGGCCTGCGTGACCCGGTCGAGCATCGCGCCTTTCTGCGCAGAGACATGTGCACAGCGCGAGCGCAGCCAGTCCTCGACCGGGCGCGTGTTGAGCACGAAAAAAGCGTCCGGATAGGCCGCATGAATCGCGCGGAACCGGCGAAACCCCTCGAGATAAGTCGTCGCGCCGGCGTAGAACAGGTCGCTGAAGGCGACATGGTCGTGGTCGAGTCCCGCGAAGGGCCGCCGCCCCAGCGACATGTTGTTAACCATCGTGAGCGCAAGGTAGCGCGGCTCGCGCGTGCGCCAGTGCAGTGCGGGAATGCCGGCGGCCTGAAACAGCCGGTGCAGCGATGTCGTGCCGCACTTGTTCGGGCCGATGAAGAAGACACGATCGCGCGGCGTGGGCCCGTCATCCGTTCCGGCCGTCATCCTGCATCCCCCCGGCGCGCTGCGCCCCTCAATACACCCGCGCCTTGGGCGCGATCTTCTCGGCCGCGATACCGCCCTCGTCGGCGCTCGTGAGCGGCTCGGTATGCACCGGGCGATAGCCGAGCGTGACCTCGTGCCCGCTGGTGTAGGCAAGGGTGTGCACGCGCCAGTTCGCGTCGTCGCGCTCGGTGTAGTCCTCGCGGGCATGGGCGCCGCGCGACTCGTGGCGCGCCTCGGCGCCGACGATGGTGGTGAGCGCGTTGGGCATCAGGTTCGTGAGCTCCAGCGTCTCCATCAGGTCGGAGTTCCAGATCAGCGCACGGTCGGTGACCTTGAGATCGTCCACCTTCTTCGCCACGCCGGTCATCTTCTCGACGCCCTCCTTGAGCACCTCCTCGGTGCGGAACACGGCGGCGTTCTTCTGCATCGTGTCCTGCATTTCGGCGCGCAGCGCCGCAGTCGGCGTCCCGCCATCGGCGTGGCGCAGCCCGTCGAAACGTTCGAGCGCCCTGTCGATGGACGCCGCCGAGGGCTGAGGCACCGGCGCGCCGGGATCGACGATCTTCGCCGCGCGGATGCCGGCGGCACGGCCAAACACCACGAGGTCGATCAGCGAGTTGGAGCCGAGCCTGTTGGCGCCATGCACCGAGGCGCAGGCCGCCTCGCCCACCGCCATCAGCCCCGGCGCAACCGCATCGGGATCGTCCTTCGTCGGGTTGAGCACCTCGCCCCAGTAATTCGTCGGGATGCCGCCCATGTTGTAGTGGACGGTGGGCAGGACCGGGATCGGCTCCTTGGTGACATCGACGCCCGCGAAGATCTGCGCGCTCTCCGAAATGCCCGGCAGGCGCAGATCGAGCGTCTCCTTGGGCAGGTGGTTGAGATGGAGGTGGATATGGTCCTTGTTGGGGCCCACGCCGCGCCCCTCGCGGATCTCCATCGTCATGCAGCGCGAGACGACATCGCGGCTGGCGAGATCCTTGTAGGTGGGCGCGTAGCGTTCCATGAAACGCTCGCCCTCGGAGTTGGTGAGATACCCGCCCTCGCCGCGCGCGCCCTCGGTGAT
>SLQD01000249.1 GCA_007131685.1 Paracoccaceae bacterium | reverse complement strand
GATATCGGCCGCGGCGATGAACGCCGTCACCGCCTCACCGCCACCCCCGTGGCCGAGGACGGCCGCATCTTCACCCTCGACAGCCGCGCCACCGTCACCGCCGTGAGCACCGCCGGCGAGCGGCTCTGGCAGTCGGATCTGACCCCGTCCTATGCCGGGCGGGACGACGCCTCGGGCGGCGGGCTCGCCGTAGCCGACGGCCGGCTCTACGTGGCGACGGGGTTCGGCCGTGTCAGCGTCCTCGACACCGCCACCGGCGAGGAGATCTGGTCGCACCGCTTCGACGCGCCGGTCAACGCGGCGCCCACCGTCTCGGACAGCAGGGTCTATGTCGTGGCGGCCGACAGCTCGGCCTGGGCGCTCGACACCGGCTCGGGCCGCGTGCAGTGGCAGCTTCCCGGCACGCCAAGCAGCGTCACCATGGCCGGCGGCTCCAGCCCGGCGGTGCGCGGCGGCACCACGGTGTTCCCGTTCCCGTCGGGCGCCGTGACCGGCGCGCTCAATGACGGCGGCGCGGAGCTCTGGGCGACCACGGTCGCCGGCCAGCGTCTGGGGCGTGCGCATTCGGGGGTCCCGGGGCTCCTGGGCCTTCCGGTGATCGAGGGCAGCACAGTCTATGTCGGTAATCACAGCGGCCGTGTCGCCGCGCTCGACATGGAGACGGGCGAGCGGCGCTGGACGGCGGATGAGGGCGCCGTGGGGCCGGTCTGGCCGGTCGGCGGGGCGCTCTTCGTGCTAACCGACGAGGGCCGGCTGACGCGGCTCGAGGCCGGTTCGGGCGCGCGGATCTGGCAGGTGCAGCTGCCGCATTACCGCAGCGAGGACGAGGACCGCCGCTCCGAGATCGTCACCCATCACGGGCCCGTGCTCGCCGGCGGGCGGCTCGTCGTGACCTCGAATGACGGCGTGCTGCGCGGCTTCGATCCGGTTTCGGGCGAGCTCGTCGAACGTCTGGTGCTGCCGGCCTCGGCGACGACCGCGCCGATCGTGGTGGGCGGGGTGCTCTATGTCGTCACCAGCGACGGCACGCTGCACGCCTATCGCTGAGCGCGCGGCGCTGCCGTGGCGCCGCGCTGGAGGGCTCGATGACATTGAGCGTCGCGATCGTGGGCCGGCCCAATGTGGGCAAATCCACGCTGTTCAACCGTTTGGTGGGCAAGCGCCTCGCGCTCGTCGATGACCAGCCCGGGGTGACGCGCGATCTGCGCGAGGGCGCGGCGCGGCTGGCCGATCTGCGTTTTGCCGTGATCGACACGGCCGGGCTCGAGGATGTCAGCGACGAGTCCCTGCCCGGGCGCATGCGCCGGCTCACCGAGCGCGCCATCGGCATGGCCGATCTTTGCCTGTTCATGGTCGATGGGCGCAGCGGCGTGACGGCCACCGATGAAGTCTTCGCCGAGATCCTGCGCCGGCAGGGCACCGAGGTGATCCTTCTTGTCAACAAGGCCGAGGGCCGGGCGGGCGAGGCCGGGATGCTCGAGGCCTACGCGCTCGGGCTCGGCGAGCCGGTGGCGATCTCCGCCGAGCACGGCGAGGGGATGGACGAGCTCTATGCCCGGCTGCGCCCCTTCGCCGATGCCGCCGAGGCGCAGGCCGCAGAAACGGCACCGGTCACGGATGTCGATGTCGACGACGACGAAAGCGAGGCGCCCGCCTTCGCCCCCAGCCCCGAACGGCCGCTGCAGATCGCCGTGATCGGGCGGCCGAATGCCGGAAAATCGACCCTGATCAACCGCATCATCGGTGACGAGCGGCTGCTCACCGGCCCCGAGGCGGGAATCACCCGCGACGCGATCTCGCTCGCAACGGACTGGCGGGGCACGCCGGTTCGGCTCTTCGATACCGCGGGGATGCGCAAGCGCGCGCGGGTGAGCGGCAAGCTCGAGAAGCTTTCCGTCGCCGACGGGTTGCGCGCGGTGCGCTTCGCCGAGGTCGTGGTGGTGCTGCTCGATGCGCGCATTCCCTTCGAGCAGCAGGATCTGCGCATCGCCGATCTCGCCGAGTCCGAGGGGCGCGCCGTGGTTGTGGCGGTCAACAAGTGGGATCTGGCCGAAGACCGGCAGGCCCGGCTCAAGGCGCTGCGCGCGGAGTTCGAGAAGCTGCTGCCGCAGCTGCGCGGCGCGCCGCTCGTGACGGTATCGGCGCTGACGGGCAAGGGGCTCGACACGCTGCATGACGCGATTGTCGGTGCGCATGCGGTCTGGAACCGGCGCGTGCCCACCGCGAAGCTCAACCAGTGGCTCGCGCGCATGGTCGCGGCGCACCCGCCGCCGGCGCCGGGCGGGCGGCGCATCAAGCTGCGCTACATGACCCAGGTCAAGACGCGCCCGCCCGGCTTCGTGGTGATGTGTTCGCGCCCCGAGGAACTCGGGCGCAGCTATGCGCGCTATCTCGTCAACGGGCTTCGCGACGATTTCGACATGCCGGGCACGCCGATCCGGCTGCATCTGCGCTCGCAGGCCGAGCGCAACCCGTACCGCAACAAGCGCAAGCCGGGCCCCTCGAAGCTGCGCAAGCATCTCGACAAGCCCGGACCGCCGAAGCGCTGACCCTCAGCCCGCGCGGGTGCGGATTTCGGCTCGGGCCTCGAGCGTGCGATGCACCGGGCAGCGATCGGCGATCTCGAGAAGCCGCGCGCGCTGCGCCTCTTCCAGGCTGCCTTCGAGATGGACGACGCGCTCGAACAGGTCGATCTTCGCACCCTTTTCACAGTCCTCGCAGTCCTGTGCGTGGGTTTTCTCATGCGTCACGTCGACCGAGACATGCGCAAGATCGATCCCCTTGCGGCGCGCATACATGCGGATCGTCATCGTCGTGCAGGCGCCGAGCGCCGCGGCGAGCAGGCCGTACGGGCTCGGGCCGAGATCGCTTCCGCCCATCGCGGCGGGTTCGTCGGCGACGAGGTGATGCGTGCCGGCCATTATGTCCTGCAGGAAGCCGTCGGGGTCGGCCTCGCTGACGCGGGTGACGCCCTCGGGGGCCGTATCCGGTGGCGAATCGTCGGATCCGAGGTAGCGTGCCGCCCAGGTCGCGACGACATCGGCGGCATAGTCGGCATCGGCGGCGTTCGAGACGAGGTGATCGGCGTCGTCGAGCGTGACGAAGCTTTTCGGGTGCCGCGCCGCGGTGAAGATCCGTGTCGCGTTGTCGATCCCGACCACCGTGTCGCGGGGCGCGTGCATCACCAGAAGCGCGCATCCCAGCTCGCGGATCGCCGGTTCCAGCGCCGCCGCCGCGACGTCGGCGACGAAATCGCGCCCCACCGTGATGGTGCGCCCGCCGAGTTCGACCTCGGCGGCGCCGTCGGCATCGATTCGATCGAGCGCGTCGGCGAAATTGTGGGTGACATGCTCGGGATCGAATGGGGCGCCGATCGTCGCGACGGCGCGCGCGCTCGGGATGCCCGCCGCCGCGCGCAGCACGGCCGCACCGCCAAGCGAGTGCCCGATCAGCAATTCCGGCGCCATGCCCCGCCCGGCCAGCGCGGCGGCGGCCGCCTCGAGATCGGCGACATTCGAGCTGAAGGTGGTCTGCGCGAAATCTCCCGCCGACTCGCCCAGCCCGGTGAAGTCGAAGCGCAGCACGGCGACACCGTGCGCGGCGAGTCGGCGCGCGATGCGCCGCGCGGCCACGTTATCCTTGCCGCAGGTAAAGCAATGCGCGAGCAGCGCGGTCGCGCGATACGGCCCCGCCGGCATTTCCAGCCGGGCGGCGAGGCTGTGGCCGTCATGGCCGGTGAAGTCGAAGCGTTCGGTCGGCATGGGGCCTCCAATCATCCGGGAGCATGCCGCCCGTGCCCCCGGCGCGCAAGGGCGCGCGCGGGGGTTTCGCCCGGCGCGCGCCGGGCCTATCGTCGCGCCATGTCGGCCATTCTCAATGCCCGCCTCGATGTTGCGCCGTGGCGCGATCCGCGCAGCGCGCGCCTGCCCGGGATTCAGCCGCTCGATCCGGCAACGTGGCTCTTGCGTGACGATGCGTTCGCGCTCCAGATGGCCGAGCGCGACCGTCTTCTCGCCGCGATCCCCGAACGTGTGCACGCGATGGAACCGCATGCCGAGGCGGCGGCCCAGGAGCTTCGCGCGCTCGTGCTCGGGCGTCTGGGCGCGGCGCCGGGGTATGATTTCGGGCGCGGGTGCGTGACCCGGCCCGACGGGGTCGCGGTGCGGCGCGACGGGGCGCCGCTGATGGTGCTGGGGCGGCTGGTTCAGGAGGATCTGTGCGTGCTGCTGCCCGATGGCGGGGGCGGGCATGTGCTTGCGGCCGCGGTGCTGTGCTTTCCGGCAAGCTGGACGCTCGCGGAGAAGCTGGGCCGGGCGCTCATCGGGATTCACGCGCCGGTCACCGAATACGACGCCGATCTCGCGCGACGGGTGCAGCGGCTTTTCGATGCCCTGCACCCGGAGCGCCCGCTCTGGCGGGCCAACGCGCTCGGTTATGCCGACCCGGCGCTGCATCAGCCGCGCGGCGAGGCCGATCCGCGCCCGCCCGCGCCCGATCCGCCGCCCTTCATCCGCGCCGAGCGGCAATGCCTGCTGCGCCTGCCCGAGAGCCGCGCCGTGGTCTTCTCGATCCACACGCAGGTCGTGCGCCGCGCCGACGTGCCGGACTGGCCGGGATTGCTGCGGCATTGACGAAGACGCGGGCGGCGCTGGCCCTTGTCGCGCGGCAGGTCTGTCGCTTTCAGGTGCCGGCGCGACGGCCGCCACGGTTGCACTTCAAAATCGGAGTGATAGCGTGCTCCTCGACGGCGAAAAATTGCCGCCGCATTTCACAGGAGAGGAACCGATGTACAAGAAAATCCTCGTTCCCGTTGATCTGACCCATGCCGACCGCCTCGAAAAGGCGCTTCAGACGGCGGCCGACCTGTCGATCCATTACGGCGCGCCGATCTGCTATGTCGGGGTGACACCCGAGGCCCCGTCGCCCGTCGCCCGCAACCCGGCGGAATTCGCGCAAAAACTCGAGGCGTTCGGTCAGGCGCAGGCCGCCAGGCACGGCGTCACCGCGACGACGAAATCCTACAGCGCGACCGATCCGGCCATCGACATCAACAAGACGCTCAGAAAGGCGGTCGAGGAGGCGGGCGCCGATCTTGTCGTGATGGCGAGCCATGTTCCCAACGTGACCGACTATATCTGGCCGTCGCATGGCGGCTGGGTGGCGGAGCATTCAGAAGCTTCCGTCTTCGTCGTGCGGTGAGGCGCTCTCGGCCTCCGCATGACGACGGCATCAATCAAGGGAGACAGTGATGAGTGATCAGAACGATAACGAAGCCGAAGAGGATACCGAGGCGGTACCGGCGCCGGAGGGCGACTCCGACATTATCGACACCGATTACGAGATCGGGCAGGACAACGTCGAGCCGAAGATCGGGCCGTTCCAGCTCGATGTGCACAACCCGGTCTTTCTGGTGTCCGGGATCGTCGTGGTCGCCTTCGTCATCCTGACGCTGGCCTTCCAGTCGCAGGTCGAGCCGCTCTTCGAGGGGCTGCGCGGCTTTCTGACGACCAACTTTGACTGGTTCTTCCTGATCGCGGGCAACATCTTCGTCCTTGTCTGCCTCGGCATCCTGGTCTCGCCGCTGGGCAAGGTGCGCATCGGCGGGCAGGATGCGACGCCCGATTATGGCTATCCGGGCTGGTTCGCGATGCTGTTCGCCGCGGGGATGGGCATCGGGCTGATGTTCTTCGGGGTACTCGAGCCGGTTTACTATTTCGGCACGCCGTGGGGCGATCAGCCGCTTATGCATCAGATCGGGATCGTGGATGGCGAGGTCGCGGACCCTGCCACTGTGGAGGCAGCGCGCGCCATGGCGATGGCGGCGACGATCTATCACTGGGGCCTGCACCCCTGGGCGATCTATGCCATCGTTGCGCTGTCGCTGGCACTCTTTGCCTACAACAAGGGCCTGCCGCTGACAGTGCGCTCCATGTTTTACCCGATCTTCGGCGAGAAGGTCTGGGGGCCGGTGGGTCATGTCATCGACATCCTTGCCGTATTCGCGACGCTCTTCGGACTCGCGACCTCGCTCGGGCTCGGTGCGCAGCAGGCCTCGGCGGGGATCGGTTATGTCTTCAATATCGAGGCCATCGACGCCGATAACGTCTATGCCTCGGTCATCCTGATCGGGATTATCACGCTGATGGCGCTCGTCTCGGTGCTGCGCGGCCTCGACGGCGGCGTCAAGCGGCTCTCCGAGTTCAACATGATCCTCGCCGCGCTGCTGCTGCTCTTCGTGATCTTCGTCGGCCCGACGGCGACGCTCCTGTCGAGCTATTTCGGCAATCTTTGGGCCTATCTGACCGAGATGGCGGCGCTTTCGAACCCGGTCGGGCGCGAGGATGACGGCTTCCGGCAGGGCTGGACGGCGTTCTACTGGGCCTGGTGGATCAGCTGGTCGCCTTTCGTCGGGATGTTCATCGCGCGCGTCAGCCGTGGCCGCACGGTGCGCGAGTTCATCACCTGCGTCCTGCTGATCCCGACGGTCATCTCGGCGCTGTGGATGACCGCCTTTGGCGGCACGGCGATCGATCAGGTCGTCACCATGGCGGAGGAAAGCGCCGTGTTCGGTTACGTCATCGCCGAATACAACGACACGCTGTCGCTGTTCGGGATGCTTTCGGACCTGCCATTCGCGGCGATCACCTCGACGATCGCGATCATCCTGGTGATCGTGTTCTTCGTGACCTCCTCGGACTCCGGCTCGCTCGTGATCGACACGATCACCGCCGGCGGCAAGATCAACGCGCCCGTCTCGCAGCGGGTCTTCTGGGTGATCTTCGAGGGGCTCGTGGCGGCGGCGCTGCTGCTCGGCGGCGGGCTCGCGGCGCTGCAGGCGGCGGCGGTCTCGACGGGGCTGCCCTTCGCGATCGTTCTGCTCGTGGCCTGTGTCGCGCTCGTGATGGGGCTCATGCGCGAGCCGCGCGAGTGATCCTTCGCGCCATGCCTCGAAGTCGAGAGGGCGCCCCGCGGGGCGCCCTTTATCGTTCGTGCGGCGGGCGGTTCAATAGCCGCGGTTTGTATCCACCTGATGCAGGAAAGGTTCACCGGACTCGCCGCGGCGGATGTTTTCGGCGATGACGCGCGCGGCGGTGCGCGGGCGCGTTTCGGCGGCGATGTGCGGCGTCACCGTGATGCGCGGATGCGCCCAGAAGGGGTGCTCGGGCGGCAGCGGCTCCTCGCGGAAAACGTCCAGCGTGGCGTGGGCGAGCTGCCCCGCATCGAGCGCGGCGATGAGCGCGGCGTCGTCGATGAGGGGGCCGCGCCCGGGATTGATGAGGCATGCGCCGCGCGGCAGCCGGGCAAGGGCATCGGCGTCGATCATGTTTTCGGTTTCGGGGGTCTGCGGCAGCAGGGTCACGACGATCTGCGCCTCGGCCAGCGTCCGAGCGAACCCATCGTCCCCGGCGTGGCAGCGCACCCCCGCGACCTCGCGGGGCGTGCGGCTCCAGCCGAGCACCGGAAATCCGAGCCCGGTGAGCGCCCGCGCGCAGGCCTGGCCGAGCGCGCCGAGCCCGAGCATCGCGACGGGGCGCTCGCCTGCCAGCGGCGGCACCCGGTCATGGCGCCAGACCCCGTCCTGCCCGGCGAGATGGGCGTCGATATCGAGGTGATAACGCAGAACATGGCCGGTGACGTACTCGACCATGCCCTCGCTGAGCGACGGGTCCACCATCCGGCACAGCGGTATCCGCAGCGTCGGATTGCCGACGATCCGCTCCACCCCGGCCCAGATATTGAGCACCGCCTTGCAGTTCACGAAGGGCGAGAAGTCCTGCAGCGGGCTGCCGGGCGCATAGATGATGTAATCGACGGCGGCCGGGTCGGCGGCGGTGTCGGTGAGGGTGACATCGAGCCCGGCCTCGGCGAAGGCGGCGCTGAGCGGCTCCTTCCAGGTGGGCCAGCGCTCGGCGCCGGCGGCGAAATAGGCGGTGATGGTCATCAGCGTCCCCGTGGTCGGTGAATGTTGGCGCTCTGGACGAACCCGAAGCCGAGCATCAGCACGAGCATCGCCGAACCGCCATAGGAAACCAGCGGCAGCGGCACCCCCACGACCGGCGCAAGCCCCATCACCATCGCCATGTTGGTCGCGAAATAGAGAAAGAAGGTCACCGTCACGCCGAGGGTGAGCAGCATTGCGAAGCGGTCGAGATGCTTGAGCGCGGCGATGATGCAGAAGGCGCAGATCAGGATGTAGAGCCCGAGGAGCGATACGCCGCCGAGGAAGCCGAACTCCTCCGCGAGCGTGGTGAAGATGAAATCGGTGTGCTTCTCGGGCAGGAAGTTGAGCCGCGATTGCGTGCCTTCCATGAAGCCGCGCCCCGACCAGCCGCCCGAGCCGAGCGCGATCATCGACTGGTTGATATGATACCCGGTTCCGAGCGGGTCGATCGTCGGATCGAGGAAGGAATCGATGCGGCGATACTGGTAATCGGCGAGGAGCTGCCATTCCGTGCCGCGCGAGGAGAGCACCGCGGCGACGATACCGGCCCCCGCGGCGATGACGACGGCGAAATAGATCCAGTGTACGCCCGCCAGGAACATGACCGCCCCGCCGCCCAGCACGAGCAGCATTGCCGTTCCGAGATCCGGCTGGCGCAGCACGAGCGCGGCGGGAGCGATCACGATCACCAGCGCGACAAGGACCCAGAGCGGATGCGATGTGCGCCGCAGCGCGAGCCAGTCATAGTATGCCGCGAGCGCCATGACCGTCGTGATCTTGGCCAGCTCCGAGGGCTGAAGCCGGAAGAAGCCCAGATCTATCCAGCGCCGCGCCCCCATACCGACGACCCCGAAAACATCCACCGCGATCAGAAGCAGGATCGAGAGCGCATAGGCCAGCGCGGCCATGTTGCGCCAGAACCAGATCGGCACCATGGCGACGGTGAACATCATCACCAGCCCCACGGCGAAGCGCATCATCTGCGGCTCGGCCCAGGGGTGCACGCTGCCCCCCGCGATCGAGTACAGCATCAGGAAGCCGATGGAGGCCACCGCCCCGAGCAGCACCACGAGCCCCCAGTCGAGATAGAGTATTTTCGCCACCCCGGAGGGCACGCGCTTGACGCTGTATTCGAGATAGGTCATCCGCCCGCGCTCCGGCGGCGCATCCCGATCATGCGCGCAAGGTCGTCCATCTGGGTCTCGATGCGGTTGCGCTGGGCTTGCGGATAGGCGTCGAGCGGCGGCATCCCGCCATGCAGCGCGTGCAGAAGTACATCGCGCGTGATCGGGGCGGCGGCTTGCGCGCCACTGCCGCCATGCTCGACGATGGTGGCCACGGCGACACGCGGCGCCTCCGACGGGCCGTAGCCCACGAAGAGGGCATGATTGCGCCGCTCCCAGGGCAGATCCTCCGTGCTGATCACGCCGCTGGCGCGCTCCTCGGGGGTAATGCTGCGGACCTGGCTGGTGCCGGTCTTGCCGGCCATGCGCATCTCGTCGCGCACGATCCGCACGCCATGGGCGGTGCCGCGCTGATGGTTGCTGGCCTCGTCCATGCCTTCCTGCACCTTTCGCAGCCAGCGCCGGCTCAGGCCCATGGCCTCGGCCGCCACGGGCTCGAGCCCGGTGCCGTCGCGGGCCTTGAGCAGCCGCGGCACGATCTTGCGCCCGCTGGCGAGGCGGGCCGTCATCACCGCGAGCTGCAGCGGCGAGGCGAGCACGAAGCCCTGGCCGATCGAGGCGTTGATCGTATCGCCCACCTGCCAGGCCTCGCCGCGATTGGCGCGCTTCCATTCGCGCGACGGGTTGAGCCCGCCGGCCACCGACGACAGCGGCAGATCGAACCGCTCGCCGTAACCGAACCGCGCCGCCATGGCGTTGATGCGGTCGATCCCGACGCGCTCGGCGAGCTCATAGAAATAGATGTCGCAGGACTCGCTGAGCGCGGAAACGAGGTTGACGCGGCCATGCCCGCCGCGGCGCCAGCAATGAAAGCGCCGTCCGGAGATGTCCCGATGGCCGGGGCAGAAGACGCGTTCCTCGTCGTCGATCTCGCCCGCCTCGAGGGCGGCGAGCGCCGTCACCATCTTGAAGCAGGATCCGGGCGGGTAGGTGCCCTGAACGGTCTTGTTGCTCAGCGGGCGCAGCACGCTGTCATTGAGCGCGGCGAAATCGCTGCTGGAGATGCCGCGCACGAACAGGTTCGGGTCGAAGCTGGGCGAGGAGGCGCAGGCGAGGATCTCGCCGCTGCGCACATCCATCGCCACGGTCGCCGCGCTCTCGGGACCCATCCGGGCCTGGGTGAAGCTTTGCAGATCGGCGTCGATGGTGAGCGCGATGTCGCCGCCAGCCGCGCCCTCGCGGCGGTCGAGCTCGCGCATCACCCGCCCGACGGCGTTGACCTCCACGCGCCGCGAGCCGGCCGAGCCGCGCAGCGTGTCCTCGCAATGGCGCTCGACGCCGATGCGTCCGATCTGGAAATCCGGGATCTGCAACACCGGATCCGGCGCCGTCAGCCGCGTCAGGTCGGCCTCGCTGACCGGGCCGACATAGCCGATGACATGCGCGAAGTCCGGCCCCAGCGGGTAGAGCCGCGAGAGCGCGGATTCATGCGTTACCCCGGGCAGGGCCGGCGCATTGGCCGCGACCCGCGAGATGTCCTGCCAGGACAGCCGGTCGGCGACGGTGATCGGCACGAAGGGCGGGTTGCTGTAGACGTCCTCGAGCGTGCGCGCGACGGTGCGCTCATCGAGCGCGACGAGCTGGCCGAGCCGCTCCAGCACCGCCTCGACATCGCCCGCGTCCTCGCGCACGATCACGATGCGGTAATTCTGCTCGTTGACGGCGAGCGGCGTGCCGTTGCGGTCATGAATCACGCCGCGCTCGGGCGGGATCAGGCGGATATTGATGCGGTTCTCATCGGCGAGCAGGCGGAACTGGTCGGCCTGATCCACCTGCATGTTCCGCATCCGCCAGGCGAGCGTCCCCGCCACGACGACCTGAAGCCCGCCGAGAAACAGCGCCCGGCGCGTCACCCGGCGCATGATCCAGCCGGTATCGCGTTCCGGCGCCTTCACAGCCGCCGCCCCCGCGCATCGACCTCGCCGGTCGTCGGCTTGCGCAGCCGCAAGGCGAGAAAGCAAAGCCCGACCACGAACGGGTAAGCCAGGATCGTCGTGAGCATGTGCAGCGCCACGAGCCCGAGCTCGGCCTGCGGCACCGCCGTGACGGCGAGGACGAGCCGGTTGACCAGCACCATCGCCGTGATCACCACCGCGACGACGAGCCATTCCATGAGCAGGCCGAGCTCGCGCATCTGCACATGACGCGCGCGCAGGAATTCCGTGGCGGCGAGCACGATCAGCGCCCAGAGCCCCGGCGGCCGCATTAGCAGGAAATCCTCGAGCAGGAACACCGCCGCGATCAGGAGCGCGGGCACGTAGTCGGGCCGGCGCAGCACCCAGGCGAGGGCCAGGCACAGCATCAGGTCCGGCCCCGGCCAGCTCGCGGGTGTGGTGTCGAGCGGCAGGAGCCGCACGAACAGCCATAGCGCCGCGAGCCCCGCGAACAGCGCCGCGTAGCGCCACCGCCCCGTCGCCGGCTGCTGCAGCTCAGCCATCGGCAGGCCTCCCCACGGGCAGGCGCAGCGCCTCGCCGGGCGAGCGCGCGGTCTCGGGGGCGCTCTCGGGGACGGGGTCGATGCGCGGCATGATCAGCGTGCCCGGATCCTCGATCCGCTCGACCGGCTCGGAGCGCAGCACGCGCAGGAATTCGAGCCGCTCGTAATCGGCCGAAAGCCGAAGCCGCAGCCGCCGGTCCGGCCCCTGCGCGAGTTCGCCCACCAGAAGCCCGGCAGGAAACACCCCGCCATCGCCCGAGGTCACGACCCGGTCACCGGGGCGGACCTCGTCGGGGTCCTCGAGGAATTCCATCAGCGGCATGGGGTTGTTGTCGCCGGTCAGGATCGCGTCCTGCCCGGCGGGCTGCACGGTGACGGGGACGCGGCTGTTGGTGTCTGTGAGCAGCACGACGCGCGCGGTGCGCTCGCCCACCCCCGAGACGCGCCCCACGAGGCCGAGCCCGTCCATCGTCGCCCAGCCGTCGCGGATGCCGTCGCGCCGGCCGACATTGAGCAGCACCGATTGCCGGAAGGGCGAGCCCGAATCGGCCATCACCACCCCGGTGACATGCGTGAGCTGCGGATCGAGCTGGACATTGTTGAGATCGAGCAGCTTGGCGTTCTTCTGCTCGAGCTGCAGCGCCGCCTCGCGCCAGGCCTTCATCTGCTGCAATTCGCGGCGCAGCTGCTGATTCTGCTCATAGAGCCGGGTGAAGGAGCGGAACTCGTCGATCATCCCGACCGCGCCGGTGACCGGGCGCATCGCCCAGTCGAAGCTCGGCACGACGGTATCGACGAGATCGGCGCGCAGCCGCTCCATGCGCGGGCTGTCGATGCGCCACAGCACGAACACCGCCATAAGCGCAAGGATCAGCCCCCCGATCAGGATGCGCCGGATCGGGCGGGTGAAATCGTGGTGTTCGTCACGGCCTGTCGCCACGTCGTCCTCATGCGCGAGGCGGGCGTCTCAGCGGCCCGCGTCAGCTGTCATAGTCTATCGCATGTCGCAGCTGTTTTTCATATTCGAGTGCCTTGCCGGTGCCCATCGCCACGCAATTGAGCGATTCGTCGGCCACCGAGATGGCAAGCCCCGTCTGTTCGCGCAAGGCGAGGTCGAGCTCGCCGAGCAGCGCGCCCCCGCCCGTCAGCATCACGCCGCGATCGACGATGTCGGCGGCGAGATCCGGCGGCGTCGCCTCGAGCGCCATCATCACCGCCTCGCACATCTGCTGGACGGTCTCCGAGAGCGCCTCGGCGACCTGCGCCTGGCTGATCTCGATCTCGCGCGGCACCCCGTTGAGCAGGTCGCGCCCGCGGATCTGAAGCACCGTGCCGCGCCCGTCATCGGGCATCCGCGCGGTGCCGATCTGGGTCTTGATGCGCTCGGCGGTGGCTTCGCCGATCAGCAGATTCTGCTGACGGCGCAGATAGGAGAT
>SLQD01000021.1 GCA_007131685.1 Paracoccaceae bacterium | reverse complement strand
CGGGTCCGGCCAGGCGCCTGCGCCGTAGCGCCAGCCGGGCGCATCTAGGCCGAAATCGCACGCCTCCGCCCCGGCATGCTCGAGCCCGTCGCGGATGCGGTTGTACCAGCACGCCGCGTCCTCGGTCTTGCCCGCCGCCGCGACGATGAGCCAGCTCTGCGCCCGCGTCATCGCCACATAGAGCAGCCGCGCATCCTCCTCGGCGGCGCGCGCGGCGGCGGCCGCGCGGCGCTCCTGCACCGGGGCGGGGCTCTCGGCGGCGAGCGGTTTCCAGATCGCGGGGCCGTCGGCGGCATCGATGGCGCCGCGATCGCGGGCCGGGCGGTCGGCCGTGTCGGGCAGGATCACCACCGGCGCCTCGAGGCCCTTGGCGCCGTGCACCGTCATCACCCGGATGCGCGCCTCCGCCGCGTCGAGCTGGCGCTTGACGATCACCTCCTCGGTTTCGAGCCAGGTCAGAAAGCCGGTCAGGCTCGGCACGTCGCTGCGCTCATGCGCGAGCGCCTGCGCGAGAAGCGCGTCCATGCCGTCCTCGGCCTCGTCGCCGAGCCGCGCCAGAAGCCGGCGCCGCCCGTCATGGCGGGTGAGCACCCGCTCGATCAGCTCGTAGGGGCGCAGGAAATCGGCCTGATCGCGCAGATCCTGCAGCATGGCGCGCGTGCGTGCCGCGTTCGGCTCGCTGCGCAGCGCCTGCCACAGATAGCCCTTGCGCCCCTGCGCGAGCGTGTAGAGCTCCCCCTCGGACCAGCCGCAAAGCGGCGAGCGCAACACCGCGGCGAGCGAGAGATCATCCTCCGGCGTCGCGAGAAACGCCATGAGCGCGGCAAGATCCTTCACCGCCATCTCCCCGCCGAGGCGCAGCCGGTCCGCCCCCGCGATCGCCAGCCCCTCGGCCTTGCAGGCGCGGATGATCTCGGCGAACAGCTCCGAGCGCCGGCGCACGAGGATCAGCACATCGCCCTCGTTCATCGCCCGGCTGCCGCCCGCGCCATCGGGGATCGCGGTTCCGGCATCGATCATGCGCCGGATCTCGCTGGCGATGCGCCGCGCGAGCCGGGCGGTGTGATGGGTGTCGGTGACGATGTCGACGGGGTCGAACCAGTCGCGGTCGCCGGTCTTCTCGGCGGGCGGCACGACCGGCCACAGATCCGCGCGTCCGGGCATGTCGGGCTTGAAGGCGAGATGGCGGACCGGGCCGCCGAGCCCCGCCCCGCGCCGCGCGTCGAAGGTCAGATCCACGAGGTGCAGGATCGCGGGCGCGGATCGGAAGGAGTGCTCGAGCTCGAGCCGCTGAAGAGGCGTGCCCACGGCGCGCAGCCGCTCATCGAACGCCTCGCGCATCGACTCGAAGGCCGCCAGATCCGCCCCCTGGAAGGAATAGATCGACTGCTTGCGATCGCCCACAACGAACAGGGTGCGCCCCGCCTCGCGCGCGCCGGCGCCCGAGGTGAATTCGCGCGACAGCGCCTCGATCACCTCCCATTGCGCGGGGCTGGTATCCTGCGCCTCGTCCACAAGGATGTGGTCGATGCCGCCGTCGAGCTTGAACAGCACCCATTGCGCCATCGCCGATTCGGCGAGCAGGGCGCGTGCGCGCAGGATGAGATCGTCGAAATCGAGCAGGCCGGCGGCCGCCTTGCGCGCGCCGTAGGCGTCGAGGAAGGGCACGGCGAAGCGGTGCAGCGCGGCGGTGCGCTCTGCGGCCGCGAGCGCGAGCCGGCGCGGCCGCGCGGCCTCCACCCGCCGCATCAGCGCCTCGAGCGCGTCCATCTGCGCGCCGAGCCCGGCGCGGGTGCCCTTCGTCGGAAAGCTGCCGATCTTGGCGGTGAAGGGTTCCTTCGCGGTGGCGCCGGTCAGCAGCAGCGCCTCCAGATCCGCGAGCGCGCCGAGGCTCGGCGCGCTGCAGGCACGAAGGCGCGGCGCTGCCGCCCGGTCGCTCTTCGAGCCTGCATCCATCGCCGCGGCCACGGCCTCGAGCAGTTCCGCCTCGCCGCCGAGGAACACCTCCCCGAGCAGATCGCCCTGCGCGAAACCCGCCGGCAGCCCGAACAGCGCCAGCGCCCTGTCGCGGTCGAGCGGGTCGGCGAAGGCGGCGCGGTTCTGCACGATCTCGGCGGTCAGCGCGGCGAAATCCTCGCCCGAATGGTGGCGCGCGACGGTGTCCACGGCCGGCATCTGCGCGCCCGCGGCCATTTCCTCGACTATCTCGTCGCGCAGGAGCGTCGTGGCGCGGTCATCCATCTCGCGAAACTGCGGCGTCACCCCGGCCTCGAGCGGGAAGCGGCGCAACAGCGCGGCGCAGAAGGAATGGATCGTCTGGATCTTGAGCCCGCCCGGCGTCTCGATGGCGCGCGCAAAGAGCCTGCGCGCACGCGCCAGCGTGTCCGCATCGAGCGCCCCCGCCACCCCGAGCGCGGCGAGCGCGGCACGCAGCGCCTCCTCCTCCATCATCGCCCAGTCGCCGAGACGGGCGAAGAGCCGGTTCTGCATCTCGCTCGCGGCGGCCTTGGTGTAGGTCAGGCACAGGATATGCTGCGGCGCGACCCCGTCGAGCAGCAGCCGCGCGACCCGGTCGGTGAGTACCCGCGTCTTGCCCGAGCCGGCATTCGCCGAAAGCCAGACCGAGTCCCCCGGCTCCGCCGCCGCCACCTGCCGCGCGCTCGCCGCGTCCCTCATCCGACATCCTCCGGCACCGAGGGCGCGCTCATCTCCCACTCGCCGAAGCGGGCGAGATGGTCGTAATCGCCCGACTCGCGCATCTGCCCGGGGGCGCGGCGCGCGATGTATCCCTGCGCGCGGGTCGCGTAATGGCCGATCAGGGTGGCGAGCTCCGCCCAGGTTTGCTCGGTGATCGCCGCGGTGATCCCGGTGCTGACATCGCGCGGATTGGCACCAAGGCCGATATAGGTGATCCGTGCGACCTCGCAGGGGCCGAGCTCGGCAAAGGCGCCGCGTTCGGCCATCGCGGCCTCGAGCAGGAGCTGCTTGTCGAAATGGGCTTGAGCCTTTTCGCTCGGGGGCGCGCCGGTCTTGTAGTCGATGATGTGCGCCCGGCCATCGGCTTCGAGATCGATGCGGTCGGGCTTGGCGGTAAGTTCGAAATCCACGCCCTCGAGCCGCGCCGTGCCGCGCTGCTCGATCAGCACGGGCGTGCCCGCGCGGCGATCCTCGCCGTCGAGGAAGCGGTCCGCCACCCGCGCGATGCGCGCGCGCCACAGCCGCCGCGCCAGCGGCCAGGGCACCTCGCGCGCGAGTACGGTTTCGGCCGCCGCCATGAGCTGCGCACGCGCCGCGTCGCGATCCGCCGCCAGCCCCGCGCGCACCACCTCCTCGAAGATCGCGTGCATCACCGAGCCGCGCAGCCGCGCATCCGCTCCCGGCCGCAGCGGATCGAGCGGGTAGAGCCGCAGGATGTAGCGCGCATGGACGGCGTAGGGATCGCGG
>SLQD01000112.1 GCA_007131685.1 Paracoccaceae bacterium | reverse complement strand
TCCCGGCCGAGGCGTTCCGCCTGCCCGAGGTGCCGGGCATCGGCGTCGTCTTCGAGCGCGCCGAGGGCACCAAATGCGAGCGCTGCTGGAAGATCCTGCCCGATGTCGGCCGGCACCGGCACCCGGGCGTATGCGCGCGCTGCGATGCCGCCCTCGGATGAGGCGATCCGGGCGGCGCTGCTGGAGCTTGCCGCGCGGCGGGGCCCGGCGCGCAGCTTCTGCCCTTCGGACGCGGCCCGTGCCCTCGCGGCGCAATGGCGCCCCTTGATGCCGGAGATCCGCCGCGTGGCCGGCGCGTTGTGCGACGAGGGCCGGCTGGTCGCGCAGCAGCGCGGCGATCCTGTGGACCCGCGCGCGGCGCGCGGTCCGATCCGGCTGCGCACGCCCGGCTGATCGGGGCGGGATCAGCAGCGCACGTGATGGCCGGAGCCGGCCGGTCTCTCGATCACCGCCGTGGATGCGCCGCCGCGTAGACCTCCATCAGCCGTGCGCTGTCCACGGCCGTATAGCCCTGAGTCGTCGCGAGCGACGCATGGCCGAGCAGTTCCTGGATCGCGCGCAGATCGCCGCCCGCGCCCAGCAGATGCGTGGCGAAGGAATGGCGCAGGGCGTGCGGCGTCGCGCTGGCCGGCAGGCCGAGCTGTGCGCGCACGGTGGCCATCATGCGCGTGACGATGCGCGGGTTGAGCGGCCCGCCGCGCACACCGCGAAACAGCGCCGTTCCGCGCACCGGCGGGTAGGGCGAAAGCTCGGCGTAGCGCGCCACCGCCGCGCCCGCCGCCGGGATCACCGGCACGAGCCGGTCCTTGCCGCCCTTGCCGCGGATGCGCAGCGTCTGGCCGAGGGGCACCACCCCGCCATCGAGCGCGAGCGCTTCGGAAATGCGCAGACCGCAGCCGTAGAGCAGCGTGACCACCGCCGCATCGCGCGCCGCGATCCAGGGCTCGGCGGCGAGATCGCCGGCCGCATCGAGCACGGCGCGCGCATCCGCTTCCTCGAGCGGGCGCGGCAGGCCGCGATCATGGCGCGGCGCGCGCTGGGCGAGCACGGTGCTGGCGTCGAAATCCTGCTCGGCGCCGAGCCAGCGATAGAAGCGCTTGACCGCCGAAAGCGCCCGCGCGAGGGCGCGCCCCCCGAGCCCGCGCCCGCGCTCATGCGCCATCCAGGCGCGCAGGTCCGATTGCGTCACCCCGCGCAGCGCCGCCAGCCCTTCCGCGCCGCCATGATGCCCCGCGATGAAGCCGAGAAACCGCCCCACATCGGCGCCATAGGCGCGCAGCGTCGCCTCTGCCACACCCTCGACCCCGCGCAGCGTGGCGAGCCAGCGCGCGAGCGCATCCGCCATCGCCGGCGGCAGCATGGCTCAGGCCAGCCAGCGGCGCAGCGCCCGCTCCAGCACATCGGCGAAGAAGGCGAGCAGGTCGGTGCCCTGGCCGGGCCTGAACTGCTCGGGATCGGCCGAGCCCATGGCGAGCATCGCTGGAAGCCGCTCTGCGCCGAGATCGAGCCGCAACAGCGCCTCCGAACCGATCGCGCCCTCGGGCATGGCATGCACCACCCCGGCCCCCGGCACCGCCGCGCGCAGCACCGTGCGCCGCGCGACCGGCCCGCGCCCGGCGCTCATATAGGTCTCGATCGACCCGGGCGCGGCGACATGGACCACCTCGCCGAGCTTCGCGAGCGCCGGGTCGGGACGGGCCCGCGCGCTTTCGAGCACCAGCCGCACGCTTTCGAGGCGCAGGATCTCGGCGATATCGGTGCCGAGCATCCGCAGCGCGCCCTCGAAGCTCTCCGCCTCGAGCAGGCGCAGCGCGGCGCGGTGGATCTGCTCCATGGAGGCGCGGTTCTCCGAGGCGACGGCGATCACCGTGCGATGCGTCTCGTCGAGCTGGGCGAGGCGCGCCTCCAGGCGCTGCATCGCCATGCCCCTCAGATCGACGATATTGTCGCCCAGAGACGAGTCGCTCGCCGCCACCAGCGCGCGCATCAGCTCGGGATCGTCGAGAACCAGCGCCGGCTCCGCGAGGATCCGCGTGCGCAGCGCATCATCCTCGTCGCCCCAATCGGCCATTTCCGTGTTCGTCATGCCTGTCCTTGCCCGTTACGTCTGCTCGTTATCGTTATCCGGGGAGCATACACGAAATCAGACGATATTCTGCCCCGTTTTTTCCCAATCCTTCATGAAGGCGTCGAGGCCCTTGTCCGTGAGCGGATGCTGGGCGAGCTTGTGGATGACTTCCGGCGGCGCGGTCATCACGTCGGCGCCGATGCGCGCGGCCTCGGTGACGTGGTTCACGGTGCGGATCGAGGCGGCGAGGATCTCGGTTGAGAAGTCGTAATTGTCGTAGATCGTGCGGATGTCCTGGATCAGCTCCATGCCGTCGAGATTGATGTCGTCGAGCCGGCCGATGAAGGGCGAGATGAAGCTCGCCCCTGCCTTGGCGGCCAGAAGCGCCTGGTTGGCGGAAAAGCACAGCGTCACGTTGATCATGTGCCCCTCCGACGAGAGCGCCTTGCACGCCTTGAGCCCCTCCCAGGTGAGCGGCAGCTTGATGGTGATGTTGGGCGCGATCTGCGCGAGCTTGCGCCCCTCCTCGATCATCGCGGGCGCGTCGAGCGCGACGACCTCGGCGGAGACGGGGCCATCCACGATGGCGCAGATCTCGCGCGTGACCTCGGTGATGTCGCGGCCGGATTTGAGGATCAGCGAGGGGTTCGTCGTCACCCCGTCGATGATCCCGAGTTCATTGAGCTCGGCGATGGCGGCGACATCGGCGGTGTCGACAAAGAATTTCATGTTCCCGGTTCCCTGGGTTACAGCCTGCGTCGGGGCCTGCCATAACGCATGGGGGCGGGTGCCGTAACCCCTCGGGCAGGGTGGCGGATGCAGCAGGAGGCGTTTTTCGAGGCGGGCGCGCGGCTCGCGGTGCTGACCGCGCAGCCGCTCGAGGGGCCTCTCGATTACCTTGCCCCCGAGGAGGGCTGCGCGCTCGGCGCCTTCGTCGAGGTGCCGCTGGGGCCGCGCCGGGTGATCGGGGTGGTCTGGGGGCCGGGCGAGAGCGCGCTGCCGGTGGCGAAGCTGCGCGCCGTGGCGCGGGTGCTCGACGCCGCCCCGATGAGCGCCGAGATGCGCGCCTTTCTCGAGCGCGCGGCAGCCTATACCTTCACGCCGCTCGCGGCGATGCTGCGGCTGGCCACGCGGGCGCCGGGGCTGGCCGACGGGCCGGCGACCCGGCGGCTCTACCGGCGCGGAGCCGCCACGCCCGAGCGCATGACCGACCCGCGGCGCAGGGTGCTCGACGTGCTCGACGCGGCCGGTGGGCCTATGGCGGCCGGGGATCTCGCGCGCGCGGCCGGGGTGGGCGGCGGCGTGGTCAAGGGGCTCGCGGAGGCGGGGGCGCTGGAGCCGGTCGAGGCGCCGCGCGATGCGCCCTTCGCGCGGCTCG
>SLQD01000052.1 GCA_007131685.1 Paracoccaceae bacterium | reverse complement strand
CGGCGCGGCGCGGCGCGGCGCGGCTTCGCGGCGGGGCTGGGGCTCGTGATCGTGATCGCCGCAGCCGGGGCGCTGGTCTATGCCGGGGCCGACGAGATCGCCGCCACCTGGCCGGCGGCGGCCGAACCGCTCGCGGCCTATGTCGACGCGGTCGACGCGGCGCATCGCCGGATCGCGGCCGGCGCGGCGCAGGCCGGCGCGGCGATCGGCGATTTCGTGGCCGGGCTCGGCGACTGACGCCTCAGAACCGGTCGAGCAGCCGGCGCAGATAATCGAGTTCGATTTCGGGGCGGTCCTGCTCGCTGGAACGGCGGCGGATCTCGTCGCGCAGCTCGCGCGAGCGCATGTCGCCGTCCCCGTCGCGCTGGAGCATCGGGTCATCCGTCTCGAGCCGGCCGAGCCGGCCCGTCTCGCGGCCGAGCGGATCGCGCTGACCCTCCTGGCCCTGCGCGCGGCCCTCGGCCGCGTCGCTGCCCTCCTCGCGCATCGCCTGTTCCATGCTGCGCATCCCGTCGCGCAGCGCGTCGAGCGCCTCACCCTGCCGGTCGAGGGCGCGGCCGGGATTCTCGTCTCGAAGCGCCTGCTCGGCGCCTTCCATCTCGCGCTCGGCACGGTCGAGGGACTCGCGGGTGGCGTCGCCCTCCGGGGTGCCCTCGCCGGGCAGTTCGCGGTTGCGCTGGCGGTCGATCTCGTCGCGCAGCGCGCGCTGGCGGTCGGCGAGCGTGTCGCCGTCGCCGGGCTCGGCGCCGTCACCGGGGGCGCCGTCCTGATTCTCGCGGAAGGTATCGTCGGACAGCTCCTGCTGGTCGCGCAACGCCTGACCGAGCTCCTCGAGCGACTGTCCGGCGCCCTCGCCCGTGCCGTCGCCCTCGGCGACCTGCATGTTCTCCATCATCTCGGCAAGCAGGCGCATCAGCTCCTCGGCCTCGGCCATGCGGCCCTCGCGCATCAGCTCCTCGATCTCGTCGAGCATCTCCGCCAGCTGATCGCCGCTGATCTCGGCGCCCTCGCCCTCGGCGCGCTCGGTGCCGTCCTCGGCGCCCTGCTCGGCGAGCTGGCGCATGTAGTCGTTCATCGCCTCGCGCAGCTCGTCCATGAGCTCGGAAATCTCGTCATCCGACGCCCCCTGCCGCATCGCCTCCTGGAGCCGCTCCTGCGCGCGGCTGAGCCGTTCGCGCGCATCGGCGAGGTCGCCCTCCTCGAGCAGCACGGCGATGTCCCAGAGATCCCCGGCGATGGCATCGCGGTCGTCGCGCGCGAGCCCATCCGCGCCCGTCGCCGCCTCGAGCTCGCGCAGCGCGGCACGCAGCATCAGGTAACCGCGCTCGTTGTCGAAGATCTCGTCCTCGCCGGCGCGGTGGGTGACGGCGCGGATCATCCGCGCCACGCGCGGCGCGTTCTCCGCCGTCCAGAGCAGGTCGCGGCGCATCTCGATCACCGCGGCGGCGACAGGGTCGAAGAAGCGCCGCTCGGGCAGCACCGTCTCGCGCTCGCGCGACTCGCCGGTCTGCCCCGCAGCATCCTCGGCGCGCAGCTGCAACCGCACGGGCATCCCCGCCCAGGGATGGCGGGTGAGATCCTCGATCTGCGCCTCCTCGATCTCGGTGCGATCGCCGGAGGGCAGCGCCAGCGGGACCGTCAGCGCCGCGCGCGGCTCGGGCTCGGCGCCGAGCCCGTGGCGGCGTTCGACCGCGTCCGCATCGAGGGCGATCTCGGCCTCGGCGGCGGTAACACCGTAATCGTCGAGCGCGCGCCAGGGCAGCCGCGTGCGCCCCCCCGATTCGCGCTCCATCGGACCGGCGGTGCTGATCGAGGGCGGATCGTCGGGAATCGCGGTGATCTCCCAGGAGCGCGCCCCCGGGCCCTGCACGCTGACACCGCCCGAGCGCTGCACCTCGAAGGCGAATTCGGTGGCGTCGCCATCGGCGGCGCGCGCGGTCTCGTCGCGCCCGGAGACGGTCTCGTCGACCGACAGCGTGTCCGTGCGCCCGTAAAGGCGGATCGCGACGCGGCTGCCCTCGGGCACGTCGAGGCGCGGGCGCTCGAGATCGTTGAGATAGATGGTCGGCCGCCCGGTATAGGCGGGCGGCTGCACCCAACCCTCCCAGCTCGGCCCCGCGGCGGTGGCGGTATCGGGGCTGCGGGTGGTCAGCTCGGTGACCTCGGTGATGCGGGCCGGCGCGCCGAACAGCACCGCGAGGACAAGCGCCGCAAGCGCCACGTAGCGCAGCGCGAAGCGGTCGCGATGCGCAAGCCGCAGATCGGGCGCGACGGGGCGCGCCGTGCCGGCGCGCTCGGCCATGCGCGCCTGATGCGCCCGCCAGACGGCCGCCGAGGCCGGGTCCTGCGCCCCGATCGCCGGGCTGTCGGCGAGCGCGGTGAGCGGCCGGCCCGGCAGGCTCACATCGAGCCGGTCGAGCGTCTCCTCGTCGCGCGGCCAGCGAAACCGCCGCCAGCCGCGCCACAGCCCCGCCAGCAGCCCCAGCGCCGCGAGCCCGCCCACGGCCCAGACGAGCTCGATCGGCGCAGGATCGTGCAGCCCGAACGCCATCGCCGCGATCACCGCGAAGAGGATCGTCCAGACCGGCCAGAAGGCCCGCGTCACCCGCTCGGCGAGCAGCCCCCACCCCGTCACCCGCAGCGGCCAGCGCAGGCGGTGCAGGGTGGTTCGGATCAGGTCGTCATCGCTCATGCGGTCATCCCGGCGCGGCTAGAGCCATTGCGGGAGGGTATCGCGCGCGAGCATCTCGTCAAAGGAGGGGCGCGCGCGGATGACCCCGAATTGATCGCCATGCACCATCACCTCCGGCACGAGCGGGCGCGCGTTATACTCCGAGGCCATCACCGCGCCGTAAGCCCCGGCCGAGCGGAACGCCACCATCTCGCCCGATTCGAGCATCGGCAGCGGGCGCTGACGTGCGAAGGTATCACCCGATTCGCAGACCGGGCCGACCACGTCGACGGGCGCGCGCGCCGCGCCCGCCGCCGGCTCGGCGAGCGGGACGATATCGTGCCACGCGTCGTAGAGCGCCGGGCGCACGAGATCGTTCATCGCCGCATCGAGGATCAGGAAATCGCGCCCCTCGCCCCTCTTGCGATAGATCACCGAAGCCACCATGACCCCGGCATTGCCCGCGATCAGCCGCCCCGGCTCGATCTCGACGCTGCAGCCCAGATCCCCCACCGTGCGCTTGATTAGCGCGCCGTATTCCGCCGGCAGCGGCGGCACCTCGTTGGAGGCGGTATAGGGAATGCCGAGCCCGCCGCCGAGATCGAGCCGGTCGATGGCGTGGCCGTCGGCGCGCAGCGTGCGGGTGAGCTCGGCGACGCGCCGGTAGGCGGCCTCGAAGGGGGCGAGCTCGGTGAGCTGGCTGCCGATATGGACATCGATGCCGCATGCGCGGATGCCGGGCAGCCGGGCGGCCTCGGCGTAGACTTCGCGCGCGCGCGCGATCGGGATGCCGAACTTGTCCTCCTTGCGCCCGGTGGCGATCTTGTCGTGGGTGCCCGCGTCGATATCGGGATTGACCCGGATCGCGACCGGAGCCTCGACGCCCATCGCGGCGGCGACCTCGGAGAGCGCGGCAAGCTCGGGCTCCGATTCGACATTGAACTGCCGGATGCCGCCCTCGAGCGCGAGGCGCATCTCGGCGCGGGTCTTTCCGACCCCCGAGAACACGATCCGCTCGCCCGGCACCCCGGCGGCAAGCGCCTTGCGGTATTCGCCGCCCGAGACGACATCCATCCCTGCCCCGAGCTGCGCCAGCGTGCGGATCACGGCGAGATTGCCGTTCGCCTTCATCGCGAAGCACACGAGATGGTCGAGCCCGTGGAGCGCTTCCTCGAAGAGCTGGTAATGACGCGTCAGCGTTGCCGTCGAGTAGCAATAGAACGGCGTGCCGACCTGCGCGGCGACCTCGGCGAGGGGCACGTCCTCGGCATGCAGCGCGCCGTCGCGATAGACGAAATGATCCATGCGCCCGCCCCTAGCAGACCCGCCGCGCCGCGCAAGCGCGCCGCACGTCGCGCCTCACGTCACCGGCCGCGTGCGCAGGAAAAGATAGAGCGGCAGCCCGCAGGAGACACCGATCCCGAAGGTCGCCGGGATCGCCAGAAGCCCGATCCAGTTGCGCCGCGTGGCGACCTCGGCAATGATCCAGACCGTGAGCGCCACCGCCGCCACCGTCAGATCCCAGACGAGGCCCGAGGTCGCGAGATTGGCGTGCCAGGCGTCCACCATCGCCATCAGCGACCAGGTGTTCTCGTTGAACCAGCCGATGAAGTAATACATCGGGTGGATCGTGCCCCAGACCGCCAGCGCGAGATAGAGCATCCGCAGCGGCGAGATCACGGCGCCACCGACACGCCGCCATAGGCGCCCTCATGCGGGCTGTCGCGCTCCTCGGGCGGCTCGGGCGGGGCATCCGCGCCGCAGCCGGCGAGGATCGTCAGCGCAAGCGCGAGCATCGCGTGTCTCATGGCAGTCGCTCCCTCCAGCGCGCGATCTGCGCGCGCACCTGTTCGGGGGCCGTTCCGCCGAAGCTGGTGCGGCTGGCCACCGAATTGTGAACCCCGAGGACGCCGAACACCCCTTCGGTGATCTGCGGGTGAACGGCGCGCATCTCGTCGAGCGTCAGATCGGGCAAATCGCGGCCCGTCTCCTCGGCCCGGCGCACCAGCGCCCCGGTGACGTGATGCGCCTCGCGGAAGGGTAGCCCGAGATCGCGCACCAGCCAGTCGGCGAGATCCGTCGCGGTGGAGAAGCCGCTCGCCGCCGCCGCCTCGAGCGCGTCGCGGTTGGCGGTCATGTCGCCGATCATGCCCGTCATCGCGGCGAGCGAGATCTGCAGCGTGTCGGCGGCATCGAAGACCTGCTCCTTGTCCTCCTGCATGTCCTTCGAGTAAGCCAGCGGCAGCCCCTTCATCACCGTCAGCAGCGCCACCTGCGCGCCGATGATGCGCCCGACCTTGGCGCGCAGGAGCTCGGCGGCGTCCGGGTTCTTCTTTTGCGGCATGATCGAGGAGCCGGTGGCGAAGCGGTCCGACAGGGCGACGAACCGAAACTGCGCCGAGGACCAGATCACCAGCTCCTCCGCGAGCCGCGAGAGGTGCATCCCGCAGATCGACGCCGCGGCGAGGAACTCGAGCGCGAAATCGCGGTCGCTCACCGCGTCGAGCGAGTTGGCGCAGGGCCGCTCGAACCCGAGCGCACGCGCGGTCATCTCCCGGTCGATCGGAAAGGACGTGCCCGCCAGCGCGGCGGCGCCCAGCGGCGACTCGTTCATCCGAGCGCGCGCATCGCGCAGCCGCCCGGCATCGCGGGCGAACATCTCGACATAGGCCATCATGTGATGGCCCCAGGTGACCGGCTGCGCGGTCTGCAGATGCGTGAAGCCCGGCATAACCCAGTCGGCCCCCGCCTCGGCCTGATCGATCAGCGCGCGCTGCAGCGCCTCCAGCCCGGCGATGGCATCGTCGCACTGTCCGCGCACCCAGAGGCGGAAGTCCGTCGCCACCTGGTCGTTGCGCGAGCGCGCCGTGTGCAGCCGCCCAGCGGGCGCCCCGATCAGCTCCTTGAGCCGCGCCTCGATATTCATGTGAATGTCCTCGAGCGCGGGCGACCAGCTCACCCGCCCGGCCGCGATGTCGGCGCGCACCCGGTCGAGCCCGTCAGCGATGGCCTCGGCATCGGCCTGCGCGATGATCCCGCAGGCGGCGAGCATCGCGGCGTGGGCCTGCGAGCCGGCGATGTCCTCCCCGGCGAGGCGCTGATCGAAGCCGATCGAGGCGTTGATTGCCTCCATGATCGCGTCGGGGCCGCCCGCGAAGCGCCCGCCCCACATCGCATTCGCGCCCTTCTCGCTCATTGCCGCTCTCCGCCTTGCGCGCCGCCCCGGCGGTCGCGTCGCGCAGCTATACGCGCGCGAAAGCGGATGGTAAATCCCGGGCGGGGCGCGACGCGCGGGGCGTTTCCAAGATGACCGGCGCGCCTTTACCTTTTGTTAATCGGTTCAGTGCGAGGATACCGTGCGCAACAGAGGGCCGAATGATGTCGCAGTTCAAGCAGGACGTGCCGCAGCGCCCCGTGGACGGGCCGGCGAGTCCGCTCGCCGCAGCGATCCGCGAGCAGGAGCACGACACCCTGCGCATGGTGCGCCGCGCCCTCGAGACACGCAGCGCCGCCCTCGCCTTCCAGCCCGTCGTGACGGCCGGGCAGAGCGACCGCTGCGCCTTCCATGAAGGGCTGATCCGCCTCTTCGACGAGACCGGGCGCGTGATCCCGGCGCGCGATTTCATCGAAACCGTCGAGACCCACGAGATGGGCCGGATGATCGACACGCTCGCGCTCGAGATGGGGCTGTGCGCGCTGCAGGAGGCGCCGGCGATGCGGCTGTCGATCAACATGTCCGCCCGCTCGATCGGCTATCCGGGCTGGATGGAGACGCTGCGCCGCGGCCTGCGCGCGGACGACACCGTCGCCGAGCGGCTGATCCTCGAGATCACGGAAAGCTCCGCGATCCAGATGCCGGAGATCGTCACCAGCTTCATGCGCGATCTGCAGCGCTGGGGCATCGCCTTCGCGCTCGACGATTTCGGCGCCGGCTACACCGCCTTCCGCTACCTGCGCGAATTCCATTTCGACATCCTCAAGATCGACGGCCAGTTCGTGCGCGGCATCGCCGGCAATGCCGACAATCAGGTGCTCATGGAAGCGCTCCTGTCGATCGCGAAGCACTTCGACATGGTGTCGGTCGCCGAATCCGTCGAGACCGCCGCGGAGGCGGAGTTCCTCGAGCGCATCGGGCTGGACTGCCTGCAGGGTTACTACTTCGGCGCGCCGATGCTGCGCCCGGACTGGCTGCAGGGCTCCGTGCGCGTCTCGGCATGAGTTGGCCGCCGGGCGTGCCGCGGCCGGCGCATTCCCCTTGACCCCCGATCACGGTGCTGCATCCTGCGGCGGCAGCGGCGCGCAATTCGCGCGCATGTCATCAATGGAAAGGGCACGTCATGACCAATGTCGTCATCGTCTCCGCCGCGCGCACGCCGGTGGGCAGTTTCAACGGCAGCTTTGCCGGCACCCCGGCGCATGACCTTGGCGCGGCGATGCTCGAGGCGGTCGTCGCGCGCGCGGGCGTCGACAAGAGCGAGGTGTCCGAAACCATCCTCGGGCAGGTGCTCACCGCCGGTCAGGGCATGAACCCGGCGCGGCAGGCGCATGTGAATGCGGGGCTTCCCGTCGAGTCGGCGGCCTGGGGTATCAACCAGGTCTGCGGCTCGGGGCTGCGCGCGGTCGCGCTGGGCGCGCAGCACATCCAGCTCGGTGATTCGCCGGTCGTCGCCGCCGGCGGACAGGAGAACATGTCGCTCAGCCCGCATGTCTCGCATCTGCGCGCCGGTCACAAGATGGGCGACGTGAAGTTCATCGACACCATGATCCGCGACGGGCTGTGGGATGCCTTCAACGGCTACCACATGGGCCAGACCGCCGAGAATGTCGCCGAAAAGTGGCAGATCAGCCGCGAGGCCCAGGACGAGTTCGCGCTGGCCTCGCAAAACAAGGCCGAAGCGGCGCAGAAGGCGGGCAAGTTCCGCGACGAGATCGTCCCCTTCACGGTCAAGACCCGCAAGGGCGAGGTGACGGTCGAGGAGGACGAATACATCCGCCACGGCGCCACCATCGACAACATGACCAAGCTCAGGCCGGCCTTCGCCAAGGACGGCAGCGTGACCGCCGGCAATGCCAGCGGCATCAATGACGGTGCCGCGGGCGTGCTGATGATGAGCGCCGAGGAGGCGCAAAAGCGCGGCCTCGAGCCGCTCGCGCGGATTGCCTCCTGGGCGACGGCGGGGCTCGACCCGTCGATCATGGGCGCGGGCCCGATCAACGCCTCGCGCAAGGCGCTCGAGAAGGCGGGCTGGAAGGTCGGCGATCTCGACCTCGTCGAGGCCAACGAGGCCTTTGCCGCGCAGGCCTGCGCCGTCAACAACGACATGGGCTGGGACCCGGAGAAGGTGAATGTCAATGGCGGCGCGATCGCCATCGGCCACCCGATCGGCGCGAGCGGCGCGCGGATTCTCAACACGCTGCTGTTCGAGATGAAGCGCTCGGGCGCGAAGAAGGGCCTCGCGACGCTGTGCATCGGCGGCGGCATGGGGGTCGCGATGTGTCTCGAGCGGTGAACCATCCGGGGTGGCGCAAGGATGTTGCGCCACCCCTGGTATCCATGCAACGAATTTAGCGTGCGATTCATCAGCGGGAGGACACATGGCACGAACAGCACTCGTGACGGGCGGCACGCGCGGCATCGGCGCGGCGATCGCCACGGCACTCAAGGCGGCCGGCTACCAGGTCGCGGCCAATTACGGCGGCAATGACGATGCCGCAAAGGCCTTCAGCGACGAGACCGGCATCAGGACCTACAAGTGGTCGGTGGCCGATTACGATGCCTGCGCCGACGGGCTCGGGCGCGTCGAGGCCGATCTCGGCCCGGTCGACGTGCTCGTCAACAATGCCGGCATCACCCGCGATGCGCCGTTTCACAAGATGAAGCCCGAGCAGTGGCGCGAGGTGATCGACACCAACCTGACCGGCGTGTTCAACATGACGCATCCGGCCTGGCCCGGCATGCGCGAGCGCGGCTTCGGGCGCATCATCACGATCAGCTCGATCAACGGGCAGAAGGGCCAGTTCGGCCAGGCCAACTACGCCGCCTCGAAGGCCGGCGATCTGGGCCTGACCAAGTCGCTCGCGCAGGAGGGCGCCGGCAAGGGAATCACCGCCAACGCGATCTGCCCGGGCTATATCGCCACGGATATGGTGATGGCGGTGCCCGAGAAGGTGCGCGAGGCGATCATCGGCCAGATCCCTGTCGGCCGTCTCGGCGAGCCCGGCGAGATCGCCCGCTGCGTTGTCTTCCTCGCCTCCGACGAGGCCGGCTTCATCACCGGCTCGACGATCTCGGCCAATGGCGGGCAATACCTGGCCTGAGAGCGCGCGCCCCGGGCCGCCCGGCGGGCCGGGGCGCACGCGTCAGCCCTGCGACAGACGCTCGATCTCTTCCTTGAGGCGCAGCTTGCGCTTCTTCAGGTCGGCGAGTTCCGCGTCACTCACGGAGGGGCTGCGCTGCGCCTCCTCGACCTGTTCCGACAGCGTCTGATGCTTGCGCCGCAGTTCCTGAAGATGCGATTCCAGCGTCATCGGTCGCCTCCCGTCATGATTGCACTCCGAGTGCAGCACAAAAGCCCCGCCCTGTCACCCGAGATGCGCGGGCGGCGGCGGCGGACCTCGCGGAATCGTGCCCTGCGCCTTCGGTCAGCGGTCCATGTCCAGCCCCGCCCCGTCGCGCAGGATCGCCCGCGCAGGCACGCTGTGATCGTCGCGGTCGCCGCGATGCGCATCGCCGTCATGCAGCACGAGCGGCGCGAGCAATCGGAACGGCCCGCGGGCACCCTTGCGCGCGCGCAGCACGATCCGCCCGGCCCGCCGCCCGGCCCGCGCCGTGACCGGGCGCACCGCCACATCGCCGGCACGCCCCTCGAGCGCCGCGAGCAGATCGGGCAACCGGTCGGCCCGATGGATCATCGTGAGCCAGCCGCGATCGCGCAGGCGGCGCAGGCCGATATCGGCCCACAGCGCTAGCGGCGTCGCCTCGCGCCGGGCGCATTCGCGCCCGGGCTGGCGCGCCGCGGTGCCGCCGCCCGCCGGATCATAGGGCGGATTGGCGATGACGTGATCGAAACGCCGCGCGCGAAGGCTTTCGGGCAGGCGCGCGAGGTCGGCCGTCACCACCTCGAGCGCCAAGTCGTTGCGGGCGGCATTTCGACGCGCCAGCCCGGCTTCGAAGGGTTGCAGCTCGACCCCGGTGAGCGCGAGCCCGGCGACGCGCGCGCCGAGGCAGAGGCTCGCCACCCCGACCCCGCAGCCGAGTTCGAGTACCGACTGCCCCGCCCGCGCCGGCACCGCCGCCGCCAGCAGCACCGAGTCCGTGGCGGCGCGAAAGCCCGCCCGCGGCTGCAGGATCCGGAGCCGGCCATCGAGAAACCCGTCATCGCTGAGCGCCGGCGTCTCAGTCGTCACCGATGGGCACGTCGTTGTCGCGCAGGATGGCGCGGGCGCGGAAGTGATCGCGCTGGCGCACCATCAGGCGCCGCGGCAGGATCCCGATCGACCCCTCGAGCACGCTCATATGGACGTCCATGTCGAAGACCTCTATATCCTCGCCCTCGAGGAGGGCCGTTGCATAGGCGATGACAGTGGGGTCGGTGGTGCGCAGGAGCTCTCTCATACCCATCCTCGTAACGGCTTGCCCCTGCAGCTGTCGAGCCAATTGACGGGACCGTGATGAGCCTGGACAACCCCGAAGCCAACCCGCAGCAGCGCCTGAGCGACCATCTCGCCGAGGAGATCGCGGCCGTCGATGCGCTGATCCGCGAGCGCATGGCCTCCGAGCATGCGCCGCGCATCCCCGAGGTGACCGCGCATCTCGTCGATGCCGGCGGCAAGCGGCTGCGTCCGCTGCTGACGCTGGCAAGCGCGCGGATCTGCGGCTATGACGGCGTGCATCACGTCGATCTGGCGGCCACGGTCGAGTTCATCCACACTGCGACGCTGCTGCATGATGATGTCGTCGACAGCAGCGAGCGCCGCCGCGGCCGGCCGAGCGCGAACCTGCTGTGGGACAACAAGTCCTCGGTCCTCGTGGGCGATTACCTGTTCGCCCGGGCCTTCCAGCTCATGGTGGGGGCCGGCTCGCTGCGGGTGCTCGACATTCTCTCGGACGCGGCCGCCACGATCGCCGAGGGCGAGGTGCTGCAGCTGTCGATGGCGCGCAACATGGCCACCGACGAGGCGACCTATCTTCGCATCGTGCGCGGCAAGACGGCGGCGCTGTTCGCGGCGGCCTGCGAGGTGGGCGGGGTGCTCGCGGGCGCCGATGACGCCCGGGTGCGCGCGCTGCGCCGCTACGGCGACGCTCTCGGCGTGAGCTTCCAGATCGTGGACGACCTGCTCGATTACGGCGGCGCCACGGGCGAGATCGGCAAGAATGTCGGCGATGATTTCCGCGAGCGCAAGCTCACGCTGCCGGTCATCAAGGCGCTGGCCGCCGCCGATGCGCACGAGCGCGCCTTCTGGACCCGTACCATCGAGCGCGGCGAGCAGGGCGCGGGCGATCTCGAGGAGGCGCTCGCGATCCTGCGCCGCCACGACGCGCTCGAAGCGGTGCGCTCCGATGCGCTCGGATGGGCCGAAACGGCGCGCATGGCGATCCTGGAGCTGCCGGAGGGACCGCTGCGCGCCATGCTGCACGATCTCGCGGTGCAGGTGGTCAGCCGGGTGCGCTGAGCCTCAGTCGCCGCGCGGGCAGCCCTGGATCTCCACGGCGTCCGAGGCACCGAGCACCGTGATGCGCAGATCGGAGCGCTCGAGCGCGGCGGGCCTGCCGCCGAGGCTGCGCGCCTTCGCCTGCGCGACGAGCCGGCCGCCCTCGCGCCGCGTGACGCTTTCGGACAGCGCGACCGCCTCGTCGCGATACTCGAACACGGCCACCTCGGTGCCCTCGAGGACCGGCATGTCGATTCGTGCCGTCACGTTGAGCGCATCATCGCCCGGCACGATCTCGCAGGCGTGATCGCCGACCTGCCCCGCCGCCGCATCGACAGGCCGGCGCGCGAGCGCAGCCTCGATCAGCGGGTCGGGCCGCTCCAGCTCCGGCATCGGCGCCGCGAGTTCCAGCGTGACGGGAATGCAGATCTCGCGGCAAACCCCGATATCGAGCGTCAGCCGCGCCTCGATCGGCCCCCGCCCCTGCGGCGTGATCTCGAGCGGCAACACCAACTCACCGCCATAGCCGATGCTGCGATAACCCTCCTGGTCGAACACCTCCGGGCGGGGCCAGTGCGGCTCGGCATGGGCAAGATTGGACGAGTCGGACCAGTCGAAACGCGGCGCGATGCCGGCGATGCCGGGCTTGCGCCAATAGGTCATCCAGTCCGGTGCGAGCCGGATATGAAGCGCTGCCATCTGCGTGCCCGCGCCGGTGCGCCAGCCCGGGCGCAGTTCGGCGCGCACGACGTCCTCGGTGTCGATCCCCTGCGCGGCGGCGGGGGCGGGTGCCAGGCAGATCGCGGCGAGGGCGGCGGTCGCGAGGAGCGGAGCATGTCTCATGGCGCGACCATAGCCGGCGCAGCCGGCGCCGGAAATCACAATCGGGACATCGCGCACCGGCCCTTGCGCTCGGCCACGGGCCGCCCACATCATCAGGATCGAAGAAGGAGCCGAGTCGATGGACCTGAGCGGCAAGCTGTTGATCGCGATGCCGGGAATGGGGGATCCGCGTTTCGAGCGCGCGCTGATCTTCCTGTGTGCGCACTCCGAAGAGGGGGCGATGGGCCTGATGGTCAACAAGCCGTTGCCCGATCTGAGCTTCGACGACCTTCTGGAACAGCTCTCGATCGAGCCCGCCGAGAGCGCGCGGCGCGACATCCGCGTGCATCTGGGCGGCCCGGTGGAGCACGGGCGCGGCTTCGTGCTGCACTCGGGCGATTACGAAGCGCCGGATTCGACGCTGCGCGTCGATGACCGCTTCGCCATGACCGCGACGCTCGACATTCTCGAGGATATCGCCCATGGCGGCGGGCCGGCGCAATCGCTGTTCGCACTCGGCTATGCCGGTTGGGGGCCCGAGCAGCTCGAGAGCGAGTTCCGGGCCAATGGCTGGCTCAGCTGCGAGGCGAGCCCCGAGCTCGTCTTCGGCACGGATGACGGCGACAAGTGGGAGCGCGCGCTCGAAACGCTCGGGGTGAGCCCGCTCGGCCTGTCGGGCAGCGCCGGACGCGCCTGAGATCGCGCCGGCGCCGGGCCGACGCGCCCGCGCAACCCCGTCGCGGCCCGGCCCGCAGCCCGGGCACGATCCGATGCCGCCGGCACCCGACGCCTGTGGCCGGTGGGTGATGACGGACTCGAACCGCCGACATCCTCGGTGTAAACGAGGCGCTCTACCAACTGAGCTAATCACCCGTGATGGCGCCGATTAGCGGCTCGGCGCCGGGCTGTAAACGGCCGG
>SLQD01000093.1 GCA_007131685.1 Paracoccaceae bacterium | reverse complement strand
GAGCGCGAGGTCACCATCGCCGGCGCGCATCGCCCTCTGGCCGCCCCCTTCCATGTGCTCGCCACGCAGAACCCCATCGAGCAGGAGGGCACCTATCCGCTGCCCGAGGCCCAGCTTGACCGGTTCCTCGTGCAGATCGAGGTCGCCTATCCCGACCGCGACACCGAGCGCGACATTCTCGTCGCCACCACCGGCGTCGAGGAGGCCGCCGCCGCGCCGGTCTTCACCGCAGAGGAGCTGATCGCCGCGCAGACGACGCTGCGCCGGATGCCGGTGGGCGAGGCGGTTGTGGAACTGATCCTCGATCTGGTGCGCGCCTGCCGCCCCGACGAGCCCGAGGCGCCCGAGATCGTGCGCGAGAACGTTGCCTGGGGGCCGGGGCCGCGCGCGGCGCAGGCGCTGATGCTCGCGGTGCGCGCGCGCGCGCTCCTGTACGGGCAGCTCGCCCCCACCGCCGAGGATGTGCGCGCGCTGGCGCGGCCGGTGCTGGGGCACCGCATGGCGCTCAGCTTCGCGGCCCGGGCGCGCGGCGTGCAGCTTGGCACCTTGATCGACACCGTGAGCGCCGGTGTCACCCGTGCCGAGGCCGCCGCATGAATGTCGCCCCCCCGCCGCTGCGCGAATCGGCCGAGGCGCTCGCCGCCGCCCTGCCGCCGCTGCTCGCGCGGGCGGAGGCTCTCGCCGCGACGGTGGTGCTCGGTGAGCACGGCCGCCGCCGGGCGGGGATGGGCGACGAGTTCTGGCAGTACCGCGCCGCGATGCCGGGCGATCCCGCCCGCAGCATCGACTGGCGCCGCTCGGCGCGCAGCGACTCCCCCTTCGTGCGTGAGCGCGAATGGCAGGCCGCGCAATCGGTGGCGATCTGGGTCGATCCGGGGCGGGCGATGGCGTTCACGGGCGCGCCGGGGCGGGCGGAGAAGGGCGACCGGGCGCGGCTCGTGGCGCTCGCGCTCGCGGTGCTCCTGTTGCGCGGGGGCGAGCGCGTCGGGCTCGCCGGCCCCGAAGCCGTGGCGCCGCGCGCCGGGCGCGGCCAGCTGATGCGCCTCGGCGCGGCGATGCTCGCCCCCGAGGCGCAGGATCACGGCGCGCCCGATCTCGGGACGCTGCCGCAGGGCGCGCGGGCGGTGCTGGTATCGGATTTCCTCGGCGCGGCGGGGCACGTCGAGGCGGCCGTGACCGCGGCCGCGGATCGCGGCATCACCGGGGCGATCCTGCAGGTGCTCGACCCGGTCGAAGAGAGCTTCCCCTTCGGCGGGCGCACCGTCTTCGAAAGCGTCGCCGGCGCGTTGCGTTTCGAGACCCGGCAGGCCGACAACCTGCGCGACCGCTACCGCGCCCGCCTCGCCGAGCGCAAGGCGGCGCTGGCGCATATCGCGCGCCATACCGGCTGGCAGTATGGCTGCCATCACACCGATGCGGCCGCGCTGACGCCGCTCATCTGGAGCTATCACGCGCTGGAGCGCGGCCGCTGATGACGACGCTCGGGCCCCTCGGCTTTGCCGCGCCCTGGCTGCTGGCGGCGCTGGTGGCGCTTCCGGTGCTGTGGTGGCTGCTGCGCGCGGTGCCGCCGGCGCCCGTGCGGCGGCGCTTCCCGGGCGTGGCGCTGCTTCTGGGGCTGACCGATGAGCGCAGCGAGAGCGACCGCACGCCGTGGTGGCTCCTCGTGCTGCGCATGATTGCGGTGGCCGCGCTGATCCTGGCCTTCTCGGGGCCGGTTCTCAACCCGCAGACCGAGCGCGCCGGACCGGGGCCGCTGCTGATCGTCGCCGATGCGAGCTGGGCGAGCGCGCGGGACTGGCCGGCGCGGCGCGACCGCATCGCGGGGCTGCTCGACGAGGCGGCGCGCGCGGGGCGGCCCGTCGCGGTGGCGACACTCACGGACCCGCCCGCGGACGGCGTGAGCTGGCGCTCGGCCGATCACTGGCGCGAGCGGCTCGACGGGCTCGCCCCGGATCCCTGGACGCCGCGGCAGGGCGCGGTGAGCGACTTCGCCGCAGCCCTGCCCGACGAGCCGTTCGACACCTTCTGGCTGTCCGACGGGCTGGCGCGCGACGGGCGGGCGCCGCTGCTGGAGGTGCTGGAGGACCGCGGCGGCGTCACCGTCTTCGAGGGTGTCGGCGCGCCGCTCGCGCTGCGGCCGCCGCGCTTCGTCGACGGGGAGATCGAGCTCGAGGCGCTGCGCGCGGGTGCGGGCGAGGCCTTCACTGCGCAGATCATCGCCACGGGCCGCGACCCGGCCGGACGCGAGGCGGTGCTGGGCACGGCCGAGGCCGTCTTCGAGGCCGGCGAGTCCGTCGCCGGTGCCACGCTCAGCCTGCAGCCCGAGCTGCGCAACCGGCTCTCGCGGTTTCACATCGAGGGCCAGAACACCGCCGGGGCCGTCAGCCTGACCGATGATTCGATCCTGCGCCGGCAGGTCGCGCTGATCGGTCCGGGCGCGGGGGAGGAGCGGCTCGAGCTGCTGTCACCGATGTATTACCTGCGCGAGGCGCTCGCGCCGAGTGCCGAGCTCATCGATGGCCGCGGCGATATCGACACCGTCCTGCAGGCCAGCCCGGACGCCATCGTGCTCGCCGATATTGCCGGGCTTTCCGAGATCGAGCGCGACATGCTCGCCGACTGGGTCGAGGATGGCGGGCTGCTGTTGCGCTTTGCCGGGCCGCGCCTCGCCGCGAGCGATCTCTCCCGCAGCGAGCGCGACCGGCTGATGCCGGTGCGGCTGCGCGAGGGCGGGCGCAGCGTCGGCGGCGTGATGACCTGGGGCGAGCCCCGCGCCATCGCCCCCTTCGCCGAGGACTCGCCCTTCGCCGGGCTGCGCGTGCCCGATGATGTCACGGTCTCCTCGCAGGTCCTCGCCGATCCGGGGCCGGAGCTGTCGCGCAGCACCATTGCGCAGCTCTCGGACGGCACGCCGCTCGTGACCCGCCGCGCGATGGGGGCGGGGCAAGTGGTGCTGTTTCACGTCACGGCGAGCCCGCAATGGTCCACGCTGCCGCTGTCGGGGCTGTTCGTGCAGATGCTCGAGCGCCTCGCGGTCGGGGCGGGCAGCGCCGAGCCGGCGCCCGAGGACATGGCCGGCACGCTTTGGGAGCCGGTGCAGCATCTCGATGCCTTCGGCAGCCTCGATGCGGCCACGGACCGCGCCGGGGTGGACGGCGCCGAACTCGCCGAGGGCCGCGCCGGTCCGGAGCTTGCGCCGGGGATCTACACCCATGGTGATCGTGCCTTCGCGCTCAATGCCGTCGCGCGCGACACCGAGATCGCGGCGACGAACTGGCCCGCGCGCATCGCGGTCACCGGCGCGGAAGCCCCGCGCGAGGTCTCCTTGATGCCGCCGCTGCTGCTGGCGGGGCTGGGGCTGCTTCTGGCGGATGTGCTCGCCGCGCTCGCGGTCTCGGGGCGGCTGCGCGGCGCGCCGGGGGCGGTGCGCGCGGGGGGTGCGGCGGCGGCTCTGCTGCT
>SLQD01000256.1 GCA_007131685.1 Paracoccaceae bacterium | reverse complement strand
GGTCGCGCAGCCGGCAGACCTCGAAGAGCTTGCGCGTCTGGCTCTCGACGCCCTTGGCGCCGTCGATCACCATGATCGCCGCATCCACCGCCGTCAGCGTGCGGTAGGTGTCCTCGGAGAAGTCGCTGTGGCCGGGGGTATCGACGAGGTTGAAGCGGTTGTCGCGGTAATCGAAGGACATCGCCGAGGCCGAGACCGAGATGCCGCGGTCCTTCTCCATCGCCATGAAATCCGAGCGCGTGCGCCGCGCCTCGCCCTTGGCGCGCACCTGCCCGGCCATCTGGATCGCGCCGCCATAGAGCAGGAACTTCTCGGTCAGCGTGGTCTTGCCCGCATCGGGGTGCGAAATGATGGCGAAGGTGCGCCGCCGGGCGATCTCCGGCGGCAACTCGGGGCGATTGGTGGGACGGTCCAGCATGGCGCGCGTATAGGCGAGCGCGCGCGACGGCGCAATCAGGCGCGCGCGGCGAAGCAGCGCAACGGCACGCAGCCGGCATATCGGCCAGGCCGCCAGACTTTCAGGACGGCGCGATCATGCCGCCGGCCGGCTCCGCGCCAGACGCCATCCCGTTCGCCACTCTGGCAGGGATGCACCGCAGGATCGCGACGCTTCGCCGCGCCGGCAAGCGATCGGCACCGCCTGCGGCTTGCGATCCTGCGATGCGGGCGCAGGGCCGCGAATCGAGAAAGGCCGCCCCTTGCGGAGCGGCCCGGTGATTTCGCAGGGTTGCCGGGATCAGAAGCGGAAGGAGCCGCGCACCGAAACCGTGGTCGCCTCGAGATCGGCACCGAGATCGCCGAAATCGTCGAAGCGGTGATACATGACCTCGCCGCCGACCGAGAAGTCGTTGGTGACCATGTATTCGGCCCCCGCGCCGACGAGCCAGCCCTCGTCGTTGCCCTGATCCGAGGTGCGCATATGGGCGACACCGCCGATGCCATAGGCCAGCAGGTCGTTGCCCAGCGGCACACCCGCGCGCAGCTTCAGCCGGCCCATGCTCTCGACTTCGCCGTCATCCGAGTCATCGAACTCGACACCGGTGTAGAAGTCCCACTCGCCCTCTACCCCGAGCACGAAGCCGCCGAAGTCCTGGGTGTACCCCAGATGCGCGCCGATCCCCGGGCCGCTGGCGTCGTAGTCGTCCGAGTCGCGGTCCTTGACGCTGATATAGGTGCCGTTCAGGCCGATATACGGACCCGTCCAGTCGCGCGCGGGCGCCGGCGGGGTCGGGGTTTCGGTAATGCGGGGCTCGACGACCGGCTCGGCCATCTTGCCACCGACACCGCCCGCGAAGGCGGGAACTGCGAGAGCGCTGATGAGCGCGGCGCCGACGATGATCTTCATGGTTCATTCTTTCGAACGGGTGGTGCGGTGCAACCCACACACACTGGTGACCGTGATAGTGTCTATGCGGTTTGTATGCGCGCCGGCGCGCGCCGAGGCAAGACGAACCGCCGCGCGGTGCGCGAAACGCCGCCGGATGCGGCTTTTTGGTCACATCGGCGCATCACTGCCCGGCGTCGCGCCGAGCGATCCAGTCATGCGCCGGATCGTTGCGAAAGCGCCATTTGCGCAGCGGCCCGGCCATCACGTTGAGGTAATACATCGCGTAGCCATGGGGGGCACCGCAGGGGTGATGCCCGCGCGGCACCAGCACAACGTCGCCATCGGCCACGGTCATCGTCTCGTCGAGGCTGCCGTCCTCGGTATAGACGCGCTGAAAGCCGAAGCCCTGCGGCGGATCGAGCCGGTGATAGTAGCTCTCCTCGAGCAGCGTGATGTCGGGAAAGGCATCCTCGTCGTGGCGGTGCGGCGGGTAGGACGACCAGTTGCCGGCCGGCGTGAAGACCTCGGTCACGAGCAGGCTGGTGGCCACGTCGCGATCCTCCATCGCGATATTGTGGATATGGCGGGTGTTCGCCCCGGTGCCGCGGGTGACGGGCGCGATGCCCTCGGGGCCCAGGCGTCGCGGCGCGTAGCCGCCGCCGCCGGGCGCGGTGCACACTGCGAGCGTGCAGTCTCCAAGCGCGCGCGCCGTCCATTGCGCGCCCTCGGGCACATAGACGGCGTGCGGCGGCGTGGCCTCGAAGACGCTCGCGCGCTCCCCGAGCGCCCCGAAGTCCACGCCGCCGGCATCGATCCGGGCCTGCCCCTCCACGATCACGAGGATCGCCTCGCGCGCCCCGGTACTCTCGACGGCCTGCTCGCCGGGCGCCAGCCGGTAGAGCCCGAAGCCGACATATCCCCAGCCCGCGCTCTCGGGCGTGACATCATGGACCTTGCCGCTGCCTCCCGCGGGCCGGACATGCAGATCGCGCATCGCTCAGCCTCCTCCTCGCTGGTCGGGTAATGGCGCGCCCGCGGACCGCTCGCATGCGGCCGGCGGGCACGATCAGGGCGCCGCGTCCTCGACGCGCAGCATCTGCCCCTCACGCAGCGACCGGTAGGCCGCCTCGGCGAGGATCAGCGCGCGCTGCCCGTCCTCGAAGCTCGCCTGCACCGGCGCGCCCGTCTCGATGCTGTCGAAGAAGGCATCGAGCTGGGCGCGGAAGGCCTCGCCGTAACGCTCACCGAAGAAGAACTCGTAGGGCGCGGCCGCCTCGGAGCGCGCGGCGGTGTAGCTGCGCAGCTCGTGCGGCTTGCGGTTGTCCGAAACCAGCATGCCCGCATCGCCGAGCAGCTCGACGCGCTGATCGTAGCCGTAGACGGCGCAGCGCGCGTTGTTGATGTGGCATTGAACGCCGTCTGCAGTGCGCATCAGGATCATGGCGCTGTCATGGTCGTCGAGCTCGGCCATCAGCTCGGGATCCGTCTGCCGGCCGGCCATGGCGAAGATCTCGACGGGCTCGGCGCCGAGCATGAAGCGCGCAAGGTCGAAATCGTGGATCGTCATGTCGCGCATCAGCCCCCCGGCGGCGGCATAGTAGGCGCGCGGCGGCATCGCCGGGTCGCGCGAGGTCACGACGATCTGCTGCAGCGCGCCGATCTCGCCCGCGCGCAGCGCGTCGCGCGCGGCGCGGTGGCCCGGATCGAAGCGGCGGTTGAAGCCGATCTGGACCGGAACGGTCGTCCCCGCAATCGCCTCGGCGCAGCGGGCGACGCGCCGCGGATTGAGGTCGATGGGTTTTTCGCACAGCACCGGCTTGCCGGCGGCGACGGCGCGCTCGATGAAGTCGGCATGGGTCTCGGTCGCCGTGGCCACGAGAACGGCATCGATGTCGGCGCCGAAGGCGTCCTCGGCGCTACCCGTGGGCACGCCGAGCTCGCCGGCGACGGCCTTGGCCGCTGCCGCGTCGAGATCATGGAGCATCGCGAGGCGTGCCCGAGGATGCGCCGCGATGTTGGCGGCATGCATGCGCCCGATTCGGCCACAGCCGAGGACGGCGGTTCGGATCATCAGGTATCTCCCTTGCGGCGTGGCCTTGCGCTGCGATGCTGCCGCACATGCGTGCGGCGCGCCTTTTTCCCGGTTTGTCGGGATGT
>SLQD01000121.1 GCA_007131685.1 Paracoccaceae bacterium | reverse complement strand
CCGAGGGCGGGAAGCCCTCCGGATGGTCCGGGTCCCACCAGTAGACCGGGTCGATCGTGTCGGGGTTTTCCGGCGGCGTGTCGGCGAAGACCTCGCCGGTGCGGTAATCCACGCCCCAGGTCGCGATCGGCCAGCCGAAATTGCCGCCGCGCTGGATCACGTTGATCTCGTCGCCGTTGTTCTCGCCGTGCTCGTTGGCCCACAGCTCGCCGGTTTCGGGATGGAAGGCCATGCCCTGCGGGTTGCGGTGGCCGTAGCTCCAGATCGCGTCGGAGGCATCGGCATCCTCCACGAACGGGTTGTCGTCGGGGATCGAGCCGTCGTCGGCGACGCGCAGGATCTTGCCCAGATCGTGCGAGATGTCCTGCGAGTAGTGATCGGGCCCGAAATCCTTCGATTGCCGGTCGCCGGTGCTGAAGTAGACATGGCCCTCGCCGTCAAAGGCGATCCGCGAGCCGTAATGGCCGGTGGCATCCACATGGGGGCCGGCGGCGTGCAGCTCCTCGAGATCGGTCAGCTCCATCGCCTCGGTGTCGAGCGTGGCGCGCCCGAGCATCGTGGCGGTGTTGCCGTCGGCATCGGCGTCCGCCCAGGTCATGTAGACGAGGCTGTTCTCCTCGAAATCCGGATGCACCGCGACGTCAAGCAGCCCGCCCTGGCCGCGGGCATCGACGTCGGGCAGCTCGTCAACGTCGGAGACCGCGCCGCTGTCGATATCGACGAGCTTGAGCGCGCCTTCGCGCTCCGTGATCAGGGCTTCGCCGCCACCTGGGAGGAAATCGATCCCCCAGGGGCTGTCGAAGCCTTCGGCCACGGCCTCCATCTCGTAGCCGTCGGCCTGCGCGGCGCCGGCCCAGGCGGCCAGTGCGGCCGCGCCGAGGCCGAGCGCGACCCGTTGCGGCGTCAGGACGCTGGTCTGGCGCTGCGCGGCGATGGCGCGGGCGCGGCGGTTGCGTGGCGTGTGTTGCATCTGTGTCCTCCTCGGTCACTCCCCGAAAACGGGTTCACCTGCCCGACCTAGGAACTCTCATGCGAAATCAAACCGCCGCGCCGCCGGATCGGCGGGCCGCCGCGCGTTCACTCCCCCGGCCGCTTGAGGCTGAAGACGTTCTCGACAACCGCATAGTCGCGGTAACCCAGCCGCGAGAGGGGCTGGAAGGTCGTCACGTCGAAGATGCCGTCGCGCAGGCAGTCATCGCGCAGATGCACGCCGACGACCTCGCCGATGACGAGGAAATTCGCCTCACCGCGCAGCCGCACGATATCGACGAGCCGGCACTCCAGGCTCGCCGGGGCATCGGCTACGCGCGAGCAGGGGATGGCCTCGCAGGGGGCGCGTCTCGCGCCGGCATGGGCGAATTCGTCGGTCTCCTTGGGCCAGGGTCCCGAGGAGGCGTTCATCACGTCGCGCGCGGCGTATTCGACCACATTGGTGCAGAACACGCCGGTCTCGCGGATATTGGCGACGCTGTCCTTGGTGTCGCCGCGGTCCTCCTTGGCGCTGGTTGAGGAGAAGATCACCTGCGGCGGCACATAGGCGACGCCGTTGAAGAAGGAGTAGGGCGCGAGGTTTTCCGATCCGTCGGCGCCGCGCGTCGAGATCCAGCCGATGGGCCGGGGGGTGACGATGGCGTTGAACGGGTTGTGGGGCAGGCCGTGGCCGTCCTCGGGGCGGTAGAACATCTTCGGGCTCCTGTCGGTTTGCCCGTCTCCTAGCGCCGTGCTAGGGCCGCGGCCACCGGAAAAATTCACGGCGGGCCGGCAGGGTGGAGCTGACGCAGGAAACCGAGGCCGACTGGTGGGAGGTCGAGGCGCTCTACGATCTCGTCTTCGCGCCGGGCCGCGAGGCGCTGTCGTCGTACCGGCTGCGCGAGGACGGTCCGCCCGTGCCCGAGCTCTGCCTCTTGGTGCGCGACACCGACGCCACGGTGGCGGCGGCGATCCGCTACTGGCCGATCACGGTGGGCGGGGCGCCCGCGCTGCTGCTCGGGCCGGTGGCGGTGCATCCCACGCATCAGGGCGAGGGGCTGGGCGGCTACATCATCCGCGAGAGCCTGCGCCGCGCGGCGGCGCTGGGGTGGGAGCGGGTGCTGCTGGTGGGCGATGCGCCCTATTACGGGCGCTTCGGCTTCGCCCGGCTCGAGGGGGTGGAGATGCCGCCGCCCACCAATCCGGCACGTATCCTCGGCCATGGCGACTGGTCGGGCGTGTCGGGCGCGGTTGCTCCCGCGCCCGCGCCGTGACGCTTGCGCCGCTGCGGCGCCGGCTCTAGAAGCATGGCGTGCCCGCATCGCGCGAAAGGGGTCTCATGGCACGCCTCGTGATGAAATTCGGCGGCACCTCGGTGGCCGACCCGGCGCGCATCCGTGCCTCGGCGCGCAAGGTCGCGCGCGAGGTCGAGGCCGGGCATGACGTGATCGTCATCGTCTCCGCGATGGCCGGTCGGACCAACGAGCTCGTCGGTTTCGTCAACGAGATCGCGCCCTTCTACGACGCGCGCGAATACGACGCGGTCGTCTCCTCGGGCGAGAACGTCACCGCCGGGCTGATGGCGCTGATGCTGCAGCAGATGGAGGTGCCGGCGCGCAGCTGGCAGGGCTGGCAGGTGCCGCTGCGCACCAATTCGGCCCATGGCGCGGCGCGGATCATGGATATCGAGCGCGACGCCATCGAGGCGAAATTCGCCGAGGGCATGCGCGTCGCGGTGGTGGCGGGGTTCCAGGGGCTCAGCCCCGAGGGCCGGATCACCACGCTCGGCCGCGGCGGCTCGGACACGACGGCGGTGGCCTTCGCGGCGGCCTTCGGGGCGTTGCGCTGCGACATCTACACCGATGTGGACGGCGTCTATACCACCGATCCGCGCATCTGCGCGCGCGCGCGCCGGCTCGACCGGATCGCCTTCGAGGAGATGCTCGAGCTCGCCTCGCTGGGCGCCAAGGTGCTGCAGACGCGCTCGGTAGAGCTGGCGATGCGCTACAATGTGCCGGTGCGGGTGCTGACGAGTTTCGAGGAAACCGACGACGGGTCGGGCACGCTGGTCTGCGGCGAGGAGGAAATCATGGAATCGCGGGTCGTCTCCGGTGTCGCCTATTCGCGCGACGAGGCCAAGCTGACGCTCTCATCGGTGGCCGACCGCCCCGGCATCGCCGCCGCGATCTTCGAGCCGCTTGCCGAAGCCGGCGTCAATGTCGACATGATCGTGCAGAACATCTCCGAGGAGGGCCGCACGGACATGACCTTTTCCTGCCCCATCGACCAGGTCCCGCATGCCGAGCGCGCGCTCAACGCGGTGCGCGAGGCCGGCAATCTCAACTTTGCCGAGTTGAGCGCCAATACCGAGGTCGCCAAGGTCTCCGTGGTCGGCATCGGCATGCGAAGCCATGCCGGGGTGGCGGCGCGGATGTTCCGTGCGCTCTATGACGAGGGCATCAACATCAAGGTGATCACCACCTCCGAGATCAAGATCTCGGTGCTGATCGAGCGCAAATACATGGAACTCGCCGTGCAGGCGCTGCACGACGCCTTCGAGCTGGAAAAGGCCGGGTGAGCCCGGCACGGGGAAGGCGCGGCGATGCCCGAACGTCTTGAAACCGAGAGCCGCAAGCTCCTGCGCCGGCTGCGCGACACCCTCGCCGAGCCGAGCGCGGGCCAGGAGCGGCTTGACCGGATCACGCATCTGATCGCGGATTCGATGCGCACGCAGGTGTGCTCGATCTACCTGTTCCGCGATCCCGAGACGCTGGAGCTGTCCGCCACGGAGGGGCTCAACCCCGAGGCCGTGCACCAGACGCGGCTGCGCCTCGGCGAGGGGCTGGTGGGCCGCGTGGCGCGCGCGGCGCGGCCGATCAACACCGGCGACGCCACGCAGGAGAGGGGCTTTCGCTACATGCCCGAGACCGGCGAGGAGAGCTTCTCCTCGTTTCTCGGCGTGCCGATCCAGCGCCTCGGCGAAACGCTCGGCGTGCTCGTGGTGCAGTCGCGCGCGGCGCGGCAGTTCTCCGAGGACGAGGTCTACGCGCTCGAGGTCGTCGCGATGGTGCTCGCCGAGATGACCGAGCTCGGCGCCTTCGTGGGCGAGGGCGCGACGCTGGCGCGTCCGCATCAGCAGCCGGCGATGTTCCGCGGCGTTACCGGCCAGGAGGGCACGGCCGAGGGCCATGTCTGGCTGCACGAGCCGCGCGTGGTCGTCACCCGCCCGGTCGCCGACGATCCCGATGCCGAGCTCGAACGGCTGCGCGCGGCGGTGGACCGGCTGCGCGTCTCGGTGGACGAGATGCTCTCGACCGCGCCCGGCCATGACGGCGAGCAGCTCGAGGTGCTTCAGGCTTACCGCATGTTCGCCAATTCGCGTGGCTGGATGCGGCGCATGGAGGACGACATCGCGCGCGGCCTCTCCGCCGAGGCCGCCGTCGAGAAGGAGCAATCCGCTGCCCGCTCGCGGATGCAGAGCGTGGCCGATCACTATCTGCGCGAACGGCTGCACGATCTCGACGATCTGTCCAACCGGCTGCTGCGGATCCTGACCGGGCAGGGCAAGGATACCGGCGCTGAGATGCCCGCCGATCCGATCCTCGTGGCGCGCAATATCGGCCCGGCGGAGCTGCTCGATTACGGGCGCGCGCTGCGCGGCATCGTGCTCGAGGAGGGCTCGGTGGGCAGCCATGCCGCCGTGGTGGCGCGCGCGCTCGCCATCCCGCTCGTCATCGGTGCCGGGCGCGTCACCACCGAGGCCCTCAACGGCGATCATGTCCTCGTCGACGGCACCGAGGCGGTCGTGCATCTGCGCCCCGAGGAGAGCATCAGCGATGCCTTCCGCGACAAGATGGCGATGCAGGCCGAAGCCCAGAAACGCTATGCCGGGTTGCGCGACAAGCCCGCCACGGGGCGGTGCGGCACCCGCATCGCGCTGCAGATGAATGCCGGTCTGATGGCGGATCTGCCCTCGCTCGAGGGGTCGGGCGCCGAGTCCGTGGGGCTGTTTCGCACCGAGCTGCAGTTTCTCGTCAACAACAAGATGCCCCGGCGCGGGGAGCTCGCGGCGATCTATGGCAAGGTCATGGATGCCGCGCGCGGTCGCAAGGTGTGCTTTCGCACGCTCGATATCGGCTCCGACAAGGTGCTTCCCTACATGAAGCCGCGCGACGAGCCCAACCCGGCGCTGGGCTGGCGCGCGATCCGGGTGGGGCTCGACCGGCCCGGGGTGATGCGCATGCAGCTTCAGGCACTGATCCGCGCGGCGGCGGGGCGGCCGCTGTCGGTGATGTTTCCCTTCATCGCGCAGATGGAGGAATTCGCCGCCGGGCGCGATCACCTGATGCGCGAGCTCGAGCGCGAGGACCGGCTCGGCCATCCGCTGCCCGCAAGCGTCGAGGTCGGCGCGATGCTCGAGACCCCCTCGATCGCCTTCGCGCCGCGGCGCTTTTTCGAGATGACCGATTTCGTCTCGATCGGCGGCAACGACCTCAAGCAGTTCTTCTTCGCCGCCGACCGCGAGAACGAGCGCGTGCGCCGGCGCTACGATACGCTCAATGTCAGCTTCCTGACCTTCATCGAGCGCATCGCCGGGCGCGCCGCCGAGTCCGGCACCCCGGTGTCCTTCTGTGGCGAAGATGCGGGCCGACCGGTCGAGGCGATGTGCCTCGCGGCGATGGGGCTGCGCACGCTGTCGATGCGCGCGGCCTCCATCGGGCCGGTCAAGCACATGATCCGCAGCGTCGATCTCGGCGAGGCGCGGGCCGTGATCGACGCCGCGCGCGACAGTGGCGCGCAGAGCGTGCGCCCGGCGGTGATGGAATGGCTGCGCGGGCAGGCGCCCTGACCGCTGCGCTCGATCCGGCCGGCCGCGCGGCGAGAACATCCGCGCCGCCGCCGAGTGCATGCGCCGATACGCCCCCGGTGGAGCGCGTCTCAGTTCGTCCTGCGTCTCGGGGCGAAGGGCAGCGGGGCGATCGGCACGCCCTCCTCTATGAGTGCCTTCGCCTCGGCCGGGCGGGCCTCGCCATGGATCATCCGCGCCTCGGCTTCGCCGGCATGTATGCGCCGGGCTTCGCTGGCGAAACCTTCGCCGACATAGTCGGAACTGGCTTCTATATGGCGGCGCAGCCGGGCCAGCCTCTCGGCGCGCGCGTCCGTGCCGGCCTGCGCCTCGCGGGCGTTTCCGCTCTCTCCGCGCGCGAGCTGCGGGGCCATCGGGGCTTTCTCGACGGCGGTATCGCCGCATTCGGGGCAGCTCACATGGCCCGCCCCGCGCAGCCTGTCATAAGCCGCTCCCGACTGGAACCAGCTCTCGAAGCTGTGGCCGTCCCTGCATTTCAGTGCGTATCTGATCATCGCGTCGCAACCCCGGAACCTTCACTTATCCGCTGGTGCGGCGAATTCAAGCACAGCATCGCGGCAGCCGGCTTGAAGCGTGGCGCCGGGCGCTTATCGTCCGGGCGATGCGCGATCAGGCACCAGCGCGCGCGCCGCGCTTCATCGGCGCGCGGATCTATCGCGGCTCGAGCTACGGGCCGGGACATCCGCTGCGCATCCCGCGGGTCTCGACGGTGATGGATCTCGCCGACGCGCTGGGCTGGCTACCGCCGGCGCAATACGTCACCAGCCCGCGCGCCAAGCCCGCCGCGCTGCGGCTGTGGCACACGCCCGACTACATCGCCGCCGTGCAGCGGGCCGAGGCCGAGGGCGCCGTCGATGCCGCCACCCGCGCGCGCCACGGGCTCGGCACCGTGGCCAATCCCGTCTTCCCGGAGGTGTTCCGCCGCCCCGCCACCTCGGCTGGGGGCACGATGCTCGCCGCCGAACTGGTGCGCGACGGCGGGGTGGTGCATGTTCCCGCCGGCGGCACCCATCACGCCTTTCCCGACCACGCGGGCGGCTTTTGCTACTTCAACGACCCGGTGCTGTGCCTGCTCGCGCTGCGCGGGCAGGGGCTGCGGCGAATCGCCTATCTCGACATCGACGCGCATCATGCCGACGGGGTGTGCCATGCCTTCGAGGGCGATCCCGATGCGCTGCTGATCTCGGTGCACGAGGAGCGGCGCTGGCCGTTCACGGGCGCGCTCGCGGAGGATGGCGGCGGTCTGCACTTCAACCTGCCGGTGCCGCGTGGCATGAACGATACCGAGATGCGCGCGATCCTCGATCAGCTGATCCTGCCCCGGCTCGCCGGTTTCGCGCCCGAGGCGCTGGTGGTGCAGTGCGGGGCCGATGCCGTGGCGGAGGACCCGCTGTCGCGGCTGATGCTGTCGAACAATGCGCATCGCGCGGTGATCGCGGCGGTGCGCGGGCTGGTGCCGCGGCTCGTGGTGCTGGGCGGGGGCGGCTACAATCCGTGGTCGGTTGCGCGGCTCTGGACGGGGGTCTGGGCGGCGCTCAACGATCATCCGATCCCGGACCGCCTGCCGCTGCGGGCCGAGGCGGTGATGCGCGCGGTGGCGTGGCCCGGCGCGCCGCGAGTGGGGCGCAACCCGCCCGGGCACTGGTTCACCACGCTTGCCGATGCACCGCGCGAGGGGCCGGTGCGCGCCGAGCTGCGCGACCGCCTCGCGGTGCTGGCGCGGCGATGATCCGGGCCTTCGTCGCCATAACCCTGCCCGAGCCGGCGCGGGCGCGGCTTGAACTTTTGCAACACATGCTGCCCCTGCCGCGCCGCATCGCACCCGAAAACATGCACATAACCCTCATCTTTCTCGGCGAGCAGCCCGAGGAGCGGCTCGAGGAACTGCACCATGCCTGCGCGGCGATCCGCGCGGAGCCCTTCGCGCTCACCTTGCAGGGCGTGGGGGTGTTCGGCGGCGCGAAGCCGCGCAATGTCTGGGCCAGGGTGGCGCCCTCGCCCGGCCTCGACCACCTGCAGCGCAAGGTCGAGACCGCCGCGCGCGGGGCGGGGATCGCGGTGGAGGCGCGCCGCTTCACCCCGCATGTCACGCTGGGGCGGATGCGCCCGCACGAGGTCGATCTGGTGCGGTTCGAACATGCCATCGCCGCCTGCAACGACTTTCGGGCCGAGCCCTTCGACGTGACCGAATTCGCGCTGATGCGCAGCCATCTGGGCACGAAGGGCGCCGACTACACGCCGCTCGCCACCTATTCGTTGATGCAGCGCGACTAGCGCACCGTCACCACCGTGCAGGCGGCGTGATCGTTGATCTTGCTGGAGACGCTGCCCTGCACGAGCTTCTTGAGCGGTCCGAGCCCGCGCCGGCCCATCACGATCATGTCGGCGCCGAGCTTGTCGGCCGCCTCCAGGATCGTGCTCGCGTAGTCGCCCGCGAGGACCTTCGTCTCGGGTTTGCCCGCCCCGGCCTTCTGCGCGCGCCGCGCGGCGCGGTCCACGATCAGATCGCCCATCGCGGCGACGAGCCGGTCATGCTCCTCGGTGGACTGAATGCGGCTGAAGAAATGGGCGAGCTGGCCGGGGACATACTCGATCTTCGGGGCCTGCTGGGCGGCCTGCCTGACGAGATGCTCGCTCTCGGCGAGGCGCGTCCACTGATCGCCGGGCCGATCCTCGATCAGCACGTGAACGATGGTCAGCTCGCCCTCCATCTTCACGGCCATCTCCGCGGCCAGATCCACCGCGCGGTCGGCGTGTTCGGATCCGTCGGTCGCCACGAGTATCTTGCGCGTCATGCCACCCCTCCGTACTGGAACCGCCCGACGATAGCCGCCGGAGCGCCCGTGCGCAACGCGCCGCCGTTCAGTAATGCGGCGGCGGCTCGCCGGAGATGGGAAGCGTGCCGCCCTCCTGCCATTCGCGCTCGGCCTCGCGCTCCTGAAGCAGCGCGAGGCGTCGCTCGAGCCGGTCGATCACGGCCTGCTGCGCGGTCAGGATTTCGGAGAGCTCCTCGACGCTGTGCGCCAGATGCGCGAGCTGCTCCTCGGCGCGGGTGATACGGTCAGTCATTGCGGGCTCCATGCGCGGCTTGCCCCTGTTTCACCCATCCGCTAGAGCACGCGCAACCTAGGGCGGCGGATACGAACGAGATGGCCAAGAAGACGCAAGGGCGGCCCCGCGCGCAGAACCCGCGCGGTTTTCGCGATTATTTCGGCCCCGAAGTCGCCGAGCGCGACGCGATGCTCGCGCGCATCGCCGCCGTCTATCACCGTTACGGTTTCGACGCACTCGAGACCCCGGCCGTCGAGACGGTCGCGGCGCTGGGTTCCTATCTGCCGGATGTGGACCGTCCGAATGCCGGGATCTTCGCCTGGCAGGAGGCCGATGACGGCGACTGGCTGGCGCTGCGCTACGACCTGACCGCCCCGCTCGCGCGGGTCGCCGCGCAGTTTCGCAATGAGCTGCCCACCCCTTACCGGCGCTACGCGATGGGCCCGGTCTGGCGCAACGAGAAGCCCGGGCCGGGGCGGTTTCGCCAGTTCTATCAATGCGATGCGGATACGGTTGGCGCGCCCTCGGTGGCCGCCGATGCCGAGATCTGCGCGATGCTCGCCGAGGCGCTCGAGGCGGCCGGGATCGCGCGCGGCGACTATGTGCTGCGTCTCAACAACCGCAAGGTGCTCACCGGGGTGATGGAGGTTGCGGGGTTGTGGGACGGCGCCGATCCGCCCCGTTTCGAGGCCGAGCGCGGCACGGTGCTGCGCGCCATCGACAAGCTCGACCGGCTCGGCCCGGAGGGAGTGCGCGCGCTCCTGGGCGAAGGGCGCAGGGATGAGAGCGGCGATTTCACCAAGGGCGCCGGGCTCGCGCAGGAGCAGGCCGAGACGGTGATGGCCTTCATGGAGGCCAAGCGCGGCGACGGGGCTGCGACGCTGGCGCGGCTGCGCGAGGTGGTCGCGGGCTCGCAGACGGGGCAGGCCGGTGTAGAGGAGCTCGAATCCATCGCCGGGCTGCTCGACGCGCAGGGGATCGGCCCGGACCGCGCCGTGATCGACCCCTCCGTGGTGCGCGGGCTCGGCTACTACACCGGGCCGGTTTTTGAAGCGGAGCTGACCTTCGAGATCACCGGCGAGGATGGCAAGCCGCGCCAGTTCGGCTCCGTCGCCGGCGGCGGGCGCTATGACGACCTCGTCAAGCGGTTCACCGGGCAGGCGGTGCCGGCCACCGGCATTTCCGTGGGGGTGGACCGGCTGCTGGCAGCGTTGCGCGCGACCGGGCGCGGCGGGGCGCAGGCGCATGGCCCCGTCGTGGTGACGGTGATGGATCGCGCGCGGATGGCCGAGTATCAGGCGATGGCGGGCGAGCTGCGCGCCGCGGGCATCCGCGCCGAGGTCTATCTCGGCAATCCGAAGAATTTCGGCAACCAGCTCAAATACGCCGACAGGCGCGCCGCCCCCGCCGCCGTGATCGCGGGTGAGGACGAGGCCGCGCGCGGGGTGGTGCAGATCAAGGATCTGGCGCTCGGGGCCGAGCTGGCGCAGGGCGCGACGCTCGAGGAGTGGAAATCCCAGCCCGCGCAGCGCGAGGTGGCGCGCGCCGATCTCGTCGCCGCCGTGCGTGCCATTCTCGAGCGCGGATGAGCATGGCGGCCAAACCCGCGATCCGCGCCGAGGGCCAGCGTCTGCTCGATGCGTTCCGCGCCGCAGGGGCCGTGCCGGTCGAGGCCGACATCCTGCAGCCGGCCGAGGCGCTGCTCGATCTCTACGGCGAGGACATCCGCGCGCGCGCCTATGTCACCGCCGATCCGCTGCGCGGCGAGATGATGCTGCGCCCCGACTTCACCGTGCCTGTGGTGCAGATGCACATGGCCGGCGGGGCCGAGCCTGCGCGCTACGCCTATCTTGGCGAGGTGTTCCGCCGCCAGGAGCGCCTCGGCGCGCGCGCCAGCGAATACCTCCAGGCCGGCTTCGAGCTGTTCGACCGGGCCGATCCGCCGGCCGCGGATGCCGAGGTGTTTGCGTGCATCCACGGCGCGCTCGCGCCGCTGGGGCTGCGCGCGGTCACGGGCGATATCGGCATCCTCGCCGATGCGGTGCGCGGGCTTTCGACGACGGAGCGGCGCAAGGCGGCGCTGATGCGTCATATCTGGCGGCCGGGCCGGTTTCGCAAGCTGCTCGACCGTTTCGGTGGCCGCGCCGCGCCCGATCCGCGCCGTGCTGAGCTGATAGATCGGCTCGCCGCGGACACTCCCGAGGCGCTCATCGCCGCCGCCGGGCCGCTCATCGGCAAGCGCGCGGCGGATGAAATCGCCGCGCGTTGCGCCGCGCTTGTGGAGGATGCCGCCGAGCCGGCGATCCCCGCGCCCGAGGTCGCGACCGTCGAGGCGATCCTGTCGCTGCGCGCGAAGGCCCCCGCGGCGCTCGAGGCGCTGCGCGGCCATGCCGCCGCCATGCCCGCTCTCGCCCCTGCCGTGGCCCGGCTCGAGGCACGCCACGCCGCGCTCGCGGCGCGCGGGGTGGATGTGGCCGCGCTTGATTTCGAGGCGGCTTACGGGCGCACCACGATGGAATATTATGACGGCTTCGTCTTCGGATTGCTCGCCGGCGACGACATGCCCCCGGTGGCGACCGGCGGGCGCTATGACGCGCTCACCGCGGTGCTCGGGCAAGGGCGCGCGATCCCGGCGGTGGGCGGGGTGATCCGGCCCGGGCTGGTGGCCGCGCTGGGGGGGCTGCGATGATCCGGCTCGGGGTTCCCTCGAAGGGGCGGCTGATGGAGCAGACCGCCGACTGGTTCGCCGCGCGCGGCGTGTCGCTGCGTCGAACCGGGGCCGAGCGCGAATATGCCGGCGAGGTCGCGGGCGTCGCGGGGGTGGAGCTGGTGCTGCTGTCGGCGGGGGAGATCCCGCGCGAGCTCGCGGCGGGGCGCATCCATCTGGGGGTTACCGGCATGGATGTGGTGCGCGAGCAGGTGCCCGATTGGGCGGGGCGCATCGAGGAGTTCGGGCGGCTCGGCTTCGGCCATGCGGATCTTGTCATCGCGGTGCCGGCGGCCTGGGTCGATGTCGAGACGCTCGACGATCTCGATGCGGTGGCGGCGGCGTTTCGCGCCGCGCATGGGCACCGGCTGCGCATCGCTACGAAGTATCACCGGCTCGTGCGCGATTTCCTGCGCGCCGAAGGGGTCGCCGACTATCAGCTCGTGGACAGCCAGGGCGCGACCGAGGGCACCGTCAAGAACGCCACCGCCGAGGCCATCGCCGATATCACCTCCTCGGGCGAGACGCTGCGCGCCAATCATCTCAAGGTGCTGGCCGACGGTCTGGTGCTGCGAAGCGAGGCGGCGCTGTTTCGCGCGCACGATGCCGATTGGGGGCCGGCGGACCGGGCCGCGCTGGACGCGCTGCGTGCAACGCTCGAGCTCTGAGGCTCAGCGCACGCCGATATCGGACAGCGCCGCGCGCAGCTCCGGCGGCAACGTATCGTCCCCGGCGCGGGCCTCGGACAGATCCGCCGGCGCATCGCCATCCGCGAGATAGCGCCATCCCTGGAACGGCCTGCGCGGCGCGGGCTCGGTGCGGACCACCTCGCCCTCGAGCACCAGCGCGCAGCGCGTGATCCCGTCACCGCCCTCCCGCGGATCGAGCCGCAACAGCCGCTGCCGCGCCAGGATCAGCCCCTTGAACACCCAGTAGAGCGAGCCGCCGGCGAGAAGCTCCGCCTCGCGGCGCGGCCACATGCGCGTGACATGGAGCGGGTTGCCCGCACCATCGCGGGTGGCGCCGTGGGTCTGCCAGGCGACGAGATCCTCGACCGCCTCGGCGCCCACGCAGATCTTGACCAGATGCACCACCATGACCCGCCTCCTAGCGCGTCCGCGCGGCGCGGGCAACAGCCCCGAGACGGGGGTCCGCGCCCGCGCCGCCCGTCGGCCGCGCGGGCCGCCGCCGCGGCGTTATCCGGGCAGGCGACCGTGCCGGTCCCCCGCTCCGCCAAGCGCCGATGGCGGCAATAATGCGCGCGGCGCGGAGCTAGTCCCGGGTGACGCATTCCGCGATCTGCGCGGCCATCTGCGTCATCAGCTCGTCGTAAAGATCGGGGCCGTGCTCGAGCATCACGCCCGCCGGGTCGAGCTCGGCGCCGACGCGCACATCTGTGCCCTCGACGACGACATCGACATAGCGCGAGCTGTGATTGACCTCGGGGAACACGCAGACCGCGCCCGCATCGGCCAGCATCTCCTGCAGCTCGCTGATGCGCTCGGCGCCCGGCGCGGCGGCATCGCCAAGCGCGATGGTGCCGGCCACGTTTACCCCGAACTGCTCGGACAGGTAGCCATAGGCGTCGTGGAACATGATCAGCGGCGCATCGCCCACCGGCTCCAGCGTCGCGGTCACGTCGTCGGCGATCGCGTCGATCTCGGCGCGCGCGGCCT
>SLQD01000040.1 GCA_007131685.1 Paracoccaceae bacterium | reverse complement strand
GCGATCTCGGCGGTGCGGGCCATGCCCACCACGCCGCCCGCCGGCCCCGACAGGATCGCGTCCTTGCCCTGGAACCGCTCCGCCGCCGTCAGCCCGCCCGACGACATCATGAATTGCAGCGTCGGCCCCGGCTCCCCGGCCTCCGTCGCCCCCAGCGCGGCCGAGACCCGGGCGACATACCGCGCGAGGATCGGTGTGAGATAGGCATCCACCACCGTGGTGTCGCCGCGCCCGACGAGCTTGATGAGCGGCGAGACTTCGTGGCTGACGGAGACCTGCGAAAACCCGGCCTTGCGCACATGCGCGGCGAGCGCGGCCTCGTGCTCCGGGTTGCACCAGGCATGCATCAGAACGATCGCCACCGCGTCGATACCCTCGCCGCGCGCCTCGGCCAGCGCGTCATCGATCGACGCCGGGTCGAGCGGGGTCTCCACGCTGCCATCCGCGCGCAGCCGCTCATCGACCTCGATCACCCGCTCATAGAGCTGCTCGGGCAGGATGATCTGCTTGGCGAAGATGTCGGGGCGGGCCTGGTAGCCGAGCCGCAGCGCATCGCGAAAGCCGCGCGTGATCACCAGCGCGGTGCGGTCGCCCTTGCGCTCGAGAAGCGCGTTCGTGGCCACGGTCGTGCCCATGCGCACCACGCCGATGCGGTCGGCGTCGATGCTGCCGCCGAGGCTCTGGCGGATACCCTCGATGGCGGCGTCCTCATAGGCTTCCGGGTTGTCCGACAACAGCTTGAGCGCCGAGAGCCCGCCATCGGGGTCGCGCGCGATGATATCGGTGAAGGTGCCGCCCCGGTCGATCCAGAAATCCCAGCGCCCCGCTCGATCGGCCATGATCGCATCCCTTTCGTGAGACATCTGCAAATCGTTGACAAATTGCTATCGTGTGGTCAACCTTCGCCGCAGTCAGTCCGCCGCCAAGGCGGCGTCAAACACGGGGAGACACACCATGACCAAATTGACGAGAACCGCGCTGAGCGGGGCCGTGCTGGCCGGATCGCTCGCCGCCGCGCCCGCACTGGCGCAGACCAACTGGGACATGCCCACGCCCTACGGCGACGGGATCTTCCACACCCAGAACATCATGCAGTTTGCCGAGGAGGTCGAGGAGGCCACCGATGGCAGCCTCAGCATAACCGTGCATTCGGCCAATTCGCTCTTTGCGCATGGCGAGATCAAGGACAGCGTGCGCCGCGGCCTCGCCCCGATCGGCGAGATCCTGATGTCGCGGCTGGTCAACGAGGACCCGATCTTCGGCGTCGATTCGATCCCTTTCCTCGCTTCGGATTACGACGAGGCCGAACAGCTCTGGCAGGCGTCGCGGCCGGCGATCGAGGAGCGGCTCGCCGAGGAGGGGCTCACGCTGCTCTATTCGGTGCCGTGGCCGGGCCAGAGCCTCTATCTCAACGAGGAGGTCACCGAGCCCGAGCAGATGGAGGGGCTCAGTTTCCGCGCCTACAACGTCGCGACGGAGCGGCTCGCCGAACTTCTCGGCGCGACGCCCACACAGGTCGAGGAGACCGACATTCCCACCGCCTTCTCCACCGGCCGCGTGGAGGCGATGATCACCTCGCCCTCGACGGGGGTGAACGCGCAGGCATGGGATTTCGTCTCGCACTATATCGACACGCAGGCCTGGCTGCCCAAGAACGTGGTCTTCGTGAACACGGAGATGTTCGAGGCGCTTTCCGAAGCCGAGCAGGAAGCGGTGCGCGCCGCTGCCGAGGCCGCCGAGGCGCGCGGCTGGCAGATGTCGATGGAGGAGACCGAGGCGCAGATCGCCGAGCTCGAGGCCAACGGCATGTCCGTCTCCACGCCGAGCGACGCGCTGGCCGCGCGGCTCGACGAGATCGGCGAGACCATGGCCGCCGAGTGGCTCGAGGATGCCGGCGAAGACGGCCAGGCCGTGCTCGACGCCTATCACGACATGTAGGCTTGTAACCGGGGCGCCGGGCCCTGCGCCCGGCGCGTCGCGCCGCGGAGGACGGGATGCGGGCATTCCTCGACCGGATCTACGCCGCCGCGATGGCGGGGGCGTGCCTTGGCATGGTCGTCATTGCGGTGCTGGTCTTCATCCAGATTCTCGGCCGCGTGATCGATCGCGGGCTCTCGATGATGGGGCTCGGCGGGCTCGGGATCGCGATTCCGTCGCTCGCGGAGATCGGCGGCTATCTGCTCGTCGCCGTGATCGCGCTGGCGCTGCCGGGCACGCTGCGCGCGGCGGGGCATGTGCGCGTGACCTTCGTGCTGCGCTTTCTCGGGCCCGCGGGCAACCGTCTGCTGGCGAGCGCCGTGCTCGCGCTCGGCGCGGTGATCGCCGGCTATGCCGCCTATCACAGCGGCGAGCACGCGCTCGATGCCTGGCTGCGCGGCTCGGTCTCCTACGGACTGATCCCCATCCCGACCTGGATTCCGCGCGCCGTGTTCGCGCTGGGCCTGTCGATCTTCACCATCGCGCTCATCGATGAATGCATCACCGCGCTGCGCGGGCGCGATCCGGCCTTTCGCGCCGAGGAACGCCGCCGCGAGAGCGAGGGGGTGGGCTGATGGAGATGGGGCTGCTGTCGCTGATCCTCGTCGGCGCGCTCTTCATCTGCCTGCTGGCGGGGCTGTGGGTCGGTTTCGCGCTTATGGTGGTGGCGGTCCTGGCGATGGAGCTCGCCTCGCCGGCGCCCACCGGCGGGGTCTTCGCCACCTCGATCTGGAGCGGGCTCAACTCCTGGGATCTCACGGCGCTGCCGATGTTCATCTGGATGGGCGAGATCCTGTTTCGCTCGCGATTGTCGAACGATCTGTTCACGGGGCTGTCGCCCTTCACGCGGCGGCTTCCCGGGGGGCTGCTCCATGTCAACATCCTCGGCTGCGCGCTCTTTGCGGCGGTGTCGGGCTCCTCGGCGGCGACCACAGCGACGGTGGGCAAGATGTCGCTGCCCGAGCTGCGGCGGCGCGGCTACGACATGCGCATCGCCATCGGCACGCTCGCCGGTTCGGGCACCTTCGGCTTTCTCATTCCCCCCTCCATCATCCTGATCGTCTATGGTGCGGCGACCGAGCAGTCGATCGCGCGGCTGTTTCTCGCGGGGGTCGTGCCGGGGCTCATGCTGGCGGGGCTCTTCGTGGGCTTCGTGATGATCTGGGCGCGGTTCAACCGCCATCTCATGCCCGAGCCCGACCCGCGCACCTCGTGGCGCGAGCGCGCGGCGGCGCTCAGGCTGCTGCTGCCGACGGTGCTGCTGATCGTCGCGGTGATCGGCTCGATCTATGCCGGCCTCGCAGCACCCACCGAGGCGGCCGTCGTCGGGGTGGCCGGCGCGCTCGCGATCTCCTGGGCGAGCGGCGGGCTCGACCGCGCCACGGCCGTCGCCAGCCTGCGCGGCGCCGCGATCACGACCTGCATGATCGGCTTCATCCTCGCCGGGGCGTCCTTCCTGACCACGGCGATGGGCTTTACCGGCATCCCGCGGCTGCTGGCGGGCTGGATCGGCGAGCAGGGCTACACGCAGTTCCAGCTCCTCGCCGCGCTTCTGGTCTTCTTCGTCGTGCTCGGGTTCTTCCTCGACGGCATCTCGATCGTGGTGCTCACGACCTCGGTCATCATGCCGATGATCACGGCCGCCGGGATCGACCCGATCTGGTTCGGCATCTTCCTCGTGCTCGTCGTGGAGATGAGCCAGATCACCCCGCCGGTGGGATTCAACCTGTTCGTCCTGCAATCCATCACCGGGCGCGGCATCTTCGAGATCGCGCGCATGGCGCTTCCGTTCTTCCTGCTGCTCGTCCTGGCCACGGCGATCATCTCGCTGTTTCCCGAGCTCGCGCTCTGGCTGCCGGCCACGATGTCGCGATGAGCGGGGCGGGCGACAGCGTCGGTCCCGTCGTCTCCTCGGCGCATCTGGCGCGTTCGGGGCTGCCGGAGCTGTCGGAGCTCGAATTCGCGCTGACCATGTCGCACCATGCCTATCAGCGCTGGATGGTGCGCTGCATGGCGGCGGCGGGGGCGCCGGGGATGTCGGCGCTCGAGGTGCTGGTGCTGCATCTCGTCCATCACCGCGCCCGCGCCAAGACGCTGGCCGATATCTGCCTCGTGCTTCACGTCGAGGACACGCATCTGGTCAATTACGCGGTGCGCAAGCTCGCCGCGCAGGGGCTCGTCGCCACCGGGCGCAGCGGCAAGGAGAAGACCGTCACCGCGACCCGGGCGGGCGCGGCGCTGTGCGCGCGATACGGCGAGGTGCGCGAGGCGCTGCTGCTGCGCTCGGCGCGCGAGCTCGGTATCGATGCGGCCGAGCTTTCGCGGCTCGCGCGGCTCCTGCGCGCGCTGTCGGGCAGCTACGATCAGGCGGCGCGCGGGGCGGCGTCGCTGTGAGGGGGCTGCTCGCGGTTCTCGATTTCATGGCCCGCAATGGCCGTGCGGTGCTGATCACGGGGCTTGCCGTGGGCATCGCCTTTCCGGCGCTCGCGCGCGCGATGCAGCCGCTGATCGTGCCGCTGATCATGGTGATGCTGGTGATCGCGGCGGCGCGGATCGGGCCCTTCGAGGCGAGGCTGCGCCCCTCCGCCGTGCCGCGCGCGCTCATGGTGACGGTGACGCTGCAGACGGTGCTGCCGCTTGGCGGGATCGCGGTGCTCGGGCTTTTCGGGGTGCTCGAGGCGCCCTGGGCGCTGGGCGTGGTGCTGGCGCTGGCGGGGGCGCCGATCACGGGCAGCCCGGGGCTCGCGATCCTGTCGCGGGCCGACCCGGTGCCGGCGCTGCGGCAGGTGGTGCTGGGCACGGCGCTGCTGCCGGTCACGGTGCTGCCGGTGTTCTGGCTGATGCCGGGGCTCGAATCGCCGGAGGCGATGCTCGGCGCGGCGGCGCGACTGCTGGCGATCATCCTGGTCTCGGGTGCGATCGGCTTCTGGCTGCATCACCGTTTCGCGGCGCTGGCCACGCCGCGCGGGCGTGCCGCGCTCGACGGGGCGATGGCGCTCAACATGGCGGTGGTGGTGATCGCGCTGATGGCGGCGGTCGGGCCGGCGCTCTGGGCCGGGGAGGCGGCGCTCTGGGCGCTTCTGGCGCTGGTTCTGGTGCTCAATTTCGCCTCGCAGCTCGCCGTGGCCGGTGCGGCGCACGGGCTCGGCGCGGGGGCGGCGGCGCCGGCGATGGGGATCGTGGCGGGCAACCGCAATCTCGCCGTCTTCCTCGGCGCGCTGCCGCCCGATCTCGTCGCCTCGGTGATGCTGTTCGTCGGGGTCTATCAGGTGCCGATGTATCTGACGCCCTTCGTGATGACGGGGCTCTACCGGCGAATGGTCGCCGCGGCGCCGGGATGAGCTTGCGCACGCCGCCGCGCTGATGTGTTATGCGGCTGACACAATCAGGGACCCCCGCCCATGTCGCAGACCCTGGCCGACCGCCTCGCGGTGCTGACGTCGCTGACGCTGCTCGCCCTCGTGACCTTCGGCTCGCTGATTCCCTCCGGCTCGGTGCCCGACGCGCCGGGCGGCGACAAGCTGCATCATTTCGTCGCCTATGCCGCGATCGTGTTCCCGATCTGCGCCGTGCGCCCGCGCGCGGCGCTGTGGGTGGTGCCGCTGGCGGTGGCCTACGGCGCGCTGATCGAGGCGCTTCAGCCGCAGTTCGGCCGCAGCGCCGACTGGGGCGACGTGCTCGCGAACACGCTCGGCGCGCTGCTCGGGATGGCGGCGGGGCGCATCGTGCACACCGGGCTGCTGCGCCGGCGCCTGAAGACCGACTGATCAGCCCCAGGGGCCGGCGGCCGGGGCGCGCTGCGCCCGGCCCGTCTCCCCGGCCATGGCCCGAAGCGCGGCGATGCGGTTCTCTGTCGCCGGATGGGTCGAGAACAGCTTGTCATGGGCGTGCGCGTGCAGCGGGTTGATGATGAACATGTGCGCCGTGGCGGGGTTGCGCTCGGCGGCGTGATTGTCGATGCGCGCGGCGCCGCGCTGGATCTTCTCGAGTGCGGCGGCCAGCCAGATCGGGTTGCCGCATATCTCGGCGCCCTCGCGGTCGGCGGCGTATTCGCGGGTGCGGCTGATCGCCATCTGTACCAGCCCCGCCGCCAGCGGCGCGAGGATCATCATCGCGATCACCCCGATCAGCCCGAGCGGGTTGTTGCGGCTGCCGCCGAAGAACAGCGCGAAATTGGCCAGCATCGAGATCGCGCCCGCCATCGTCGCCGTGAAGGTCATGATCAGCGTGTCGCGGTTGCGGATATGGGCGAGCTCATGCGCCATCACCCCGGCGAGTTCCTCGCGCGTCAGGCTGCGCATCAGCCCCGTCGTCGCCGCGACGGCGGCGTTTTGCGGGTTGCGCCCGGTCGCGAAGGCGTTGGGCTGATCGGTCTCGATGATGAAGACCTTCGGCACCGGCATCCCCGCGCCCTGCGCCATGTCGCGCACCATGCCGACGAGTTCGGGCGCGTTGCGGATATCGACCTCGCGCGCATTGTGCATGCGCAGCACCATCTTGTCGGAGTTCCACCAGGCATAGACGTTCATCCCCCCCGCGATCACGAGCGCGATGAGCATGCCGGCCTCGCCCGCCAGCAGCAGGCCCAGCCCCATGAACAGCGCCGTCATCGCGGCCATCAGGATTGCGGTGCGTACGAAGGTCATGTGTCCTCATCTCCGGTATCCGGCCCGGAGGGATATGGGGCGGGGGCCGCAGCCGCGCAAGGCGGCGCGGTCCCGGCACCGCGGCGCGGCATTGCCTTCGCGCGCCGGCGCGCCTAGACCGGGGCCAATCGGCGAAAGGACGCATATGGCCAATCACCTGCATCACGGCGATCTGCCCGAGGGGCTGGATCTGGGGCCCGTCGTGGCGATCGATTGCGAGACGATGGGGCTCAACCCGCATCGCGACCGGCTGTGCCTCGTGCAGATGTCGGCCGGAGACGGCGAGGCGCACATGGTGCAGGTCGCGCAGAGGCAGGGCGGCGCGCCCAATCTCGCGCGGATGCTGGCGGACCCGGCAGTGCTCAAGCTGTTCCATTTCGGCCGCTTCGACATTGCCGTGCTCGAACATGCATTCGGTGTGCGCACCGCGCCGGTCTACTGCACCAAGATCGCCTCGAAGCTCGTGCGCACCTACACGGACCGGCACGGGCTGAAATACCTGCTCTCGGAGCTGTGCGGCATCGACATCTCCAAGCAGCAGCAGAGCTCGGACTGGGGCGCGGCGGAACTGAGCGCCGCGCAGCTCGATTACGCGGCGTCGGACGTGCTCTACCTGCATCGGCTGCGCGCCGAGCTCGATATCCGGCTCGCCCGGGAGGGGCGCACGGCGCTGGCGCAGGCCTGTTTCGATTTCCTGCCGCAGCGTGCCGCGCTCGATCTCGCCGGCTGGCCCGAGCAGGACATCTTCGCGCACTGAGCGCGGGAGGGGGGAGATGCGGCGCGCGTGGATCGGCCACTCGCAGCTCGTCAGGACGGTGAAGCTGGTGCTGCCGCTTGCGGCGCTGGCGATCCTTTCGACGCTTTTCCTGCTGCCCCGCCCCGTCGATCCGACCCGCGCGATCCCGCTTTTCGGCATCGATATCGAGGATCTCGCCCGCGATCCGCGCGTGACCACGGCGAGCTATGCCGGCGTGCTCGATGATGGCGGCGCGCTCACCGTCACCGCCGCGACGCTGCGTACCGATCAGGACCGCTTCAGCCGGCTCAACGCCACCGGTCTCGACATGCAGCTCGATACCCCGGACGGCGCGCGGCTCGAGCTGCGCGCCGACAGCGGCCGCATCGACCAGGGCACGGACCTGCTCACCCTGCGCGGCAATGTCGTGCTCGCGGACGCGACGGGCTACCGGCTGCGCACCGAGCACCTGACCGTCGCGCTCGACCGTACCTGGCTGTCGGCGACGACCCCGGTGGCGGGCGAGGCCCCGGCGGGCCGGCTGAACGCCGGGGGCATGGAGCTCACCCGCGGCGACGACGGCGCACATCTTCTTGTTTTCACGGGCGGTGTCGAACTGGTATACCGACCCGACTAGGATGGAACACGCATGACTCCCCGTCTGCCTCATCGCATCGCCGCGGCGCTGCTGGTGCCCTGGATCGGGCTCGCTCCCGCCGCGGCGCAGGAGGCCGAGCTCGATTTCGGCACCGCCGCCCATGACACCGCCGCCCCCATCGAGGTCAACTCGCAGCGCCTGAGCGTCGATCAGAGCGCGGGTGTCACGGTGTTCTCCGGCGATGTCGTGATCGTGCAGGGCGCGATGCGGCTTGCGGCCGACCGCGTCGAGGTCGATTACGGCGCCGGCGGCGCCCCGGGGCGCGACCGGATACGGCGCATGATCGCCACCGGCGGCGTGACCGCCGTCTCCGGCGACCAGGAGGCCGAGGCCGCCGAGGCGGTCTATGATGTCGAGACCGGGCGCATCGAGATGCGCGGCGATGTGCTGCTCACGCAGCACGGCAGCGCGGTCTCCGGGGATGTGCTGGTGATCGATCTCGCCGAGGGCACCGGCACGATGGAGGGCCGCGTGCGCACCCTTCTTCAGCCGGATGACGGCGGATGACCGACGAGGGCCTGCGCGCGCAGCACCTGCGCAAGCGCTACAAGCGCCGCGAGGTGATCGCCGATGTCAGCCTGTCGCTCGGGCGCGGCGAGGTCGCGGCACTGCTCGGGCCCAACGGCTCGGGCAAGACGACCTGCTTTTACATGATCGCGGGGCTCGTGGCCCCCGATGGCGGGCGGGTGTCGCTCGACGGGGCGGATGTCACGGGGCTGCCCATGTACCGCCGCGCGCGCCTCGGCATCGGCTATCTGCCCCAGGAGGTGTCGATCTTTCGCGGCCTGAGCGTCGAGGACAATATCCGCGCCGTGCTCGAGATCGTCGAGCCCGACCGCGCGCGCCGGCGCGACCGGCTCGAACAGCTTCTGGCGGAATTCTCGATCAGCCACCTGCGCCGCGCCCCGGCGCTGTCGCTGTCGGGCGGCGAGCGGCGGCGCTGCGAGATCGCGCGCTGCCTCGCCGCCGATCCGAAGTATCTGCTGCTCGACGAGCCCTTCGCCGGGGTCGATCCGCTCGCCGTGGCCGATATCCGCGGCCTCGTCGCGCAGCTCAAGACCCGCGGCATCGGCGTGCTGATCACCGATCACAATGTGCGCGAGACGCTCGGCATCGTCGATCGCGCCTATATCCTGCATGGTGGCACCGTGCTGATGAGCGGCACCGCCGAGGAGGTGGTGGCCGATGCGCGGGTGCGCGAGGTCTATCTCGGGGTGGGCTTTCAATACGGGTGAGGAGGCCGGCGATGGCCCGAAGGCAGCGGCTCGAACTGCGCCAGTCGCAGCGCCTCGCGCTCACCCCGGCGCTGCGCGAGTCGCTGCAGCTGCTGCGGCTGCCCGCCGACGGGCTCGAGGCCGCGCTCGCCGCCGAGGCGGCGCGCAATCCCTTCCTGCGGGTGGTGCCGCCGCGCCGGGTTGCGGCGGTGTCGGCGCATGACATCGCCCTCGAGACGACCCCGGCGGGCGCCTCGCTGCACGAACGGGTCGCCGCCCAGATCCGGCTGATGCGGCTCGAGGCGCCGGTGCGCGCCGCGGCGCTGGCGCTGGCGGGCGAGCTGGGCGCGGACGGCTATCTCGAGGGCGATCCGGAGGCGATCCTCGCGCATCACGGGCTCGGCGCACAGTCTGCGGCGGCGGGGCTTGCCGCGCTGCAGGCGTGCGAGCCCGCCGGGGTGGGCGCGCGCGATCTCGGCGAATGTCTCGCGCTGCAGCTCGTCGAGGCGGGCACGCCCGAACCCGTCGCGCGCGACGTGGTGGCGCATCTGGAGGGCTTCGCGCGGCGCGACTGGGCCGCGCTCGGGCGCGCGCTCGGGCTGGAGCGCGCCGAGCTCGAGCGCCTCGCGCGGCGGCTGCAGGGGCTCCGCCCGCGCCCCGTCGAGGAGGCGGCGACCCCCGCCGCGCCGCTCGTGCCCGATCTGGTGCTGGAGCGCGGCGGCGACGGGCCGCGGCTGCGGCTGGCGCGCGAATACATGCCGCGCATCGGGCTCGACCGCGCGCTTCTGGCGCAGAGCGAAGGCGCCTTCGCCCGGGACTGCCGGCTGCGCGCCCATGCGCTCCTGCGCGCGCTGCGCTTTCGCGGCACGACGCTGCTGCGTGTCGGGGGCCATCTGCTCGCGCATCAGCGCGGCTTCCTGCTGGAGGGCGCTGAGGGCCCGCGCCCGCTCAGCCGGGCCGCGACCGCGACCGCGCTCGAACTGCACCCCTCGACGGTGGGCCGCGCCGTCGCCGGCAAGGCGCTCGAGATCGACGGCGTGCTGCAGCCGCTCGAGGGGCTGTTCACCAATGCGCTGCCGGCCGCCGATGGCGGGCAGGTCTCGGCGGCCGTGCTGCGCCGGCGCATAGCGGAAATGATCGCCGCGGAACCGCCGGCGCGCCCGCTCTCGGATGCCGCGATCCGCGACCGGCTTGCCGCCGCCGGCGTTGACATCGCGCGCCGTACTGTCGCCAAATACCGCCGCGAGCTGCGCCTTGCGCCGTCGCCACGGCGGCGCCATCGCGAGAGGCATTGACACCGCGCCCGCCCAAGGCATAGAGGCGCGCAACCCGGAGGGCACCATGCGCTACCAGATCAGCGGCAAGCAGATCGATGTCGGCGAGGCATTGCAGACCCACGTCAAGACGGAGCTTGGCGAGGTGGTCGGCAAGTATGCCCAGCGCCCCACCGACGCCATGGTGATCTTCTCGCGCAGCGCGCATGAATATGTCTGCGAGGCGACGGTGCATCTCTCGACGGGGCTGAACGCCTCCGCCAAGGCCACCGCCACGGAGATCTACGCCGCCTTCGACAAGTGCCGCGACAAGATGGACAAGCAGCTGCGCCGCTACAAGCGCCGGCTCAAGGACCATCACCGCGCCCGGGCCCGCCCCGTCGAATATGCCGAGGTTCCGAGCTACATCCTCGCCGGCGAGAGCGCCGAAGCCGAGCCCGAATCGCTGCAGCCCGTCATCATCGCCGAGACCGAGACCCGCGTCCCCGAGCTTTCGGCGGGCGAGGCGGTGATGCAGATGGAACTCGCCGGATCCCCCGTTCTCGTGTTTCGCAACGAGCGCCATGGCGGACTCAACGTCGTCTATCGGCGCGAAGACGGGAACGTAGGCTGGATAGACCCGGTGCAGGGCGGCTGAAGCCCTACCAGACCCCCCAGAGCAGGAGTTGCGTGATGGATATCGCGTCGATCCTCAGGCCCGAAGCGGTGCGCCCGGCGGGCCATCCGACGAGCAAGAAGCGGCTCTTTCACGAGATCGCCGATATTGCCGCGTCGGTCTACGGGCTCGAGGCCAGCGCGGTGCTCAATGCGCTGCAGGAGCGCGAGAGCCTCGGCTCCACCGGGGTCGGGCACGGGGTGGCGCTGCCGCATGCGCGGCTCGAGGGGCTCGACCGGGTCACGGGCGCCTTCCTGCGCCTCGAGCGGCCGCTGGGCTATGCCTCCGTGGACGGCCAGCCCGTCGATCTCGTCTTTGCGCTGTTCGCGCCGGCGGATGCCGGGGTCGACCATCTCAAGGCACTGGCGCTGGTATCGCGGACCATGCGCGATGCGAATATCTGCACCAAGCTGCGCGCCAATTCCGATCCGGCGACGCTGCACGCCATCCTCGTGGAGGCGCGCGCCACCCGCGCGGCCTGATCAGCCCCGCCAGTCGCCGAAGCCAAAGGCGGCGTAGTCGCGCGCATGGGCCGTGCGCGCGGCGGCCTCTATGGCCGGGTCGTGGATCTCGGCAAGCGCCGGCAGCGGCGCCGGGTCGGGCGCCGGCGCGTCGCCGAGTTCGGGCAACTCCGCGGCGAGACTGTCCTCGCGCAGCACCCGGTCGGGCGGGGCGAAGCGCGCGAAGCCCTGCAGGATCGCGCCTTGGCTCGCCCAGGCCGGATCCGGCCGCGGCGCCGTGGCGATGCTGCGCTCCACCACCGCGATGAAGTCGAGCAGGAGCGCGCGCCGCGCCGCGGGCGCCAGCGCCGCGAGGCCCTCCCCGTCGGGCAGCGCGAGGCCGAAGCGCGCGTGCAGTGTCGCGCGCCGTTCCCCGGCTTCGGGATCGGCGGCGACCCGGTCGAGCGCGTGCCATAGCCGCGCGACCGGGTGGCGCAGCACCGTGAAGCTGCGATGGCCCGGATGCCGGCGTTTCCAGCGGCGCATCTGCCGTTGCGTGAGCCCGTCACGCGGGGTGCCCTGCGCGGCGAGCCAGTCCCGCAGCGCCGCATCGGGCCCGCCCGGCACCGGCATGAAGATGCGCGCCGGCGTGTCGAGCACGACATGGTGACGCACGGCGGGGCTGCGCTCGGGCTCGGCGGCGGAGATGCCGGGGTTGAAGGGGTCGAGCGCGCGCAGGGCGCGCTTCATCTCGGCGGGATTGGCGACCTTCTCGGTCACGGGCTCCGGGTTCTGCCGCGCCAGCGCGCGCGACGGAGCGGCGAGCCGCGCGCAGACGCCGAGAAACCGCGCCAGCCCGTTGAGCACCGCGACATCGCCGAGATCCTCGTAGGCGACGGGAAACGCCGTCTGTCCGCTGATCTGCAGCGCGTGGCGCAGCTCGTGATGGAAGCGGCGCGTGATGTGCAGGTGCTCCTCGAACTCGGCGGGGTCGAAGCGCGGCCTTGCGGTCTTGCGGTTGCGCGGGTCCGTGAGCTTCCACTGCCCGGTCGCGGTGGCGATCCTGAGCGAGACATAGCTGTCGAGGGGGTTGCGCGTGAGGATGATCTTGGCGCAGCGCCGGTCCTCGAGGCAGTGCGCGAGAATGCGCGCGTCGTGATCGTGAAACAGCCGGAAGCCCGCCATCGCATCGCTCGCGCGGATCGCGGCGAGCAGGGCGAACGGGTCCTGTTCGCGCGTGCGCATCGGGACGCCGAGCATTTCGGTGCGCCCCTTGTGGCCGATGAAATGCGGATTGAACGCCTCGCCGTGGCAGCTCACCCCCTCGAGCGCGTTCAGATTGGCCTCGAGGAAATTCGACCCGGTGCGCATCCCCGCGAGCACCACGAAATAGTCGAACGCCCCGCCCCCGCTCATTGCGCCGCCTCGGCGGGGCGCGTGGTCTCGGGGGGAAAATCGCCGGTCAGCATCGGTTTCATGCCCGCGTTGCGCAGGGTCTGCAGGAAGCGGCCGAAACCGTCGAGCGCGGCCATGGGCGGTATCGCCTCCGGCGCCAGCCGGGTGCCCGGCGCCACATCGTCGAGCACGTCCTGCAGCACCGCACGCGGATCGGCCACGGCCTCGGCCAGTGTGCGCACCCGCAGCCGCGGCTGCGCGGTGGGCGCGCGCAGCCGCTCGAGGAGCGCCATCTCGCGGCGCTGCAGCCGGGC
>SLQD01000215.1 GCA_007131685.1 Paracoccaceae bacterium | reverse complement strand
CGCCCACGGAGCTGGCGAATTCGGCGCGGATGGTGCCGGGGGCGGCCTCGCTGGGGTTCGTCGCGCCCATCACTTCGCGGTTCTTCGCGATCGCGCCCTCGCCCTCGAGCACCTGCACCACGACGGGGCCGGAGGCCATGAAGCTCGTCAGCTCGTCATAGAACGGGCGCTCGCGGTGGACGGCGTAGAACGCGCCGGCCTGCTCCTTGGTCATGCGCATGCGCTTTTGCGCAACGATGCGCAGCCCGGCGTCCTCGAGCTTGGCGTTGATCTTGCCGGTGACGTTCTTGGCGGTCGCGTCGGGCTTGATGATGGAAAGCGTGCGTTCGGTGGCCATTGGTCCTGCCTTCGATTGCCGCGGCAGGCCCCATGCCCGCCGCCCTGTCGCGCGGTCGCCTAGCACGGGACGGGGGACGAGAAAAGTGGGGCCGGCGCGCGAACGCACCGGCCCCGGTCATCGGCGGTGTGGCGCGATCAGAAGCCGTCGCCGCCCATGTCGCCGTCACCGCCCATGTCGTCACCGGCGGGCGCGGGCGGGTCCTCCTGATCGCGGAAGGTGTATTCATCGGCCTCGTCGGCCTCCTCGCGCGTGATGTCGAGGGTTATCTCGTTGCCGTCGTAGTTGATGTCGAGCTGGTTCCAGTCGACGGCGATGTTCTTGGCGCCGAAGCCGAGGAACCCGCCGACGGACACGACCGCGGCGGCGACGGTGCCATCGTCCATGTTGAGGATCAGGTCCTCGATGGTGCCGATGCGCTCGTCGGTGGGCGACATCACCCGCGCGCCGATCACCCAGTCGCCCTGGATCTCGGCGGTCTCCTGCTCCTCGACCAGCGGCTCCTCGTCGGCCAGCGCCGGCGCGGCGAGCAGCGGCAGTGTCATGGCGATCGCGGCAAAGCGTTTCATGGTTCAACTCCTTCGTTTCGATTTCGGTCTGCGCCCCCAACATCATTGGCGCGGCCCGGGATTCGAGGGGGCCGGAGGAAAGTTCGCTGCGCCGGCAACGGGTTGCCGATCCGCCGAGAGCCGCCGCGCGGGAATCTGCCGTTCGGCACGGTTTGACACGCACGGTGCGCTCGGGCATTGCGAGCGCCATGCTGAACATCGAGTCGATCACCTTCATGATGGAGGGCGTGCCGCTCTTCGAGAGCGCGAGCGCGCGGATCCCGGATGGGCACAAGATCGGGCTTGTCGGGCGCAACGGCTCCGGCAAGACGACGCTGTTCAGGCTGATCCGCGGGGAGCTCGCGCTCGAAGGGGGGAGCATCACGCTGCCGTCGCGGGCGCGGATCGGCGGGGTGGCGCAGGAGGTGCCGTCTTCCTCCGAGACACTGATGGAGACGGTGCTCAAGGCCGATGCCGAGCGCGCCGGGCTGCTCGCGGAGGCCGAGACGGCGACGGAGCCGGCCCGCATCGCCGAGGTGCAGACCCGGCTTGCCGATATCGATGCCTGGTCGGCCGAGGGGCGCGCGGCGGCGATCCTCAAGGGGCTCGGCTTCGACGAGGCGGCGCAGGCGCGGCCCTGCTCGGATTTCTCCGGCGGCTGGCGGATGCGGGTGGCGCTTGCGGGGGTGCTGTTCGCCGAGCCGGAGCTGCTGCTGCTCGACGAGCCGACGAACTATCTCGATCTCGAAGGGGCGCTGTGGCTTGAGAGCTACCTGCAGCGCTACCCGCACACGGTCATCATCATCAGCCATGACCGCGGGCTGCTCAACCGCGCCGTCGACGGCATCCTGCATCTCGAGCACCGCAAGCTCACCCTGTGGTCCGGCCCCTACGACCAGTTCGCCCGCCAGCGCGCCGAGGCCCGCGCGCAGCAGGCCGCCGAGGCCAAGAAGCAGGAAGCCCGCCGCGCCCACATGCAGAAGTTCGTGGACCGTTTCCGCGCCCAGGCGAACAAGGCCACCCAGGCGCAGTCGCGCCTCAAGATGCTCGAGAAGATGCAGCCCATCACCGCGCCGGAGGAGGCCGCCAGGCAGGTCTTCACCTTCGCTGCGCCCGAGGAACTCTCGCCGCCGATCCTCGTGCTCGAGGATGTCGCGGTCGGCTATGGCGGCGCGCCCGTGCTGCGCGGGCTCGATCTGCGCATCGATCAGGATGACCGCATCGCGCTTCTGGGCCGCAACGGCGAGGGCAAGTCCACGCTGTCGAAGCTGCTCGCCGGCAAGCTCGCGCCCGAGCCCGGCGGGCGCATCACCCGCGCCTCGAAGCTGCGCGTGGGCTATTTCGCCCAGCACCAGGTGGACGAGCTGCGCATCGAGGAGACGCCGCTGCAGCACATCCAGCGCCTGCGCCCGTCGGAGACGCCGGCGCGGCTGCGCGCGCGGCTGGCGGGGTTCGGGCTCCTGGCGGGGCAGGCGGAGACGCCGGTGGGCAAGCTGTCGGGCGGGCAGAAGGCGCGGCTGTCGCTGCTGATCGCGACGGATGACGCGCCGCATCTGCTGATCCTCGACGAGCCCACGAACCATCTCGACATCGAGAGCCGCGAGGCGCTGGTGGAGGCGCTCACGGCCTATTCCGGCGCCGTGATCCTCGTGAGCCACGACATGCATCTGCTCTCGCTGGTCGCCGACCGGCTCTGGCTGGTGCAGGGTGGACGCGTGACGCCTTATGAGGGTGATCTCGAGAGTTACCGCGCGATGCTGCTGGCGGGCGATGCGCCGCAAAAGCCGGCCGCCAAGGCAAAGCCGGCGCGGCGCAAGGCCACGCGCGAGGACCGCGCTGCCCTCAAGGCCGAGGTGCGCCGCTGCGAGGTGCGGCTCGACAAGCTCGCCGAGATGCGCGATCAGCTCGCCGCGCGGCTGGCCGATCCGGCGCTCTATGAACCCGGCCGCGAGAACCAGGCCGCCACCTGGCAGAAGAAATACGCCGAGGTGATGGAGGGGCTCGACCGCGCCGAGGCGCTCTGGCTCGCGGCGCAGGAGAAGCTTGAAGCGGCAGAGGATGCCTGATGGAGATCGGCTTCCTGATCACCGCGTTCGTGACGCTCTTCGTGGTGATCGACCCGGTCGGGCTGACGCCGCTCTTTGCCGTGCTGACCCGGGGCGAGACGGCGTGGCGGCGGCGGATGATCGCGCTGCGGGCCTGCCTGATCGCGGCGGGGCTGCTCACGGCGTTCGGGCTGTTCGGCGAGGAGCTTCTGGCGGGGATCGGGATCTCGATGCCGGCCTTTCGCATCGCCGGGGGTTTGCTCCTGTTTCTGACAGCGCTCGACATGCTGTTCGAGCGCCGCACCCGCCGGCGCGAGGGGCATTCGGACGACGGGGCGGACGACCCGTCGGTGTTTCCGCTGGCGATGCCGCTGATCGCGGGGCCGGGGGCGATGGCCTCGATGATCCTGCTCACCGACCAGGCCGCGGCCGGATGGCTCGGGGTGCTCGCGGTTCATGGGGTGATGCTGGCGGTGATCGCGATGGCGTTTGCGCTGTTTCTCGCGGCGGGGATGCTGGAGCGGCTGCTCGGCCGGATGGGGATCCTGGTGATCACCCGGCTTCTGGGCATGCTGCTCGCCGCGCTGTCGGTGCAGTTCGTCATCGACGGGTTGCG
>SLQD01000014.1 GCA_007131685.1 Paracoccaceae bacterium | reverse complement strand
GGGCGTCGGCGAGCCGGCGCCGGGCGCGCTCGGGGGCTCGATATCGGCGCCGTCGCCGCTCACCGGGATTATCAGTGACTGCCCTTCGCGCAGGGTCAGGTCGTCATCGAGGCCGTTCCAGTCGGCGATGGCCCGGGTCGAGACGCCGTAGCGCGCGGCGATGGACTGTGCCGTCTCGCCGCTGCTAACGCGGTGCTGGACGGGTTCGCGCCCGCTCGGCGCGTCCGCCTCGGTGTCGGCGCGGTCGAGCGCGGTGGTGGCGATGGTGCCGATATCGTCATCCTCGGCCGGCCGGATCGGCCCGTCGAAATCGGCACCGGTCTCGCGGGAGGGTTCGGCGACACGATCGGGCAGCACCATCACTTCGCCGCTGCGCAGGGCGGTGTTGCGTTCGAGGGCGTTGCGGCTGGCAAGGCGGGCGCCGTCGATGCCGAGCCGGTTGGCGACGTCATCGACCGTGTCGCCGCTGCGGGCCACGACGATCTGGTAATTCGGGTAGGAGATCACGCCGCGATCGTCGGGCTCGGGGCGCGGCCCCGTCGGCTCGCTGGCGGCCTCGCTCGTGGAGAAGCCGCGATCGGAACTGCGCATATCGATGTCGAAACGGTCGCCACAGGCGGCAAGCGCGAGCACGCTGGTGCCGAGGACGAGCGCGCGGAGCGGGCGGTGGCGGCGATGTGTCATGCTGTCTGCCTCTCGCTTGCGGCCTCTCGCTTGCGGCCTCTCATTCCTCCCCGAGCCCCTCGACGAGAGGGACGAAGCGTACCGTTCGCAGCTCCTCGTAATCGAAGCCCGACGCGGTGCGGCGGACCCGGATAAGGCTTTGAACCGTATCCGACTGTCCGACCGGCACCACCATGATACCGCCCTCGCGCAGCTGCGCCAATAGGGGGCCGGGCGGGTCCTCGGCGGCGGCGGTCACGAGGATGCGGTCGAAGGGGGCCTGTTCGGGCAGCCCGTGCGAGCCGTCGGTGGTGATCGCGGTGATGTTGGCAAGGCCGAGCGCGTCGAAGGCGCGGCGCGCACCGTGCACGAGCCGGCGGTGCCGCTCCAGCGTGTAGACCCGCCGCGCCAGCAGCGACAGGATCGCCGCCTGGTAGCCCGAGCCGGTGCCCACCTCGAGCACCTTGTCGCGCTCGCCCGGCTCCAGCGCCTCGGTCATCAGCCCCACCACCGAGGGCTGGCTGATGGTCTGGCCGCAGGCTATCGGCAGCGGCGTGTCGTCGAGCGCGCGCTCCTCGAAGACGCCGCGCACGAAGGCGGTGCGGTCGATGCGTTCCATCGCCGCGAGCACCCGCCTGTCGGTCACCCCCCGCGAGCGGATGGTGTAGATGAAGCGCATCCGGGCCTCGGCGTCGTCGCTCATTGCTCGAGCCGCGCGCGCAGCGCCTCCAGCGCGTCATGGGCGGTCAGGTCGGCGCGCATCGGCGTGACGGAGATATGCCCGTCCAGATTCGCGGCCGCGTCCGAGCCCGGCGCCGTGGGCAGGTGCTGCGGGCCGCCCTTGATCCACAGGAACTTGCGCCCCGAGGGCGAGACATGCGGCTCGACGCCGAAGAAGGTATCCTTGCGGTAGCCCTGGTTGGTGACCTTCAGACCCTTGACGTCGCCCGCACCGATGGGCGGGAAGTTGACGTTGTAGAACAGCCGGTAATCGCCCTTGTCCCAAAGCCCCTGCTCGAGCAGCCGGCGCACCACATCGGTGCCGTGGCCGATCGCGGCGTCGAACGGGTCGGGCAGATCCTCGGTCTGGGGCCCGAAATACTGCGACAGCGCGATCGCCGGCAGCCCCTGCAACGCCGCCTCGAGCGCGCCGCCCACGGTGCCCGAATACATCACGTTCTCGGCGGCGTTGTTGCCGCGATTGACCCCGGAGAGCACGAGATCGGGCAGGCCCCCGTGCAGCACGTCGTAGAGCCCGGCGAGCACGCAATCGGCCGGCGAGCCCTCGGCGGCATAGCGGCGCGGGCCGAGCTTGGCGATCATCATCGGATGCGTGTAGGAAATCTTGTGCGCGACGCCCGACTGCTCGAAGGCCGGCGCCACCGTCCAGACCTCGCCCGACGGCCCGGCGATCGCGGCGGCGATATCCTCGACGACCTTCAGCCCCGGCGCGTTGATGCCGTCATCATTGGTCACGAGGATGCGCATGGATGGGCCTTTCGCAGCTGCGTCGCGCCCTCATTATTGCACCACCGGGGGTTGGTAAAGCGCCGCCGGCGTCAGCTTCCCGCCGCCGGCAGATGCGCGGCGAGAATGCGTGCGGCCTCCTCGCGGCACGGGGTCAGCCGCTCCGGGGTTTCGCCGGGGTAGAAGCGCGCGCGCAGCGTGGTGGGCATCGGTGCGGGGCTGTCGATGCAGATGCGGGGGCCGAGCCGGGCGTTCTCCGCCTGCCAGCTTCGCGCCAGTGCGATCTGCGCGGCCTTGCTCGCCCCGTAGGCGCCGAAGAATTTCTGCCCCGCGCGCGCATCGTCGAAAAACAGTGCCCGGCCCGCAGGCGCCGCCTTCATGAGCGGCTCCACCATCGGGATGAGCTGGCCGGTGGCGTGGATGTTCGTGGCGACCGTGCGGTCCCAGTCCTTGCCCGCGATGTGCCCGGCCGGCGCCAGCGGCGGCGCGTGGATCGCCGTGTGGGCCCACAGATCGACCCGCCCCCAGCGGTCATGCACCGAGCGGCACATGTGCCGCATCGCGTCGGCGTTGGTGATGTCCATCGGCGCGAGGGTGGCGCTGCCGCCGGCGGCCTTGATGCGGTCGTCGAGCTCCTCGAGCGCGCCGGTGGTGCGCGCCACGGCCAGCACGTGCCAGCCTGCCGCCGCGAGCGCTTCGGCAAGCGCCGCGCCGAGCCCGCGCGAGGCGCCGGTGACGAGGGCGATGCGGTCCGGATCCTTCATGCCCGCCCTTTACGCGCGGCGGTGCAGCGCGCGCAAGCCCCGCGCGGCTTGACTTGCGCGCCGCGATGCGGAAAACACATGGCAGCTGCCGAGTAAGAAGGACCGATCCCATGCGCCGTGATGCCACCCTGTCGCACGCCCTGTGGGGCGACATCTCGCTCGCGCGCGGGGCGGCGCTCGCCTTCGCCGGCTCGCTTCTGGTGGCGATGTCGGCGCAGATCAGCGTGCCGATGTATCCCGTGCCGATGACTCTGCAGACGCTCGCGATCTCGATCCTGGGGCTCACGCTGGGCGCGCGGCTCGCCGGGGCGACGCTGATGCTGTATCTCGCCAAGGGCGCGGCGGGGCTGCCGGTCTTTGCGGGTGGGGCGGCCGGGCTGCCCTACATGTTCGGGCCGACGGGCGGTTTCCTCGTGGGCTTCGTCGCGATGGCGTGGCTGACCGGCTGGCTCGTGGAGCGCGGGCTCGACCGCGGCCTAGTCCGGCTTTTCATCGCCGCCTTCATCCCGGCGCTCCTGCTGTTCGTGCCGGGCATGCTGTGGCTGTGGGCGATCACGCCGCTCGATCTCGAGGCCGCGTTCTTCGGCGCGGTCTGGCCGTTCCAGCTCGGCGGGGTGGTCAAGTCGGCGATCGCCGCGCTGGTCGTGGCCGGCGGCTGGAGCGCGT
>SLQD01000131.1 GCA_007131685.1 Paracoccaceae bacterium | reverse complement strand
CGGCGCGGCCGCGATGGCCGCTGGACGGGCGCAGCCCGGCGCTGCTGGGCGGCGGGCGCAAGGGGGCAAAGGCATGAGCGATGTCGCGATCCTGGGCGCCGGGGCTTTCGGCACCGCGCTCGCCATCACCCTGGCGCGCGACGGGCGCGCCGTCACGCTCTGGGCGCGCGATCCGGCGCAGGCCGAGGCGATGTGCGCGGCGCGCGAGAACGCCGCGCGGCTGCCGGGGCAGGCGCTGCCCGCGGGCGTCACGCCGGTATCCGATCTCGCCGCGGCGGGGGGCTGCGCGACGCTGCTCATCGCGGTGCCGATGCAGCGCATGGCCGGGTTTCTCGCCGAGGCGGCGCCGGTGATCGACGGGCGCGCGCTCGTGGCCTGCGCCAAGGGGATCGACCTCGACAGCGGGCGCGGGCCCACCGCGCTGATCGCCGAGACCTGCCCGGCCGCGCAGCCGGCGATCCTTACCGGGCCGAGCTTTGCCGCCGATATTGCCGCCGGGCTGCCGACCGCGCTGACGCTGGCCTGCCGGGATGCGGCGCTGGGCGCGCGGCTGCAGCGCCGGCTCTCCACCGCGACGCTGCGGCTTTATCGCAGCACCGACGTGACCGGCGCCGAGCTGGGCGGCGCGCTCAAGAATGTCGTCGCGATCGGCGCGGGGATCGTGATGGGCGCGGGGCTCGGCGAGAGCGCGCGCGCGGCCCTGATGACGCGCGGCTTTGCCGAGATCGAGCGCCTCGCCCTCGCGCTCGGCGCGCGCGCGGAGACGCTGGCGGGGCTGTCGGGATTCGGCGACCTGGTCCTCACCTGCACCTCGATGCAGTCGCGCAACACGCGCTACGGCCATGCCCTCGGCGCGGGCGCGGATTTCGATCCCGAGGTCACCGTGGAGGGAGCGGCCACGGCGCGCGCGGTGCTGGCGCTGGCGCGGGCGCGGGCGGTGGAGATGCCGGTGGCGGAGATGGTCGCCGCGGTGCTCGACGGGCGGCTGACCGTCGCGCAGGCGACCGAGGCGTTGCTGGCGCGTCCGCTCCGGGAGGAATGAGGAGGCCGCAATGCAGTACTGGCTCATGAAATCCGAACCCTCGACCTGGAGCTGGGACGACCAGCTTGCCGCCGGGGCGGCGGGGGCGGAATGGGACGGGGTGCGCAACTACCAGGCGCGCAACAACATGCGCGCGATGGCGGTCGGCGATCGGGCCTTCTTCTACCACTCGCAAAAGGAGAAGGCGATCGTCGGGATCGTCGAGGTGATCGCCCCGGCACACCCCGACTCGACGACGGAGGATCCGCGCTGGGACTGCGTCGATGTGCGCGCCGTGGAGCCGCTTGCGCGGGCTGTCACGCTTGACGAGATCAGGGCCGATCCGCGCCTTGCCGAGATGGTGCTCCTGCGCAATTCGCGGCTTTCCGTGCAGCCGGTGAGCGCGGCGGAGTGGTCCGTGATCCGGGGGATGGGCGGGCGCGGCGCGTGAGGGGCACGACTGAAATGGAGGGCCCCGGCAACGCCAAGGCCCTCCACCCCCACACGCACACCCACCATGCGCGAACTTCGAGGAAAGAGCCGTTCTGGCCGTCTCCGATACGCGAATCCTGCGTGACCCCGCCGCGGCATGCAAACGCAAAATGCCGCCAATTGGAGGCAATTGCCCGCGATCAGGCGATCAGCACCACGACAAGCGCGCCGATCGTGACGAGCTTGAGCACGAGGTGGCGCCGCAGTGTCCACAGCGCGCCGGCCTCCGCCTGCTCGGTGCGCGGGAATTTCGGCGCCGGCTCGGCCACGGCGGCGGCGAAGAGCAGGTAGATCGGCAGCCCCGTCTCCGGCGCCAGCAGCCCCGCCTCGGTGATGAAAAGCGGCGCCACCCCGATCAGCAGCACCGGCATGAGATAGAGCCGGATGCGCTCGCGCCGGTCGGCCATGCGGTTGGACCGGCGGTTGAAATCGGCCTGGCGCTCGGGTGCGCGCATGGCCGTGAACAGCATCGGCAGCGTCGCGAGGGCGCCGAACACCGCGCCGCCGAGCAGGCTGCCCATCACCCAGGCCATCGGCGCGAGGAGCGCGCCCTGCGCCTGAAGGATCAGCATCAGCGCGGCGAAGAAGGTGCCCTGCACCAGCGCGAGCTGCACCCGGTCCGCCGCGCCCCAATGTCCGTCATCGCCGGGCATGAAATAGCTCTGCCGGAATTCCTGCCCCGCGAGCAGCACCGCCATCAGCAGCACCTGGTAGCTCCAGAACAGCAGATCACCCTGCGCCCCGGGCCAGGTGAGCGCCGCGAGCAACGCCACCGCCCCGAGGATGACGCCGTGATGGAACCGGAAGGCTGCGCCCAGATCGCTCATGCGCCGTTCGTCGCACAGCCCGCCGCGACGGGCAAGGCGCCGCCCCTTCACCCGCGCCGCGCAAGCGCCTATCAGGGCCGCGAAAGGAGACGCCATGACCCAGCCCCGCGCCTGGCAGAGGATGCTCTCGGGCCGCCGGCTCGACCTGCTCGACCCGACGCCCGTGGATATCGAGATCGCGGATATCGCCCATGGCCTCGCCTTCGTGGCGCGCTGGAACGGGCAGACCGAGGGCGACTGGCCCTATTCGGTCGCGCAGCATTCGCTGCTCGTGGAGGACCTGCATGAGCGCATGGCGCCGGGGCGGCCGGCGCGCTGGCGGCTGGCGGCGCTCCTGCACGACGCGCCCGAATACGTCATCGGCGACATGATCTCGCCGGTGAAGGCCGCCGTGGGGCCGCATTACGAGGCGCTCGATGCCCGGCTCGCCGCGGCGATCCATATCCGCTTCGGCCTGCCCGCGCAGTTGCCGCGATCGGTCAAGGCCGCGATCAAGCGCGCCGACCGGGTCTCGGCCTGGCTCGAGGCGACGCAGATCGCGGGGTTCTCCACCGCCGAGGCCACCCGCTTCTTCGGCCGCGCCGGCGCGCGGTTCGCCGACACGCGGATCGCGCCGCGCCCCCCCGCCGAGATCCGCGCGCAGTTCCTCGAACGCCACGGCGAGCTGATCGCGGCGATGGACCGGGGCTGATGCAAACCGGCATCGCCGATCCGCGCGCGACTCCCGAAGGCTTGCCTTGCCGCATGCGCGTTGGCTAGCTGCGGGTGATTGGAGGGAGCCCATGAAGCAGCCTGCATGTCTCGCCGCGTTCGCGCTCATGGTCGGGCTTTCACAGCCCGCCCATGCCGAGCTGTCCTGCGCGGATTGGGCGACGGACGCGTTCTTTGCTGCCGCGACGACCGAGCAGGTGCGCGATTGCATCGCGGGCGGGGTGAGTATCGCCGAGCGCGATCCCGAAGGGCGCACGCCGCTGCATCTTGCCGCCGCACAGGCGCGCGATCCGGCCATCGCCGCCGAGCTGCTGCGCGCCGGGGCCGACAGCGCGCTGACCGACGAAGAGGGCCGGCGCGCCATCCATAGCGCGGCCGCAGAGGGGCAGGCGCCGGGCATCCTGTCCTATCTCGCGATCTGGGGAAGCGACATCGAGGCGGAGCTGCCCGGCGGGCAGCGCTGCGGGTGGCTCCCCTTCGGCGCCCGCTGCGCGACGGTGCCGCTGCATCTCGCCGCCGCGCGCG
>SLQD01000203.1 GCA_007131685.1 Paracoccaceae bacterium | reverse complement strand
GCAGGCGGCGGGCGCGCCCCTCCCCGGGCCCGCCGCCACCACCCCGCCCGCATCCGCGCCGGATGGCCGCATCCTGGCCTCGCCCAAGGCGCGGCGACTGGCGCGCGAGCGCGGGCTCGACCTGTCGCGGCTGGTGCGCATGGGCGTGGCGCAGCCCTTCCATGTGGCCGATCTCGAAACCCTCGCCAACGCCCCGCCCGAGACCGAGACCGAGGCCGTGGCCGCGGCTCCGGCCGCGGCACGCTGCGAAATCACCGCCACGGCCCCTGCCGCGCCGTTGTCCGACCTGATCGAATGGGCGCGCGGCGACACGGGCGCTGCGCCGCCGCGCGCCGGTGTGCTCGCAGCCTTCGCCGCCGCGGCGTTGCGCGCGGCGCAGGACACGGGTGCGCCGCTGGTCATCCGCTCGGGCGATCTGCACGGCACCGCGCTCTATACCGATCCGGATCTCGCCGGGTTCGGTGCGCTCACGGACGCGCAGACCGGCGACGACGACGGGGAGGCCGCCGCCACGCTCAGCGTGCGCGATCTCGCCGCCACGCCGCTGACCGGCGCGCGCCTCGCACAAGCGGCGCGCATCGAGCTCAGCGTCACCGCCGGTGGCGAGGACATGCTGGCGCTGCAGTTGAGCTGCGAGCCGGCCGCGCTGTCCGACGGTGCGGCGCTCGCGCTCCTCGACGGGGTGGCGCGCCGCCTCGCCGATCCGCTGCGCCAGCTCCTGTGAAAGGGTGCCCGATGCATCACGTCGCGTTGCATTGCGGAGCTTGCGCGCCCGCCCTGAACGTATCGATCATCCGTGCCGGAGCGGCCGCGCAGGCGGCGCCGGGGCGGCCCGCTGCCGCCACCGCGGGCGGCGCCCCGCCGCGCAGGGGAGATCCGGCCCGCATTCCGGCAGACGCAACACATCTCGACCATCCGGTGAGGGGAACGCCATGAGCTATGTCGCAAGTCCGTCGGTGCGCAAGTATGCCGGCGACAGGGGGGTCGATCTCGCCGCCGTCGCCGCCAGCACCGGGCGCGAGACGCTCGCGCGCGAGGATGTCGATCGCCACCTGTCCGGCGGCGCCGCGGCGCCGGCCGCCGGCGCTTCGACGCGCTACTGGGACGTCGATCACGCTGTCCACGGCCCCGTCACGCAGGAGGCCACCGACCGCATCGCGCGCCTCGCGGCCGACAACCTGCAGGCCGCGAGTGCGGTGATCCCGCAGGTCACCCATCACGACCGCGCCGACATGGGCGCGGTCGAGGCGTTGCGCGCGCGCCTGCGCGAGGAGGCCGTCGGGCGGGGCGTGCGCCTCACGGCGCTCGCGTTTCATGTCAAGGCGCTGACGCGCTGCCTGCAGGCCTTCCCGCGCTTCAACGCCTCGCTCAGCGCCGATGGCGAGACGCTTACGCTCAAGCACTACATCCATGTCGGCATCGCCGTGGACACGCCGGCGGGGCTCATGGTGCCCGTTATCCGCGATGCCGGCCGCAAGGGGCTCTGGGCCATCGCTGCCGAAATCGGCGATCTCGCCGGGCGCGCGCAGGCGCGAAAGCTGCGCGGCACGGAGATGGGCGGCGCCTCGATGACGATTTCGAATCTCGGTGGCCTCGGTGGCCGCGCCTTCACGCCGATCGTGAATCCGCCCGAGCTCGCCATTCTCGGCCTCACCCGCACCAGCACCGAGCCGGTCTGGGACGGGGCGGCGTTTCAGCCGCGGCCGATCTGCCCGCTCGATCTGAGCTATGATCACCGCGTCATCAACGGTGCGGACGCGGCGCGCTTTCTCACGCACTACGCTGCGCTGATGGAGGAGCCGCGGCGCATGCTGATCTAGGCTGGCGCCGCGATCGCGCGCCCGACCCCGCCGTGGAGCGGTCTTCCGGCCGGCAGATCATCGCGCGGCAGCCCGTGCGGCGGGGCCGGCCGCGGTTCAGGCGCAATCGGCCTTCGCGGCCTCGTCGATGGCCTCGAGCGTGGCGTCGAAGGCGAGCATGATCGAAGCGTGGCGGTTCTTGTAGTCCCGCGCGGGCAGGAGCACCTCGAGCGCATCGAAGGGCGCCCCGGGCGGATCGCCGCCCTGCTTGAGCATCGCCTGCAATTCGTCACGCCCGCGCGCGATCTCCGCGCGGCTGCGCCCGATGACGACCGCGCCAAGCACGGCCGCCGCAGCCTGGCCGAGCGCACATGCCTTCACCTCCTGGCCGAACTCCGCAACCCGCCCGTCGCGCAGCGTGACATCGACCGTCACCGTCGAGCCGCATAGCGGCGAGCGCCGACGGGCGCTCGCGGCGGGCGCCTCGAGCCGCTCGGCTTGCGGCATGTCGGCCGCCAGAGCGAGGATGCGCCCCGAATAGAGCTGGATCATGTCGGTTTCGGCGCTCACGTCTTTCCCCCATCGCTGCCTGCCGTTACCTAGGGCGGTGGCGCGGCTGTGAAAAGGATAGCGGCATGATATTCGATCCGGCAACCCTGCAATACGACGCGGACGGACTCGTTCCCGTGATCGCGCAGGATCACGCCTCCGGCGAGGTGCTGATGATGGCGTGGATGAATGCCGAGGCGGTGGCGCGCACGCTGGAGAGCGGGCGGATGACCTACTGGTCGCGCTCGCGGCAGGCCTTCTGGGTCAAGGGCGAGACGAGCGGCCATGTCCAGAAGCTGCACGAGATGCGCATCGACTGCGACCGCGACTGCCTGCTCGCGCGTATCGAACAGACCGGCCCGGCCTGTCACACCGGCCGCCGGAGCTGCTTCTACACCGCGATCCGCGACGGTGGCGAGGTTGAGATCATGGCGCCGGTGACATGAGGCCGAGCCGCGCGCGCAGGCGCTCGGGCGTCCATCCCTCGGCGCGGTAGCGGCGGATCGCGCGGGCATCGTCGCGCTTGGCGAGCCGGCGCCCATCCGCGTCGCGGATCAGCCGGTGATGATGCCAGACCGGCGCCGGCAGCCCGAGCAGGGCTTGCAAGAGCCGGTGCAGCGGCGTCTGATCGAACAGGTCCATGCCGCGCACCACCTCGGTGATCCCCTGCGCGGCGTCGTCCGCGACCACAGCGACGTGATAGGAGGTGCCGATATCGCGCCGCGCGAGCACCACGTCGCCGAGTCCGCCGCACAGCGCCGCCGCGTCGAGCGCGTGCCACCCCGCGCGCTCCGGCCCGGTCTCCACGAAGCCGAGCCCCGGACCGGCAACCTCGATGGCGCGCGCCATGTCGAGCCGGATCGCGTCCTGCGGGCCTGCCTCGGCCATCGAACGGCCGCGGCAGGTGCCCGGATAGGCCGGGGCGGGGCCGTGCGGCGCCGCTTGCGCGGCACGGATGTCGCGGCGCGTGCAGCGGCACGGATAGCACAGCTCCTGCGCGATCAGCCTGTCGAGAGCGGCGCGGTAGTGTTGCAGCCTTTCCGACTGGCGCAGCACCGGCTCCGGCCACTCAAGCCCGAGCCAGCGCAGATCCTCAAAGATTGCCGCCTCGAATTCGGGCTTGCAGCGGGGCGTGTCGATATCCTCGATGCGCAGCAGCATCACGCCGCCGGCCGCCGCCGCGCGGGCCTGCGCGGTGAGCGCCGAGAAGGCATGGCCGAGATGAAGCAGGCCCGTGGGCGAGGGCGCGAAGCGGGTGCGGCAAGCTTCAGGCGGCATCGCGACTTTGCGCGGCAAGCCACTGATTGAAAGCCGCTTTCGCGCGATCGGTGTAGGCCTTGTAGCGCTCCTGCCGCCGCTTGCGCCCGCCGCGCGCCTCGATGGGCGGGAAGAGCCCGAAATTGACGTTCATGGGCTGGAAGGTCTTGGCGTCGGCGCCGCCGGTGATGTGATTGATGAGCGCGCCCATCGCCGTCTCGGGCGGCGGCGTGGCCGCCGGACGGCCCAGCATCTCTGCGGCGGCGAGCCGCCCCGCGACGAGTCCCATCGCCGCGCTCTCGACATAGCCCTCGACGCCGGTGATCTGCCCGGCAAAGCGGATATGCGGGCGCGAGCGCAGCCGCATCCCGCCGTCGAGCAGGGTGGGCGCATTCAGGAAGGTGTTGCGGTGAATGCCGCCGAGCCGGGCGAAGCGCGCATTCTCGAGCCCCGGGATCAGCCGCAGCACCTCGGTCTGGGCGCCGTATTTCATCTTGGTCTGAAAGCCGACGATGTTGAACAGCGTGCCCAGCGCGTTGTCGCGGCGCAGCTGCACCACGGCGTGCGGCTTAGTCTCCGGTGCGTGCGGGTTCGTCAGGCCCACGGGCTTCATAGGGCCGTGGCGCAACGTCTCGCGCCCGCGCTCGGCCATCACCTCGATGGGCAGGCAGCCATCGAAATACTGCGCCGTCTCGCCAGGCTTGAAGGCCGTCTTCTCGGCGGCGAGCAGCGCGTCGATGAAGGCCTCGTATTGCTCGCGGTCCATCGGGCAGTTGAGATAGGCGGTGCGCTGTTCCTCCGTCTCGCCCTTGTCGTAGCGCGACTGAAACCACGCCTGCGACATGTCGATGCTGTCGAAATACACGATCGGCGCGATGGCATCGAAGAAGGCCAGCGCCTCGGCGCCGGTCTCGGCCCGGATCGCCTCGGCGAGCGCGCCCGAGGTCAGCGGGCCGGTCGCGATGATCCACTGGCCGTCATCGGGCAGGGCGGTGATCTCGCCGGTCTCGACGGAGACATTGGGATGGTCGCGCAGCCGCGAGGTGACGGCTTCGGCGAAGGGCTCGCGATCGACGGCCAGCGCGCCGCCGGCGGGCAGGGCATGCGCGTCCGCCATCGCCATCACGAGTCCGTTCGCCGCCCGCATCTCCCAGTGCAGCAGGCCCACGGCGTTATGCTCGTCATCGTCGGAGCGGAAGGAATTGGAGCACACCATCTCGGCGAGGTTGCCGGTGTGATGCGCGAAGGTGCCCGTCTCGGGGCGCATCTCGTGGATGATGACGGGCACGCCCGCCTCGGCCGCCTGCCAGGCGGCCTCGCTGCCGGCCATGCCGCCGCCGATGATGTGCAGTGTCTCGCTCATGGGCGGGAAATAGCCTCGCGGCGCCGTGGTGAAAACCCCCGCACGAAAACGCCCGCGGCCGAAGCCGCGGGCGCCGTCGTCACGGTGCCGATGCCCTCAGGCGGACTTCGCGAGATCGCGCAGCACGTAGTGCAGCACGCCGCCATGCTCGACATATTCCTTCTCGATGGCGGTATCGATCCGGCATTTGAGCGTGATCTGCTTTGTCTTGCCGTCACCATAGGTGATCGTGCAGGGCACCTCGGATTGCGGCTTGAGATCGCCCTCGAGCCCGGTGATGTCGAAGCTCTCGTCGCCCTTGAGGCCGAGCGACTTGCGCGTGTCTCCGCCGGTGAACTCGAACGGGATGACGCCCATGCCGACGAGGTTGGAGCGGTGGATGCGCTCGTAGCTCTCGGCGATCACCGCCTCGACACCCAGCAGCTTGGTGCCCTTGGCCGCCCAGTCGCGCGAGGAGCCGGCGCCGTATTCGCGCCCCGCGACGATCACCAGCGGCACGCCCTGCTCCTGCCAGGCCATGGCCGCGTCGAAGATCGGGGTCTGCTCGCCGTCCGGTCCCTTGGTGAAGCCGCCCTCGACGCCGTCGAGCATCTCGTTGCGGATGCGGATATTGGCGAAGGTGCCGCGCATCATCACCTCGTGATTGCCGCGCCGCGCGCCATAGGAGTTGAAGTCGCGCGGGGCGACCTGGCGCTCCTGCAGGTAGCGCCCGGCCGGGCTGTCGGGCTTGAAGGAGCCCGCCGGGCTGATGTGGTCGGTGGTGACCATGTCGCCCAGCATCGCCAGCGGGCGCGCGCCCTTGATGTCGCGGATCACGCCCGGCTCGGGAGAGATGCCGTGAAAATAGGGCGGGTTGCGCACATAGGTCGACTCGGGCCAGTCATAGGTCAGGCTGTCCGTGGTCTCGACGGATTGCCACTTCTCGTCGCCCTCGAAGACATTGGCATACTTGGACTGGAACGCCTCGCGCGTCACGGTGCGGTCGACGAGCTGCTTGATCTCGTCGAGGGTCGGCCAGAGATCGGCCATGTAGACGTCCTTGCCGTCCTTGTCGGTGGCGATCGGGTCGCGGGTGACGTCGATGTTCATGTCGCCCGCGATCGCATAGATCACGCAAAGCGGCGGCGAGGCGAGATAGTTTGCCCGCACATCCGGCGAGATGCGCCCCTCGAAGTTGCGGTTGCCCGACAGCACCGAGCAGGCGATCAGGTCGTTGTCGTTGATCACCTTGGAGATCTCGGGCTGCAGCGGACCGGAGTTGCCGATGCAGGTGGTGCAGCCATAGCCGACGAGGTTGAAGCCGAGCGCGTCGAGATCGCGCGTCAGATCGGCCGCATCGAGATACTCCGTGACCACCTGGCTGCCCGGCGCGAGCGAGGTCTTGACCCAGGGCTTGCGGGTGAGCCCGCGCTCGCGCGCCTTGCGCGCCACGAGCCCGGCGCCGATCATCACATAGGGATTCGAGGTGTTTGTGCACGACGTGATCGAGGCGATCACCACCGAGCCGTCGCGCAGCTCGTACTCCTCGCCCTCGACCTTCGCGGTCTTGCGCGCGTCGATCTTGGTGTCGGGGGCGGGGGATTCGCTGAGCATGTCGCGCGATTCGCGGCTGTCATCCTCGCCGCGATACTCGTTGACGACATTCATGAAACTGCGCGCGGCGGTGTCGAGCGGAGTGTGATCCTGCGGTCGCTTGGGCCCCGAAACCGCCGGCACCACCTCGCCCATGTCGAGGCGCAGCGTGTCGGAATAGACCGGGTGGTAATCCTTGCCGCGCCACATGCCGTTTTCCTTGGCATAGGCCTCGACGAGCGCGATCGTGTCCTTGTCGCGCCCGGTCTGCTCGAGGTAGCGCAGCGTCTCGTCATCGATGGGGAAGAAGGCGCATGTGGCGCCGAATTCGGGCGACATGTTGCCGATCGTGGCCCGGTCCGCGAGCGGCAGGTGATCGAGCCCGTCGCCGTAGAACTCGACGAACTTGCCTACCACGCCCTTCTCGCGCAGCATCTGCGTGACCTTGAGCACGAGGTCGGTCGCCGTGGTGCCCTCGACCATCGCGCCGGTCAGCTCGAAGCCCACGACCTCGGGGATCAGCATCGAGATCGGCTGGCCGAGCATCGCCGCCTCGGCCTCGATGCCGCCCACACCCCAGCCGAGCACGGCGAGCCCGTTGACCATCGTGGTGTGGCTGTCGGTGCCCACGAGCGTGTCGGGATAGGCGACCATCTCGCCGTTCTGGTCGGTGTCCGACCACACCGTGCGCGACAGGTATTCGAGGTTGACCTGGTGGCAGATGCCGGTGCCCGGCGGCACGACGCGGAAATTGTCGAACGCGCCCTGGCCCCATTTGAGGAAGGTGTAGCGCTCCATGTTGCGCTCGTATTCGCGATCCACGTTGAGCTGAAAGGCGCGCGGGTTGCCGAACTCGTCGATCATCACCGAGTGGTCGATCACCAGATCGACCGGGGCGAGCGGGTTGATCTTCTCCGGATCGCCGCCGAGCGATTTCAGCCCGTCGCGCATCGCTGCCAGATCGACCACGGCCGGCACCCCGGTGAAGTCCTGCATCAGCACACGCGCGGGTCGGTAGGCGATCTCGCGCGGGTTGCGCCCGCCGCGCGTGGCCCATTCCGCGAAGGCGCGGATATCGTCCTGGGTGACGGTCTTGCCGTCCTCGAAGCGCAGCATGTTCTCGAGCACGACCTTGAGAACGGCGGGCAGCTTGTCGAAGCTGCCAAGGCCGGCCTGCTCGGCCGCGGCGATCGAGTAATAGGCGAATTGCGCGCCGCCGGCCTTGAGCGTGCGGCGCGTGCCGGCGGAATCGGTTCCAACTTGAATGGGCATGAAGTCGCCTCCCTCACGGTGTCATGGGTGGGGTTGCCGGTGACATGGCGTATCCGGGCGCGGCGATCAAGGGGAAACGGCACAAACAGTATACCGTTGTGCACAAATTTGCCGGAGTGCCGCATGGCAACGCCTCCTGGGCGATCGTCCTGCGCGATCTCGCTAAACCTTGATTGGCCGAATCCAGCCGCTAAGGCTAAGCGGTGCTGGCAACGAAAGCGAGGCGTCTTGCGGATGAACCGGGTGATGATCGCGGCGGTGGTGATGTCGGGGCTGGTCGGCTGGCTCTGCGCGCCCCAGGCCCGGGCCGAGACCGCCCCCGTGGTGGTCGAACTGTTCACCTCGCAGGGCTGCGCCGCGTGTCCGCCCGCCGACCGCTTCCTCGAGGAACTCGCCGCGCGGGATGACGTGATCGCCCTCGGGCTGCATGTCGATTACTGGGATTACATCGGCTGGACCGACAGCTTCGCCAAGCCCGAATTCACCGACCGGCAGCGTCGCTACGCGCTCGCCGCGGCATCGAGCAAGGTCTACACCCCGGAGATGGTCATCGGCGGGATCGAGCGGGTGAAGGGCAATCGCGTGATGCGGGTCGTGGATGCGATCCGGCGGGTACGCGCGCAGGCGCCGGCGGTGCGCGTCTCGCTCGAGCGCCGTGACCCGACGACGCTGCACCTCGCCGCCGAGTCCCTGCTGGCGATTCCGGAGCCGCTCGACGTCAAGCTCGTGGAGTATATCCCGCGGCGACACGTGACCATCGAGGCGGGCGAGAACGAGGGCCGCGATGTCACCTATGCCAATGTCGTCACCCGCCTCGAGATCGTCGAGCGCTGGGACGGGCGCTCGAACCTCGACCTCGCGCTGGATGTCGCGCGCGACGCGCAGGCCGCCGTCTTCGTGCAGCGTGCCGGGCAGGGGCGCATCCTGGGATCGGCCCGCCCGGTTCAGTGAGGCCCGGCGCGCTTCCAGCGCCGATGCGTCCACAGCCACTGATCCATGTGCCGGCGCACCTGCGCCTCGAGGCTGTCATTGAGCGCCTGCGTCATGGATTGCGGATCGCCGTGCGGGATCGGGGCCTCGATGATGATGTCGAATTCCAGCCCGTCGGGGCGCCGGATCGCGTAGCCCGGCACCAGCGGCGCGTCGAAGCGCAGCGCGAGTTCCGCCGCCGAGAGCGCCGTGCGCGCTTCATGCCCGAAAAACCGCAGCTTCGCCCCGCGCGCGATGCGCTGGTCGAGCACGATGCAGGGCATGCCGCCATCGCGCAGGAAGCGCATCATCCGCGCCAGACCTTCGCGGCTGCGGGCGAAGAGCGGGGTGTCGATCTGGGAGATGGCGCGCAGGTAGCGGGCGTTGAAATACCGGTTGCGCATCGGCTTGTAGAGCGCGCCCACGCGGTGACCGCGCGCGCTCAGCGCTGCCCGCGCGACATCGTAATTTCCGATATGGCCCGTCACCAGCACCGCCGGCCGCCCCGCCACGGTCGCGGCGTCGAGCACCTCCAGACCGGGGCCGCCGACCGGCGTGCGGCGCGCGCGCTCGGCCAGCTCGCCGGGCGAGAAGATCTCGATCAGGCTGCGGCCCAGATTGTCCGGCACCGCCCGGCACAGCCGCGCGACCTCGCGCGCGGGCAGGTCGGGGCAGACAAGCGCCAGATTCTCGCGGATGCGCTTGCGGTAGCCGGCGGCCGGGGCGATCACGCGGGCGGTGAGCGCGCCCATAAAGGGCACGCGGCGCTCATAGGGCAGCCGTTGCGCCGCACAGATCGCCGCGGCGAGCAACCCGTCCTCGATCCGGTCGCGCAGCCCGTGGCCGTAATCGTCCCTCGGCACTCTCATCTGCGTGTCGCTCCCAGCCGGCGCCGGACGTGGCGCGCCCGCCAGTATCGCCATAACGGGCGGTTCGGGCGCCGTCCAGCCATGCGCCGGGCGGGCGGGGCGCGCGCGAAACCTCCGGCGCCCTCTCGCCCGGCCATCGCGGCCCCCGCGACACGCGGCGCTTCGCGCAGCCGGTGCGCCGCGCGCCGGCGCGTTCGGCTCCGGCCCGTGCCATCGCCGAGCCTTCACAAGATGCGCCCGGGCGCGCCGGCTTGGGCGGCATCTATTCCGGCTCGGCCTCGGGATCGCGGAAGGTCAGCTCGCCCGCATCTGCGAGCTCGCGAATCGCGTCGGCGACGGCGTTCATCGCCGCCTCGCCATCGGCGGCGCGGACGGGGCCGCGGGTTTCCACCTCGTCGCGCAGCGCGTCGGCCATGCGCGCCGAGACGCCGTCGAGCAGCATCTCGGCCGCTTCGGCGCGGGCCCCGCCCGCCGTCCGGGCCGCGGCCAGGGCGGTGACGAGCTCGCGCTGATCGACGGCGCGGACGATCTGCGCGATGTCGCCGGGCCGGATGCGCCCGGGGATATGCTCGAAGGTGAAGATCGACTTGCGCACCGCCTGCGCGAAGGGTGCGTCATCGGCATCGAGCTGCGCGAGCAGATCGTCGCGGGTCTCGCTCGGGGTGACATTGAGGATTGCGCCGATGCGCTCGGCCGCGGGCGGGGCAAAGGCGCGCGGCTTTTGCGCGTCGATCTGGCCGAGGATTGCCATTCCGATGCGGCGCACGGTCTCGGGGTCGATGTCGCCGGTGCGCGAGACGGCCTGCGCGACACGCCGCGCCTTGCCCCCGGCGAGCTCGCGCAGGAGTTCGGCGGCGCGCGACACCGGCAGCTTGGAGAGCACCACCGCGCAGACCTCGGCGCTCTCGCCCTCAAGGATCGGCAGGAGCCGCCCGGCCTCGAGCGCGCAGATCCGCTCCCAGGGATCGGCCTTGCCGCTCACCCCGGCGAGCCGGCGCAGGCGATCGGCGGCGGTGGGGCTGATATGACCGTCGAGCATCGACAGCGCGCCGTCGAGCTCGCCGGGAAAGGCGAGTCCGACCGCGTCGAGCCGGCCGGCGAATTCCTCGATCACCGCGGCGAGCGTGTCACGGTCGACCATGCGCATGCTGCCGAACTGCTCGGTCAGCGCGGCCTGCAGATGCTCGGGCATCTGCGCGAGCGGCACGCGCACATCCTGCTCGATCAGCAGCCGCACGATGATCGCGGCCTTTTCCTGCCCGCTGAGCCGGGCCGCGGCCGCCTGCGCCCTCGTCATGCCTGTCCTCGCACCCCGTTTGCGCGCAGCATGGCGGCGCCCGGGTTAAGGCCGAGTTAGCCGGCGCCGAAAACCCGCGCGAAAATCGTCTCGACATGGCGGGTGTGGTAGTCGAGATCGAAATTCGCTTCGAGCTCGGCGGGCGAGAGTGCGGCGGCCACCTCCGGATCGGCGCCGAGTTCGGTGCGAAAATCGCGCCCCTCCTGCCAGACCTTCATCGCGCTGCGCTGCACCATGGCATAGGCGTCCTCGCGGCTCACGCCTTTCTGTGTGAGCGCAAGCAGCACGCGCTGCGAGTGCACGAGCCCGCTGAGCCGCTCCATGTTGGCGGTCATGGCCTCGGGATAGACCACGAGCCGGTCGATCACCCCGGTCAGCCGCGCGAGCGCGAAATCGAGCGTCACGGTCGCGTCGGGGCCGATATTGCGCTCCACCGAGGAGTGCGAGATGTCGCGCTCGTGCCACAGCGCGACATTCTCCATCGCTGGCAGCGCCATCGAGCGCACCATCCGCGCAAGGCCCGTGAGGTTCTCCGTGAGCACCGGGTTGCGCTTGTGGGGCATCGCCGAGGAGCCCTTCTGCCCCTTGGAGAAGAACTCCTCGGCCTCGAGCACCTCGGTGCGCTGCAGGTGCCGGATCTCGGTGGCGACGTTCTCGACCGAGGACGCGATCACGGCAAGCGTGGCGAAGAACATCGCGTGGCGGTCGCGCGGAATCACCTGCGTCGAGATCGGCTCGGGCTGCAGGCCGAGCTGCGCGCAGACATGCGCCTCCACGGCGGGGTCGATATTGGCGAAGGTGCCCACCGCGCCGGAGATCGCGCCCGTGGCGACCTCGGCGCGCGCCGCCTCGAGCCGGGCGCGGGCGCGGGCGAATTCGGCGTGAAAGCGCGCGAATTTCAGGCCCATCGTGACCGGTTCGGCGTGAATGCCGTGCGAGCGGCCGATGCAGACCGTGAACTTGTGCTCCATCGCGCGGCGCTCGAGTGCTGCGAGCAGGGCGTCGAGATCGGCGAGCAGCAGATCGGCGGCGCGGGTGAGCTGGATGTTGAAGGCGGTGTCGAGCACGTCCGAGCTCGTCATGCCCTGATGTACGAAGCGCGCCGCGTCCTGGCCGATGATCTCGCCCAGATGGGTGAGAAAGGCGATCACGTCATGCTTGGTGACGGCCTCGATCTCGTCGATCCGGGCGGCATCGAATTGCGCGTCCTTCGCGCGCCAGACGGCCGCCGCGTTTTCCTTCGGGATCACGCCGAGTTCGGCCTGCGCGTCGCAGGCATGGGCCTCGATCTCGAACCAGATGCGGAACTTCGTCTCCGGCGACCAGATCGCGGTCATCTCGGGGCGGGAATAGCGCGGGATCATCGGCGGGCCCTTTCCTTGGATGGCCGCCTGTTAGTGCGCCATGCGCCGGGCCGCAAGTTATCCGGGAGACCACAGCGCCGGCTCGGCGATCTCGAGCGAGTTGCCCGCCGGATCGCGAAAATAGATCGAGCGCGCGCCGTGCGGCCATTCGAAATCGGCCTCGATGGCGACACCCGCCGCCTCCAGATGCGCGCGCCAGCCATCGATCTCGGCCCGCTCGGCGGCGAGGCACAGATGCCCGGGCCCGTGCGCGCCGTGCGGCGGCACCGGCAGCTTCGGGTTGGCGGGCGGCTCGGCGGTGAGCGCGGGGTTGAAGACAAGCACCACGCCGCTGCCCAGCCGGAAGAAGACATGCCGGTCGCTGACCCGGCTGATGCGTTCGAGCCCGAGAACGCCGCCATAGAACGCCTCGGCGGCGTCGAGATCCTCGGCATAGACCGCCGCCTCGAGGATATGGGACAGGGGCGGGGGCGTCATGTCATCATCCTGTCGCGTTGCGATGCCAGAGGTGCCGCAGAGGCTGCACGGATCACTATATTGAGAGCTTGCCAGGCTGCAAAGCCGAGATATAGTTTCCGAGAGGGCCGGACGCGTGCGGCTCGCAGCTGCGCAACCGGCCGCGAAAGTGGCACGGAAAGGGGTTGCGCGTCGATGCAGACGGATTTTCGAACCAGCTTCGTGCGGGATCCGGCCGGGACCCGGCATTTCCCGGCGCTGGTGCTCAACGCCGATTACCGGCCGCTGTCCTACTATCCGCTCTCGCTGTGGCCCTGGCAGGAGGCCGTGAAGGCGGCCTGGCTGGACCGGGTCGATATCCTCGCCGAGTATGACGAGGTGGTGCGCAGTCCGCGCCTGCATATCCGCATTCCCTCGGTCGTGGTGCTGCGCGACTATGTCAGGCCGCTCAGGCGTGCCGCCTTCACCCGGTTCAACCTGTTCCTGCGCGACGAGTTCGCATGCCAGTATTGCGGCGCGGTGCGCGATCTGACCTTCGATCATGTGCTCCCCCGCGCGCGGGGCGGGCGCACGAGCTGGTCCAATGTCGTGGCCGCCTGCGCGCCGTGCAATCTTCGCAAGGGCTCGAAGACGCTGCGCCAGTCCGGCCTCAGTTTGCGCCGCCCGCCGCGCCGGCCCGATCCGGAGGAGCTGCGCAATCTCGGGCGCAAGTTCCCGCCCAACTATCTGCACGAAAGCTGGCTCGATTTCCTCTACTGGGACACCGAGCTCGACGCCTGAGCCGAGGCCAGGTGCAGCCGCAGTCGGCCCAGTCCCGGCAGCGCGCGGCGCAGCCCGGACTCGAGCTCGGCCTCAATCCGGTCCTGCGCGGCCGGGTCCGCGAGCCGGGCAATGATCTCGACATCGATACCGGCGTCGAAATAGCCGAGCCGGATCGCGTCGATCTCGGTGATCGCGGGCATCCGTGCGAGATGGGCGCGCAGCTCGCCCTCGATCTGGTCGCGCAGCGGTGCGCGGGTGGCGCCGTAGCCGTCGTGATGGCCCGCCGGCTCGACATGCAGCACCAGCTGCGAGAGCGCGGGCAGCGCGGCGATGGCGTGCGCGCGGGCGGCCTCGGCAATGCGGTGGCCCTCGGTGATGGTGATCTCCGGATCGACGAGGATGCTGCCATCGGCCACCGCCTCGGCGCCGTGCTGGCGCAGCCGCAGCTCGCGCACTCCCTCGACGCCGGGGCATTCCAGCAGCCGGCGCGCGAGTTCGCGCCGCGTCTGCGCGTCATGCTGGCTGTCGACGAGTTCGTCGACTGCCGGGCGGCCATGCGCCCAGGCCACGCGCAGCAGCATCGCCGCGATCACCGCCGCGGCGAGCGCATCCGCCGCCGCCAGCCCCGCCATCGCCGCCGCGATCCCGATCAGAGCAACCACCGAGGACAGCGCATCCGAGCGGTGATGCCACGCATTGGCCACGATCAGCGCCGAGCCGGTGCGCCGGCCCACCCGCACCGTGTAGTGATAGAGCCCCTCCTTGAGCGCGATCGACACCCCCGCCACCACGAGCGCCAGCGCCCCCGGCGCCGCGATCGCCCCCGGTGCCATCAGCCGCAGCGCCGCGTCCCAGGCAATCCCGGCCGCCGTGAGCAGCAGTGCGGCCGCCACCGCGAGCGTGGCGAGCGTCTCGAATCGGCCGTGCCCGTAGGGATGCTCGGCATCCGGCCCGCGCGCCGAATGCCCCAGCGCCCACAGCACGGTGACATCGGACGCCGTGTCGGCCAGCGAATGCACCCCGTCAGCCACCAGCGCCGAGCTGCCCGCAAGCGCCCCCGTCACGATCTTGACGAGCGCGAGCGGCAGGTTGACCGCGAATCCCGCCCATGTGGCGCGGCCCTTGGCGCGCGCCTCGGCGGGGGCGGGAGTGGATGGTTCGGTCATGGCGCCATGTGTCACCTGAAAGCCGCGCCAGACTAGGCGCTTGCGCGGGCGACCGAAAGCGGCTTGTGCGCGCTTGACAGGCCGGGGGCGCGCCGATACCTGCCCTGCAGTCTGCAGGCGCCGCGATCGGCGCGGCCCTGTCATCATCGGAGGACAAGGTGGACGACGATAGTAGGTGCAGGGTCGCCCCCGCCGCCGCGCAGGACGCGACCCGCGCCGGAGCAATCGAAGACAGGGTCCACCCCAGCCGACGCTGATCGCCCGCGCCGGCCGATGGGTGTGCCCCATCAGCCGGAGCAACGGCCATGACCGACATCGAAACCCGCGACGAAACCCGCGAGCTCACCGCCCGGGAGCTGCTCGACATGCTCGAGGCCGGCGATAGCGACGGCATCCGCCGCGCCCTCGCCGACGAGCATTCCGCCGATATCGCGGCGCTGCTCGCCGACATGCCGCCCGAGCGGATCGCGAAGGTCCTGCTCTTGCTGCCGCATGACCGCCAGGGCACGCTTTTCGGCTATTTCGACCATGAGACCCAGGTCGAAATGGCCGAAACCGCGCTCAGCCGCCGCGACATGGCGCGCATCTTCGAGGCGATGCCCCATGACGAGCGCGCGGACCTTTTCTCGGAACTCTCCGAGGCGCAGCAGCATGTCCTGCTGCCTGGCCTCGCCCAGGCCGAGCGCGAGGATCTGCGCCGTCTCGCCGCTTACGAGGAGGACACCGTCGGCGCGGTGATGACCTCGGACTACGCGACGATCCCGCCGCATCTGACGGTCAGCCAGGCGCTCGAGCACCTGCGCGACATCGCGCCGGATTCGGAGACGATCTATCACTCCTATGTCATCGACGCGGATCGCAAGCTCGTCGGCACGGTCAGCCTGCGCGACATGATCGTCGCCCCGCCGGGCACGCGCGTCGAGAAGGTGATGCGCCGCGATCCGCCCTTCATCACCGCCGACGCCCCGCGCGAGGAGGCGGTGGGCATGATCGCCAAATACGACCTTCTGGCGCTGCCGGTGATCAATGGCGGCGAGAAGCTCGCCGGGATCGTGACCTATGACGACGCCATGGACGTTGCCGAGGAGGAGACCAACCTCGCCTTCCAGAAGACCGGCGGCGTTCAGGACATCACCATGTCGATCCGCGACGCGCCGCTAAGGCTGCTCTATCAGAAGCGGGTGATGTGGCTGGTTCTGCTGGTGTTCGGCAACCTCTTCTCGGGCGCCGGCATCGCCCATTTCGAGGAGGTCATCTCCGCGCATCTGCCGCTGCTGTTCTTCCTGCCGCTGCTGATCGCCTCGAGCGGGAACGCCGGCGCGCAGGCGGCGACGCTGATGATCCGCTCGCTCGCGACGGGGGATGTGCATATCGGCGACTGGGGCCGGATGCTCGGGCGCGAGATCCTCGTGGCGACGGCCCTCGGCCTGACCATGGCGGTGGCGATCGCCGGGATCGGGCTGTGGCGCGGCGGCGCCGATATCGCGACGGTCGTCTCCCTGACGATGGTGATCGTCGTGATCGTGGGCAGCCTGATCGGCATGTCGTTGCCGTTCGTGCTTTCGCGGCTCGAGTTCGACCCGGCGACGGCCTCCGCGCCGCTGGTCACGTCGCTTGCCGATATCTGCGGGGTGCTGATCTATTTCGGCATGGCGGCCTGGATGCTGAGCATTCCGGCGCCGCTGTGATCACGGCCGCGGCGCCCCGCCGGACTGGACGCGGGGCGCCGCGGAGCGTAGACATGGCGGCGATGGTTGCGCAAACAGCGCCCGCTGAGGGCGAAGGGATTGCCATGGTATCTCGGGTCATTCCGGTCGACCCCTTCGACCTCGTCATCTTCGGCGGCACCGGCGACCTCGCGCAGCGCAAGATCCTGCCGGGGCTGTTGCGCCGCTTCACCGACGGGCAGATGCCGACCGACAGCCGGGTGATCGCCGTCGCGCGCGGCGACATGGACAGCACCGCCTTCCGCGCCCGCGTCGCCCGCGCCATCGCCGAGACCGTCCCCGACAGCCACCGCGACGCCGAGGCCGAGCGCGCCTTTCTCGCACGCATCGAATACGTGATGGTCGATGCCACCGGCGAGACGGGCTGGCGCGATCTTGCCGCGGCGCTCCGCCCGGACGTCGTGCGCGCGGTGTATTTCTCCGTCGCGCCCGCGCTCTTCGGCCCCATCGCCGAGGGGCTCCACCGCCACGATATCGCCACCCCCGACTGCCGCATCGTCGTCGAGAAGCCCTTCGGCCACGATCTCGACTCCGCGCGCGCCCTCAACGCGACGCTCGCCGCCCATTTCGACGAGAGCCAGATCTACCGGATCGATCACTATCTCGGCAAGGAAACCGTCCAGAACCTGATGGCGGTGCGCTTTGCCAATATCCTGTTCGAGCCGCTGTGGAACGCGCAGTTCGTCGATCACGTCCAGATCACCGTGGCCGAGACCGTCGGCATCGAGGGGCGCGGCGAATACTACGACGCCGCCGGCGCCATGCGCGACATGGTGCAGAATCACCTCATGCAGCTTTTGTGCCTGATCGCGATGGAGCCGCCCTACCGTTTTGAACCGGAGGCGGTGCGCGACGAGAAGCTCAAGGTCATCCATGCCCTCGACCCGGTCGCCTCCGCAGATATCGTGCGCGGCCAGTATCGCGCGGCCAGCGGCCAGCCCGGCTATCTCGAGGAATGCGGCGATCCCGAAAGCCTCACCGAGAGCTACATCGCCATGAAGCTCAACATCTCCAACTGGCGCTGGAAGGGCACGCCGTTCTATCTGCGCACCGGCAAGCGGCTGCGCGCGCGCAGCTCCGAGATCGCGGTCACCTTCAAGGAACCGCCGCACTCGATCTTCGGCGAGGGCGAGCGCTGGAAGGAGAACACCCTCGTCATCCGCGTGCAGCCCAATGAGGGGATCACGCTGAGCGTGATGATCAAGGAGCCGGGGCCGGGGGGAATGCGGCTCGTAGATGTACCGCTCGACATGACCTTCGCCGAGGCGCTGGGCGCGGGCGGACGCGATATTCCCGACGCCTATGAGCGGTTGATCATGGACGTGATCCGCGGCAATCAGACACTCTTCATGCGCGGCGACGAGGTCGAGGCCGCCTGGGCCTGGACCGACCCGATCATCGCGGCCTGGCAGGCACGCGAGGACCGCCCGCAATCCTATGAGCCGGGGTCGGCCGGACCCGAGGATGCACTGATGCTCGTGCATCGCGACGGTCGCAGGTGGCGGGAGATAAGCGCATGAACCTCAAGGAATACCCCGATCGCGAGATGATGATGCTCTCGCTCGCCGACCGGCTCACGGGCGAGCTCGGCAGCTTCCTGCGCGGACATGACCGCGTCAGCTTCGCGGTGCCCGGCGGAACCACCCCGGGGCCGGTCTTCGACACCCTCTCCAGCATCGAGCTCGACTGGTCGCGCGTCGATGTCACCCTCACCGACGAGCGCTGGCTGCCCGAGACCGCGCCGCGCTCCAACACGCGGCTCGTGCGCAAGCGGCTCCTGCAGGGGCGCGCGGCGGCGGCGCGCTTCGTGCCCCTGCACGCCGACACCGACACCCCCGAGGAGGCCATCCCCGAGCTCACCCGGAGCCTCGAGCCGATCCTGCCCCTGTCCGTCGTTCTTCTCGGGATGGGGGGCGATCTGCATGTCGCGTCGCTGTTCGCGGGCGCCGACCGGCTCGCCGAAGCGCTGTCGCCGCAGGCGCCGCCGCTCATGGCGCTGCGCGCGCCGGGTGTCGAGGAGCCGCGCGTCACCCTGACCGCGCCGGTGCTGACGGCGGCGATGAACCTGCATATCCTGATCACCGGGCCGGAGAAGCGTGCCGCACTCGAACGCGCGCGCCGGCTCGATCCGCTCGAGGCGCCGGTGCGCGTGGTGCTTGACGCGGCCACGATCCACTGGGCGGAGTAGGGTATGGATAACTGGGACCGGCTCGCCGCGCATCACGCCCGACAGGGCGCCCGCGACATCGCCGCGCTTTTCGACGATGCCGAGCGCGCGGCGGATTTCACCGTCGCCGAGGGCGACATGCTGTTCGACTATTCCAAGACCGCGATCGACCGGACGGCGCGGGAGCTTCTGCTGGATCTGGCCGAGGCGTCGGGCGTTGCCGCGCGGCGCGACGCCATGTTCGCCGGTGCGCGCATCAACGAGACCGAGGACCGCGCCGTGCTGCACACCGCGCTGCGCAACCCGGACGGGGCGCTCGAACTCGACGGCGCGGATGTGATGGCGCCGGTGCGCGACACCCTCGCGCGGATGGAGCGGTTCGCCGGCGATGTCCGCGCCGGGCGCTTCAAGGGCGCGGGCGGGCGGGTCACCGATGTCGTCAATATCGGCATCGGCGGCTCCGATCTCGGCCCGGCGATGGCGGTGGCGGCGCTTGCGCCCTTTCATGGCGGCCCGCGCGTGCATTTCGTCTCCAATGTGGACGGCGCGCATCTGCATGACGTTGTCGCCGGGCTCGATCCGGCGACGACACTGGTGATCGTCTGCTCCAAGACCTTCACCACCATCGAGACGATGACCAATGCGCGCAGTGCGCGCGCCTGGATGACGGGCGGCGTGCGCGAGCCCGAGGCGCAATTCGCCGCCGTCTCCTCGGCGGTGGAGCGTACCGGCGCCTTCGGCATCGCGCCCGAGCGGGTCTTCGGCTTTGCCGATTGGGTCGGAGGGCGCTACTCGGTCTGGGGGCCGGTGGGGCTCGCGCTGATGATCGCGATCGGGCCGCAGCGGTTTCGGGAATTCCTCGCCGGCGGCGCGGCGATGGACACGCATTTCCGCACCGCGCCGCTGCGGGCGAACATGCCCGTGATGCTCGCGCTCGTCGGGATCTGGCACAACCAGATCGCGGGCCATCCGACCCGCGCGGTGCTGCCCTACGATCAGCGTCTCGCCCTGCTGCCCGCCTATCTTCAGCAGCTCGAGATGGAGAGCAACGGCAAGCGCGTGGCGATGGACGGCACGGATCTCGACCGCCCCTCCGGCCCCGTTGTCTGGGGTGCGCCCGGCACCAACGGCCAGCATGCCTTCTACCAGCTCCTGCACCAGGGCACGCAGATCGTGCCATGCGAGTTCCTCGTCGCCGCGCAGGGGCACGAGCCGGCGCTGGAGCATCACCACCAGCTCCTGCTCGCCAATTGCCTCGCGCAGTCCGAGGCGCTGATGCGCGGGCGTTCGCTCGATCAGGCGCGCGCGCTTATGACCGAGGCCGGGCTGGAGGGCGCGGAGCTCGAGCGCCAGGCGCGCCACCGCGTCTTTCCCGGCAACCGCCCCTCCACCACGCTGCTCTATCCGGCGCTCACGCCGGAGACGCTCGGCCGCATCATCGCGCTCTACGAGCACCGCGTCTTCGTCGAAGGGGTGATCCTCGGCATCAACAGCTTCGATCAATGGGGCGTTGAGCTCGGCAAGGAACTGGCCGATCGGATGCTCCGCGCCGTCGAGGGCGGTCCGGCCCCGGAGGGGGTGAGCCCCTCGACCCGGCGCCTCCTGTCGCGGGTGCTTCGGCTGCGCGGTTAGCGCGGCGCCGGCCGGTGATGGCGGTGCCGTGTGTGCCGTTCCGGCGCGACCGCCGGAACGGTCCCGTGTCAGTGGCCCGAGCCGCCGATGGTGCAGTCAAGGCCGCGGTTGAGGGCGGTGGCTGCGCCGACAGTGTGGCCGAATGCGGACGTCGCCGCGTGCTGTGCGCCGTCCTCGTCGGTCGCGGTCATCCGCATGATGGCCGAGTCCCGCGCGACGGTATGGCCGTGATCGACGTAGCGACGGGCCGCGATGCCGCCGTTGTCGCTTCCGAACCGCTCGAAGTGGCGGGGCCCGGCATGGCCGATGCTCCGGTTTTCGGACTTCATCCAGGAACAATACACTGTCCCGACACCATCCGGTGCGGGCGCGGTTTGCGCCAGGACCCCCGTGGCCCCGAGCGCGAGCGCGGCGGTCAGCAAGAGAAAGCGCATGGTAAACTCCTCACTCATGGTGCGCTGTCAAATCGGCCGGGCCGCCGCGCACATCGGACGGCGCGGCCGCGACATTGTCAGTAATGTCGAAATGGAACCGGCCCGCGGGCGATCACGCCTGTGAGTCGGAACGTATCGTTCTACCACCGCAAGGGCCGCGGGCAGGCTACACCGTCGCGTGATGCCGCCGCCCTCGGCCATGTTTCGCCGAGGCACCGCGAGCCGCCGCATGCGCGCGCCCCGCGCCCCTGTCTGGATCATGCGACGCGGTGTGCTACCTTGCACGGCATGCCGCGGCAGGGATGCGGGGGATGTCATGGGGAACTGGAGTCTTCGCAGCTTCGTCGGGATGATCGCGCTCGCGCTACCGGCGCCGGTGCTGGCCTCGGGCGAGGCGGTGCGCGATGCCCTGCGTCTCGACGAGACGCTCGAGATCGTCCGCAGCGAGGGGATCCGCGACGCGGAAGGGCTCGTGGACGGCCCCTTCGGCGAGGGGCTGGGCCGCGGCTGGGAGCGGCGCGTGGCGGAAATCTACGCGATGGACCGCATGCGCGACATATTCGCTGACCCCTTCGATGCCTCGATCGATGCGCTCGAACCCGGGCGGGTCGCGGATATCCTCGATTTCTTCGAGGACGGCGTCGGCGCGGACGCGGTCGCGCTGGAGACATCGGCGCGCGCGGCGCTGCTCGACGAGGCCGTCGAGGAGGGCGCGCGCGCCGTGCTCGCCGGGAAGCGCGACGACGATGATCCCCGCCTCGACCGTATCGAGACCTTCGTCGAGGCCAGCAACCTGATCGACGGCAATGTCGCCGCCGCGCTCAATTCGACGATGGCGTTTCACCGCGCGATGATCGCGGGGGCGGGGGATGCGCTCGATCTCGACGAGGCGGATGTGCGCGGCTTCGCCCGGGCGCGCGAGCCGGCGATCCGCGAGAACTCCGAGGACTGGGTGCTGACCTTCCTGACACTGGCCTACGGCCCGCTGTCGGACGCCGAACTCGAGGAACTGATCGCCTTCGCGCGCAGCCCGGCGGGCCGGGATCTCAACGCCGCGCTGTTCGCGGCCTATGACACGCTTTTCACGACCCTTTCGGGCGAGGTGGGGCGCGCGGCGGGGCAGGCCGTGGGCGGCAGCGAACTGTGATCGCGCGCCGCGCGCAGGGTTGACTTCGCCGCGCGCCTGAGCGAGATAGCGCGCCAGCAGGCCGTCCGATCCGGGCGGCTCTTCCCGATCCGGTTCTGCCGGATCGCCCATACCGCCCGCAACGGGCGCGCTGTCCGAGGGCGCATTGCAGGAACGCTCGCTGCCGCACTGGCACCGGGGGCCGAAGGACGCGACGAAAGAGAAGGTAGAGGCCGATGTTTGCGGTCATAAAGACCGGGGGTAAGCAATACCGCGTCGAACCCGGCGACGTGGTCAAGGTGGAAAGGCTCGCCGCCGATGCCGGCGAGACGGTGCAGTTCAACGAGGTGCTGATGCTGGGGGGCGACGCGCCCGTGATCGGCACGCCGCGCGTGGACGGCGCCGGGGTCCAGGCAGAGGTCCTCGAACAGGGCCGCGGCGAGAAGCTCATCCACTACGTCAAGCGCCGCCGCAAGCACAGCTCGCAGCGCACCCGCGGCCATCGCCAGCACCTGACCGTGCTGCGCGTCACCGAGATCCTCGCCTCCGGCGCGCAGGACAGCGGCGTGAAGGCCGCGATCGGCGGCGCGGGCACGGCGACCCCGGCCGCGAAAGCGCCGGCCGCGGCGAAACCGGCCGCCAAGCCCGCAGGGACGGCGAAGGGCGAAAAGCCCGCCCCCGCGCCCGAGGCGGCCGAAGCGGGGCGCAAGCCCGCGAACCTGCTGGATGCGCCGCGCGACGGCCAGGCGGACGATCTCAAGAAGATCACCGGCCTCGGCCCCAAGATGGAATCCGCGCTCAATGCCGAGGGCGTCTTCCATTTCGACCAGATCGCGGCCTGGAGCGACGCGGAGCTGGCATATATGGATGAGGCGCTGTCGCTGCGCGGCCGCGCCGCACGCGATGGCTGGGTCGCGCAGGCCGCGGCGCAGGCCGAAGACAAGGAGTAAGGCGCATGGCACACAAGAAGGCAGGCGGGTCCTCCCGCAACGGGCGCGACTCGGCCGGACGCCGGCTCGGCGTCAAGATGTTCGGCGGCCAGACCGTGATTCCCGGCAATATCATCGTGCGTCAGCGCGGCACGCGCTGGTGGCCGGGGCACGGGGTCGGGATCGGCAAGGATCACACCATCTTCGCCACCGCCGAGGGCGAGGTGACCTTCCACAAGGGCCTCAAGGGGCGCACCTTCGTATCGGTGCGACCCGCGCGCCAGGCGGCCGAGTAACGTCGGAGCCCTGATACGGTATCGCGACGGGGGGTCGGCCATCTGCCGGCCCCCCGTTGCAATTCGTTCACCTTTGTCTGGTGAAAGCGCACGGGGCGCCCGGTGCGGGCGGTGCGCAGTTCGAGTAGGGGGGAGTCATGAATCTGCAGTCGTCGCCGCCCGAGGCGGTGATCTCCGCCGGGCGGTTCGTCCTGCGTCCGGTGCGCGCATCGGATGCCGGGCTCATCGAGATGTATACCGGCGACCGGCGCGTGGCCGAGGCCACGCGCACCGTGCCCCATCCCCTGCCGCCGGGCACGGTGCAGGCCTTCATCGAGCGCGTCTCGGCGAGCGACAGCGAGGAGGATGTCTGGGTCCTCGACGGCAGCGCCAACAATCTCGACGAGGTGCTCGGAACCATCACCCTCAAGCGCATGGGCCGCAACCAGTCCGAGATCAGCTACTGGGTCGCGCCGGGCTTCTGGAACACGGGCTTTGCAACGGAGGCGGTGGGCGCGCTCGTCGAGGCCAACCCGCACGAGGCGCGCACGCTGTTTGCCGAGGTGTTCCAGGACAACCCGGTCTCGGCGCGGGTGCTGACCAATTGCGGCTTCGAATATCTCGGCGACGCGGAGACATTCTCCGTCGCGCGCGGCGCGCGGGTGCCGACCTGGACCTATCTGCGCCGCATGGGCTGAGGGCGCTTGAGCCGGGCGCGGTTTCGCCCTAGTCAGCCCCTGACGCAGGAACCGGTGGCGCCATGAAGTTTCTCGATCTCGCCAAGGTGCAGATCCGCTCGGGCAGCGGCGGGGCCGGCTGCGTCAGCTTTCGGCGCGAGAAATACGTCGAGTTCGGCGGCCCGGATGGCGGCGATGGCGGCGGCGGCGGCAGCGTCTGGGCCGAGGCCGTCGAGGGGCTCAACACGCTGATCGACTTTCGCTACCAGCAGCATTTCTTCGCCCGCAACGGCCGCCCCGGCATGGGCAAGGACCGCACCGGGCGCGGCGGCGAGGACATCACGCTGCGCGTGCCGGTGGGCACCGAGATCCTCGAGGAGGACGGCGAGACGGTGATCGCCGATCTGACCGAGCCGGGCGCGCGCGTCTGCCTTGCGGAGGGGGGTAATGGCGGTTGGGGCAATGCGCGCTTCAAGACCGCCACGAACCAGGCCCCGCGCCGCGCCAATCCGGGCCAGCCCGGGGTCGAGCGCACGCTGTGGCTGCGGCTCAAGCTGATCGCGGATGCGGGGCTTGCGGGGCTGCCCAATGCAGGCAAGTCCACCTTCCTCGCCGCGACCTCGAATGCGCGGCCCAGGATCGCCGATTACCCCTTCACCACGCTGCACCCCAATCTCGGGGTGGTCGGTGTCGACGGGCGCGAATTCGTCGTCGCGGATATTCCGGGGCTGATCGCGGGGGCGAGCGAGGGGCGAGGTCTGGGGGATCGCTTCCTCGGCCATGTCGAACGCTGCGCGGTGCTGCTCCAGCTCGTCGACGGGACCGCGGAGGACGTCGCGGCCGATTACGCCGTGATCGAGGCGGAGCTTGCGGCCTATTCGCCCGTCGTCGCCGACAAGCCGCGCGTGGTGGCGCTGTCGAAGGTCGATGCGCTCGCGCCCGAGCTGCGCGCCGAGCGGCGCGCGGCGCTCGAGGCGGCGGCGGGCCGGCCCGTGCTGGCGCTTTCGGCGGTGTCGGGCGAGGGGGTCGAAACGGTGCTGCGCGCGCTTCTCGAATGCATCGACGCCGCGCGCGACCCGCGGGAGTCGGCGGAGGAGGCGCCGTGGAGGCCCTGAGCGCCGCGCGCCGCGTCGTCGTCAAGATCGGCTCGGCGCTCCTCGTCGAGGACGGTGCGCTGCGCGAGGACTGGCTCGAGGCGCTCGCGGCCGATGTCGCGGCGCTGCGCGGCGGCGGGGCGGATGTGGTGCTGGTGTCGTCGGGTTCGATCGCGCTTGGGCGCGGGGTGCTCGGGCTCGCGGACGGGCCGCTGCCGCTCGAGCAGAGCCAGGCCGCGGCGGCGGCGGGGCAGATCCGGCTCGCGCGCGCCTACGAGGCCGCGCTCGCCCCGCACGGCATCCGCGCCGCACAACTTCTCGTCACCCTCGAGGACACCACCGCCCGGCGGCGCTATCTCAATATCCGCGCCACGCTCGAAACCCTGCTCGGCCACGGCGCAGTCCCGATCGTCAACGAGAACGACACCGTCGCCACCGACGAGATCCGCTACGGCGACAATGACCGCCTCGCCGCGCAGGTCGCGGTGACGACGGGGGCGGATCTTCTGGTGCTCTTGTCGGATGTGGACGGGCTCTACACCGCCAATCCGCGCACCGACCCCGCCGCGCGCCATATCCCGCATGTCGCCGCGCTGACCCCCGAGATCGAGGCGATGGCCGGCGAGGCGGCCTCCGGGCTCGCGCGCGGAGGGATGAAGACCAAGCTGCAGGCCGCGCGCGCCGCCACCGCCGCGGGCTGTGCGATGGTCATCACCGAGGGCGCGGCGCTGCATCCGCTGCGCGCGCTGGGGCAGGGCGCGCGCGCCACGCTGTTTGCCGCCGAGGGCGATCCGCAGGGCGCGCGCAAGCGCTGGATCGGCGCGATGAAGGAGAAGGGCGCGCTGCGCATCGATGCCGGGGCGGCGGCGGCGCTGGCGCAGGGGCGCTCGCTGCTGCCTGCGGGGGTCACAGCGGTCGAGGGCGGCTTCGGGCGCGGCGACGCGGTGGCGATCACGGCGCCGGACGGCCGGCGGCTGGGGCAGGGGCTGGTGCGCTACAGCGCCGCCGAGGCGCGCGCCATCAAGGGGCGGCGCTCGGGTGACATCGCAGGTATTCTCGGCTATCCGGGCCGCGCCGCGCTCATTCACAGGGACGACATGGTTCTATGACCGACGCTGCCGACATTCCCGCGCTCATGCACTCCATCGGCGCGCGCGCCCGTTCCGCGAGCGCCGCGCTCGCCACCGCCGCTGGCGCCGACCGCGCGCGCGCGCTCAATGCCGCCGCCGAGGCCGTGATCGCGGCGCGCGAAGACATCCTCGCCGCGAACGAAACCGACCTCGCCGCGGCGCGCGCGAAGGACCTCTCGGCGGCGATGATCGACCGGCTCGCCCTCGATGCGCCGCGCGTCGATGCGATCGCCGCCGGGCTGCGCGCCATCGCCGCGCAGGATGATCCCGTCGGGCAGGTGATGGCGGCCTGGGACCGGCCCTCGGGGCTGCATATCGAGCGGGTGCGCACGCCGCTCGGCGTGGTCGGGGTGATCTACGAATCGCGGCCCAACGTGACGGCGGATGCCGGCGGGCTGTGTCTGAAATCGGGCAATGCGGTGATCCTGCGCGGCGGCTCGGAGAGCTTTCATTCCTCGCGCGCGATCCATGCCTGCATGATCGAAGGGCTGCGCGCCGCCGCGCTGCCCGAGGACGCGATCCAGCTCGTGCCCACGCGCGACCGCGCCGCCGTGAGCGAGATGCTGCGCATGACCGGAGCGATCGACGTGATCGTGCCGCGCGGCGGCAAGGGGCTCGTTGGGCTCGTGCAAGCCGAGGCGCGGGTGCCCGTCTTCGCCCATCTCGAGGGCATCTGCCACGTCTATGTCGATGCCGCCGCCGACCCGGACAAGGCGCGGCGCGTGGTGCTCGACGCCAAGACGCGGCGCACCGGGATCTGCGGGGCGGCGGAATGCCTGCTCATCCATCGCGACGTGGCCGACACGCTTGGCGCGCGGATCGTGGCCGATCTCGTCGCCGCCGGGGTCGAGGTGCGCGCGGGCGACGGGCTTTCGCACCTGCCCGGAACGGTTCCGGCCAAACCCAACGATTTCGGCCGCGAATTCCTGGACATGATCATCGCCGCGAAGGTCGTCGAGGATGTCGAGGGCGCGATCGTCCATATCCGCACCCATGGCAGCGAGCACACCGAGTCGATCCTGACCGAGGACGGCGCTACCGCCGCGCGTTTCTTCGCCGGGCTCGACAGCGCGATCCTGATGCACAACGCCTCGACGCAGTTCGCCGATGGCGGCGAGTTCGGCATGGGCGCCGAGATCGGCATCGCCACGGGGCGCATGCATGCGCGCGGGCCGGTGGGCGCCGAGCAGCTGACGAGCTTCAAGTATCTCGTCACCGGCGACGGCACCGTGCGCGGCTGAGTCAGCAGGTGATGGTCAGCGTCGTCTCCGTGGCATCGACCGCCGCGCGCCGACCCTGCCGGGCGAGTTCCTGCGCGGCGAGCGGGAACTGCACATGCGCGGCGCGCAGCTCGGGCGTCGGCGCGGCACCGTCGAGCAGTGGCCAGAGCGCCTCGTCGAGGCTCACGCGCCGGCCCTCGGCCGCAAGTTGCAGCCCGTCCCGCGAATGGGTCACGGCGAGGTGCCCGCCGCGCGGCAGCGCGCTCTCGGCGCACAGCATCAGCAGCGCGGCGAGCTTGGCCGCCGGGCGCGCCAGCGGCCCCTCCGGCGCCCAGTCCAGCGTCAGCCGCCCGCTGCCCTGCACCCCCTCGGCGATATCGGTGCGCGCGCGAGCCTCGATCACCTGTTCGTCGCGGGCCGGGCCGAAGGCGACCCGGAACACCGCGATGCGTCCCTGCGCCGCGGCGAGGCTCTCGGCGATGAGCTCGGTCTCGGGGCCCTCGGCGCCCCCGACGGTGAGCAGCTCGATGCCGTTGCCCACCGCGCCGAGCGGGCTCACGAGGTCATGGCAGATGCGCGAGCCGATGAGCGCGGCGAGGTCGGGCCTGTCAGCCATGGCGGCACCCTTCGTGACGGAGGCGGGAGATGCTTGACGAGAACGCGATCCTCGAGCCGGGCATGATCGTGCGCCATCCCGGCGCACCGGACTGGGGCACGGGGCAGATCCAGTCCATCATCGGCACCCGGATTACCGTGAATTTCGAGGAAGTCGGCAAGCTCGTCATTGATGGTGCCCGTGTCGTTCTTGTTCCGATCCCGCTTGATTAGGCGGATCATTGCCGTCTAGCACGGGGGCGGCGGCTAAAAAAGGCGCGCCGCACGGTGCTGCGGCTTGCAACCGCAAACCGGCTCGCCTACGGGGCGGGGCCACGCATGCGGAGCCTGTGCCAATGCTGGCGAACGAGCCCCATTTCGAGCTGCGCCTTGCAACCGAGGAGATCGACCGCCTCGCGGCGCAGCGGCTGCGCTACGAGGTCTTCGTGGCCGAGCTCGGCGGCGACGGGCCCCTGATCGACCATGAAGGCCGCTTCGAGCGGGACGCTTTCGATGCGCATGTCGATCAGCTCGTGCTGGTCGATAGGCGGCGCGATGCGCAGGCGCTCGACCATGTGGTCGGGGTGTACCGGCTGCTCACGGATGAACGCGCCGCCGCGGCGGGGCAGTTCTACACCGAGGACGAATACGACATCACGCCGCTGCGCAGGAGCGGGCGCAGGCTGCTCGAGCTCGGGCGCTCCTGCGTGCATCGCGACTATCGCGGCGGCACAGCGATGTTTCATCTCTGGAACGGGCTGGCCGACTACGTGCTCGAGCGCGGCATCGAGGTGATGTTCGGCGTGGCGAGCTTTCACGGCACCGATATCGCGGCCTTGCGCATGCCGCTGGCCTGGCTGCATCATCACCACCTCGCCCCCGAGCCGCTGCGGGTGCGGGTGCGCGAGGAGCATTTCCAGAGCATGGACCTGATGCCACCTGACGAGCTCGACCGCCGTGCAGCGATGCTGGCGACCCCGGCGCTCATCAAGGCGTATCTGCGCCTCGGCGGCTTCGTGGGCGAGGGGGCCTATGTCGATCACGCCTTCAACACCGTGGATGTCTTTCTGCTGATGGACACCGCGCGCATGTCGAGCCGGCACCGCGGCTACTATACCCGGCGCGGGCGCGGTGCATGAACGCGACCTGGCGCTCCGATGAGCCGCCACCGCGCGCGCGCATCGGCGCAGGCGGCTGGCTGCGTGTCGGGCTGCGGCTGACGGCGCTTTCGGTGCTGATCTATGGCGGGCTCGTGATCCTGCTCGCGGTGCGGCTGTTCGAGCGTCCGCTGTGCGGTGTGAACCGGCCGGTGACGCCGTGGATCACGCGCCTCGTCTGCTGCGGCACCTTCCGGATCATCGGCCTGCCGCTGCGCGCCGAGGGGCAGCCGATGACGGCGCGCGGGCCGATCGTGGCAAATCATGCCTCCTGGCTCGACATTTTCGCGATCAATGCCTGCGCGCGGGTGTATTTCGTGGCCAAATCCGAGGTCGCGGGATGGGCCGGGATCGGCTGGCTCGCGCGCGCGACGGGGACGGTCTTCATCAATCGCGCCGGGCGCGAGGCGCGCGACCAGACGGCGCTGCTCAAGGAGCGGCTGCGTGCCGGGCACCGGCTCGTGCTGTTTCCCGAGGGCACCAGCACGGACGGCCAGCGGGTGCTGGCGTTCAAGACGGCGCTCTTCGAAGCGCTGTTTCACGATGATCTCGCGCTTTGGGTGCAGCCCGTCTCGGTGATCCATCACGCGCCGGAGGGGGCGGATCCGCGCTTCTATGGCTGGTGGGGCGACATGGATTTCGCCCCGCATCTGCTGCAGGTGCTCGCCGCGCCGCGGCAGGGGCGCAGCGAGATCGTCTTTCACGCGCCCGTCGCCGTGGCGGATTTCGGCGGGCGCAAGCCGCTCGCGGCCCGCTGCGAAGCGGATGTGCGCGCCGGTGTCGCGGAACGGCTCGCCGCGCGCGAATCTGTGCGCTGACGCAGATTCGCTGCGCGGGTCTGCCCGTGGAACTGCACGGATGAACACCCCATCTGCAGACGAGCCACATCGGAGGAAAACGCCATGCGCAAGATACAGACCCAGGGGGTGCATCACATCACCCTTACCGGTGCCGACCGCCAGACCTCGATCGATTTCTGGGAGGGGGTGCTCGGCATGCCTTTCATCTTCGAGCAGCCCAATCTCGACGTGCCTGACGAGAATCACCTCTATTTCGATCCCGGCGACGGGCGGCTCATCACCATCTTCACCAACGAGCGGCGCCGCCCGGAGGGAAGGCGCCAGGCGACGCCGCCGGGGGCGGTGCATCATCTCGCCTTTGCCGTCTCGCAAGTGAGCTTTCGCCAGGTCGCCGCCCGGCTCGAGGAGCGCGGAATCCCAAATAGCGGGCCCAAGGATCGCGGCTTCATGGACTCGATCTATTTCCCCGACCCGCTCGGCCTGCTCATCGAGATCGCCTCCTACCGCTTCGAGCCGCCGCAGGGTCACACTCACAGCGACGTCCTCATGGAGGCGCACAAGATCCGTCTGAAGCGCGGCGATTACGCCATCGATCCCGAGCATCTCGCGGATGCGATCACGGCGCTTGTCGAGCGCGCGTGCCCGTCGCTGTCCGAGGATCGCACGCCCCGCAATCCCTATGCGTGACATGCCCGCCCGCGCGCGTTTTTCGCGCGCGGGCGCTTGACCTCGCGCCCCCGGATGCCTATCCCCCAGGCGACGCTCGGCAGTGGCCCGGGTGGTAATGCGCGGTTGTAGCTCAGTTGGTTAGAGTGCCGGCCTGTCACGCCGGAGGTCGCGGGTTCGAGCCCCGTCAACCGCGCCATTTATCCCCGCAGATCAGTGAATTGACAGCTCCGGCGTGCGCCGTGCGGCGATCGCGCGGCGTGCCATTTTCCCGTTGACGCCCCGGCGCGCTTGGCCTAGACACCGGCACACGCGCGGTTGTAGCTCAGTTGGTTAGAGTGCCGGCCTGTCACGCCGGAGGTCGCGGGTTCGAGCCCCGTCAACCGCGCCACTTCCCCCTTCCTGCAGATTCACTCGGCCGCACGCAGCGGCGCCGGCGGCAGGGGCCTGAGCGCCTCGAGCGGCGGCTCGTCCGTTTCCTGCGGCTCCCAGAGGATCAGCGGCACGCCCTGCGCGCGCAGCTCGCGCTGCAGCGCCAGATCGCGCGCCGCCGCGCTGTGCGGCCCGAGCGACAGCGCCCGCAGCCGCGCCAGCGAGCCATACGCCCCGAGCCCCGCCCAGACCCGCACCGCCAGCAGCGACGGCGTGAAGACCAGCGTGAGCAGCGTCGCGATCCCCAGCCCGAACACCACGGCCGTGGCGAGCTGCTTCCACCACAGTGCCGTGGGGCTGTCCACGCTGTAGCCGCCATTGGCGAAATCCACCGAGATGCCGAGCATCATCGGCGTGAGTGCGGCGATCGTGGTGATCGAGGTGAGCAGGACCGGGCGGATGCGCGCCTCCGCGGTGCGCACGATCGCCTCGAGCCGGGGCATGTAGCGCGCATACTGCTGATAGGTGTCGATGAGAACGATATTGTTGTTCACGACGATCCCGGCGAGCGAGACGATGCCCGTGCCCGTCATGATGATCGAGAAGGTCTGATCCATCACCAGCATCCCGATCAGCACCCCTGTCGTCGAGAGCACCACCGCCACGAGCACCAGCACCGAGTTGTAGAAGCTGTTGAACTGCGCCAGCAGGATGATGAACATGAGCGCGAGGGCGCCGGCGAAGGCGGTGATCAGGAAATCGGTGCTCTCCTGCTGGTCCTGCTGATCGCCCTCCCAGCTCCATTCGATGCCGGCGGGCAGGGGCTGTTCGCTCTCCAGCCATTCGCTGAGCGTTTCGATGCGCTCATTGGCGTTGATCGGGCGGCCGTCCCCGGTCTGCAGCCCCGGGCGCACATCGGCGCGCACATCGAGGTAACGCTGCCCGTTGACGCGCTCGATCTGGCCGAGCTCGGCCACCGGGGTGCGCGTGATGACGTTCGACAGCGGCACCAGCCCCGCCTCGGTCTGCAGCCGCAGCGTGTCGAGGCTGTCGAGCAGCCGGTCCTGCGCGGGAAAGCGCGCGCGGATATCGATCTCGTCGTCGGCGCTCTGCGGGCGCATCGTGTCGAGCAGGATGCCGCGGGTGAGCATCTGCACCATTCCGCCGACGGTGCCGACATCGGTGCCGAAGCGCCCGGCGCGCTCGCGGTCCACCTCGATGCGCCACTCGATGCCGGGCAGGCGGCGCGTGTCGTCGATGTCGAACAGCGCCTCGGTCTGCTCGAAGCGCGCGCGCACGGTTTCGATCCCCTCGGCGAGCCGGTCGAGATCCTGGCCGCGCAGCCGCAGATGCACGGGCTTGGCGTCACCGGGGCCGCCGGTCTGGATCAGGATTTCGGTCTCGATGCCGGGAATGGCGGCGAGGCGCTCCTCGAGGCGCTCGACGAGGCTGTTGCCGTCCATGCCCGGTTCGCCGGCGCGGGTCTGCCAGCGGGTGAACTCGAACTGGACCTGCCCGATCGTGTCGAGCGGCGCGCTCGCACCTCCGGTGTTGGAGCTCAGCCCGCCCTCGCCGGCGAAGGCGAAGACCGCCGCGACCCCCTCGGTCTGCATCGTCACCCGCTCGGCCTCGCGCACCAGCGCGTCCTTTTCCGACAGCGACAGATTGCCGCGCGCGCGCACATAGACGATGCCGTCCTCGGCCTCGGTATCGACGAAGAACTCCACCCCGCGATTGTTCGCGCCGTAATAATTGAACGTGGCGACGACGAAGCCCGCCACCGCCAGGATCACCAGGACCGGGACCAGCGGATTGCGCACGATCGCCCCGATGAAGCGGCCGAACAGCGTGCGCCGATGCCCGACCTGCACCGGCGCCGCCGCCGGCGGGCGCTGCAGTGCGCCGAGCGTGATCGCCGTCGCCGATATCGCGAGCCCGAACAGCACCACCCCGGGCAGCCAGGGCCAGCCGATCGCGGGCGCCGTTCCCGTCAGCCAGGCGGGGTTGAGCGTCTGCATCGCGCCCGCGAACATCAGCCAGAGCGCCCCGAGCGCGCACAGCGCCCGCATCAGCCAGGGCAGGGCGCGCAGGGCGTCGCTCGCCTGCGCGAAGAGCTGCGCCAGCCGCCCCGTCACGCCGCCGATCACCGGCAGGTAAAGCAGTGCCACCACCAGCGACGCACAGAGCACGAAGATCAGCGTCACCGGCAGCATCCCCATGAACTCGCCGGCCACGCCGGGCCAGAACAGCATCGGAAGGAACGCGCTCAGCGTCGTCGCGGTGGAGGCGATGATGGGCCAGAACATGCGCTTGGCCGCCAGCACATAGGCTTTCGTCGGTGAATACCCCTCGTTGATGCGCTTGTCGGCGTATTCGACCACCACCACGGCGCTGTCGACGAGGATGCCCACCGCGAGGATCAGCCCGAACATCACGATGTTCGAGATCGCCACCCCCATCGCCCCGAGAAGCAGGAAGCAAAGGAAGAAGGAGGTCGGGATCGCGAAGCCCACGAGCATTGCCGGGCGCACGCCCAGCGCCCCCAGCACCACGATCATCACCAGGGCCACGGCCGTGAGCACGGAGCCCTCGAGCTGGCTGACCATCGCCTCCACGTCGCGCGAGCGGTCGAAGGAGATCCGCACGGTGATCGCCTCGCGCATCTCCTCCGGCCAGTCGTCCTGCAGCGCGGCGACGGTCTCGCGCACCGCCGAGGCGGTGTCGATCTGGTTGAAGCCCTTGCGCATCACCACCTGCAGCGCGAGCGCGGGTTCGCCGTTGAAGCGCGCGGTGCCCTCGCGGTCCTCGAAGGTCAGCCGGATATCGGCGATGTCGCCCATCGTCACGACGCTGTCGCCGCGCACGCGCACCGGCAGCGAATAGACATCCTCGGCGCTGGTGTAGGAACTCGGAACGGAGACGGAGAACGCGCCCGCCTCGGTCTCGAGCTCGCCCGCGGCGACGAGCTGGTTGTTGCGCGAGACGACATTGATGAGCTCGCCCGCGGTGAGGTTGTAGGCCTCGAGCTTGAGCGGATCGACGATCACCTCGAGCATCTCGTCGCGCTGCCCGGCGATCTCGGCCTCGAGCACCGCGTCTATGCCCTCGACGGCGCGCTGCATCTCGCGCGCGGCGCGCAGGAGCGTGCGCTCGGGCACATCGCCGGACAGCGACACGATCTGGATCGGGAATTCGGAGAAGTTGAACTCGTCGATCTGGTAGCGCTCGTAGCCGTCGGGAAAATCCGCCGCGGCCCGGTCCATCCGGTCGCGCACCTCGGCCATCGTCGCCGTCGCGTCCCAGCCGAACTCGAATTCGAGCACGATCCCGGCGAAGTTCTCCGACGCGGTCGCCGTCATGGTCTCGAGCCCGTCGAGGTCGGCGAGTTCGTCCTCCATCGGCTCGATCAGCAGGCTCTCGGCATCCTCCGCCGAGATTCCGGGAAACGGCACCGAGATGAACAGCGCCGGCACGTCGATATCGGGCTCGCCCTCCTTGGGCAGCTGGGTATAGGCCAGCCCGCCCGCGACCAGCGTGGCCGCGATGAAGGCCAGCACGGTGCGCGCATGGCTCGCCGCCCAGTCGACGATGCCGGTCATTGCTCGGGCTCGCCGGGGCCCGGCTCGGTGCCGGGTTCGGTCTCTGGCTCGGGCAGGGCGTCGAGCCGGTCCTCCACCGCGTCGAAATCGAGGATCGGATCGGTGTGCTCGGCCTGTGTCCCGTCCTCGCGCAGCGTCACATCGAGCCGGGTGCCCTCGCTGACATATTCGTGTCCGACGACGATCACCCGCGCGCGCTCGCCGAGCCCGCTCACCCAGACGCCCTCGGCGGTGTCGCGCATGATCTCGACGGGGGCGAAGGCGGCGCGCGTGTCGGCATCGACGAGGCGCACCCCGACGCGGCCGTCATCGTCGAGGGTGAGCGCGGAGCCGGGGATCAGGTGCCCCTCGGCCGCCGCTCCCTCGATCAGCGCATCGGCGGACTGGCCGTCGCGCAGCGCGCCGTCGGGGTTGTCCACCGTGATCTCGACGCGGAAGGTGCGGGTCTCGGGATCGGCGCTGCGGGCGACGAAGCTGACCGCGCCGGTGACGGTGCGCCCGTCCGCCAGCCGCGCCCCCGCCCGCGCGCCGCGCGCGATGCGGTCGATGCGCGCCTCCGGCACGAAGCCGGTGATGCGCATCGGGTCGAGCTGGATCAGCGTCGCGCAGGGCTCGCCGGGTTGCAGCAACTCTCCGAGCTCGGCCGTGTCGGTCTCGAGCCGCCCGTCGAAGGGCGCCCGGATGCTCAGCCGGTCGATTTCGAGCTCGGCGGCGGCGACGGCCGCCTGCGCCGAACTCTGCGCCGCGCGCGCCCCGATCAGCCGGGTCTCGGCCGCGAATCCGCCCTGCGAGAGCCCCTCTGCGGCGCGCAGCTCCTGCTGGGCCTCGGCGAGCCGCGCCTCGGCCTCCTCGAGCCGCGCGGCCCGCGTGCCCGTCTCGATCCGGCACAGCACGTCGCCCGCCGCGACTTCGGCGCCCCGGCGCAGCGGCTCGCCGCTTACCCGCCCGCCGGTTTCGGCGCGCAGGCTGACCTGCCGATTGGCCTCGGTGCGCCCGCGCATCAGCACGACCTGCTCGACCGGCCGGCGCGGGAAGTCCCGCGCCACCACGCTGACGCTGCGCGCTTCGGGCTCCGGGGTGTCGGGCTCGGGTTCCCGTTCCTCGGCGACCTCGCCTCCGGTGGCGAAGGCCATCAGCGCTTCGCGCTCCAGGATCAGCACGTAGAGCGCCGCCACGACCGCGGCGGAAGCAAGCAGCTGGGACAGGCGCATCTGATCCTCTTCGCGATGTCGTCTTGCGGGTATACACGCAGCGGCGCGTCGCCGCGACCCCGGCCAGGGTTGTGCTCTGTATACGCTGAACGCTCCGGTTCAGATTAAACCGCGCGGTGCAGCGCCGCAATGGCCGCGGCGACGCGGGCGGGGGCTTGGCAAGCGGCGCGGTTGCACGCTAAGAGAGGGGCGAGCGATCGGAGGCCCCTTTGAGCAACCCGGACAGTTTCATCAACGAGGTCAGCGAAGAGCTGCGCCGCGATCGGTTCTTCGGCTGGGTGCGCAGATATGGCTGGATCGTCGGTCTGGTGCTGGTGGTGGCGCTCGGCACGGCGGCGTGGCACGAATGGCGCAAGGCGCAGGACCGCGCCGCGGCGGAGGCCTTCGGCGATGCGGTGCTCGCCGCGCTCGAGGCCGATGATGTCGAGGCGCGCCTGGACGCGCTCGCCGCCATCGAGGCCGATGGCGGGCGCGCCGCGGTACTGGGGTTGCTGCAGGCCGGCGAGGCCGCCGAGGCCGGCGACACCGAAGCCGCGCTCGCGGCGCTCGACACCGTGGAGCAATCCGCTGATGCCGGGCAGCGCTACCGCCAGCTCGCCACGCTCAAGCGCGTGATGATCCTGGGCTCCGACATGCCCGCAGAGGAGCGCGAGTCGCTGCTGGGTGGGCTGGCCGAATCCGGGCAGCCCTTCAGGCCGCTCGCGCGCGAACAGCTCGCGCTCGTGCAACTCGAGCAGGGCGACGAGGAGGCCGCGATCGAGACCCTGCGCGCCCTCGTCGCCAGTGCGGATGCGACGGCGGGGTTGCGTCGGCGCGCGACACAGTTGATGGTGGCGCTCGGGGCCGATCCCGAGCCGCAGAGCTGAGGCGGCGGGCCGCCGCAATGCCGCACACGACGAGGCGGCGCGCGAAAGAAGGCAAGAAGGGACGAGAGCGGTGAGATTGACCCGAACTGCCATGGCGCTGGCGGCGCTCGTCGTATTGGCGGCCTGCGAGGAAGACGTGATACTCGAGGGCGAGCGGTTCGACCCGCGCGCCCCCTTCGATCCGACGGTCCCCGAGCAGGCCGAGCAGCGCGCCGCGCCGATCTCGCTGCCGGCCACCGTCGATCACGCGCGCTGGAG
>SLQD01000022.1 GCA_007131685.1 Paracoccaceae bacterium | reverse complement strand
TGCCGTCCTGCAGCTTGATGGCGTCCTTGCCGATCAGGTCGATGCGGCTGATATGGCTGTCGAGATTGACGCGCACGGTGGGCCAGTTGAGGCGCGCGGCGACCTGCTCGATATGGGTGGACTTGCCGGTACCGTGATAGCCCTGGATCATCACGCGGCGGTTGTACTGAAAGCCCGCGAGGATCGCGAGGGTGGTGTCGGGGTCGAACTTGTAGGTCGCATCGAGCGCGGGCACCCGGTCGCTGCCCTCGGCAAAGCCCTTCACCGTCATGTCGCTGTCGATGCCGAAGACCTCGCGCACCGAGAGCTCCTCGGTCGGTTTCGCTTTCGCGTCCATGGTTCCGTCCGCCATTTTCATCCTCGTCATGCGGGCGCCGCGACACCCGGTTTTGCCGCGTTAGTGAAGTATAAGCCGCGCCGGTGCAAGGGGAAGGCCCCCGCCTCAGCCGGCCTTGCGAAACCGCAGGAAGGTGAACATCCCGAAGGGGGGAAAGTTCGTGCTCTCCTCAAGCTCGAGGCCCGGCACGCCCATGATGCGGTCGCGGTCGAAATCGGAATGCCAGCCGAGCAGATTGGCCAGCGGTGCGGCGCCGCGCTCGAGAACGGCGAGCACCCCGCTCTCGCGCTTGAAATGGTTGAGGATCAGCACCTCGCCGCCGGGCTTGCAGACCCGCGCCATCTCGCGGATGACCTTTTCGGGCTCGGGCACCACCGAGACGAGATACATCCCCACCACGATGTCGAAGCTGTCATCGGGATAGTCGAGCTTGCGCGCATCCATGTCGCGCAGCTCCACGACATGATCGAGGCCCTGCGCCGTGACCTTGGCGCGCGCCTTCTCGAGCATCTCGCGCGAGACATCCATGCCGGTGATGCGCAGATGCGGCTCGTATTCGGGCAGCGTCAGCCCGGTGCCGACGCCCACCTCGAGAACGGACCCTTCGCGCGTGTTGATGTAGCGCACCGCGCGGCGGCGGCCGGCGCCGGTGACGCGGCCGAAGGTGTTGTCATAGATTGGCGCCCAGCGCTTGTAGCTCTTGTCGACGGCTTCGATGTCCATACCCGGTCCTTTCCTCAGTCCGCCTTCTGCCGGCGCGATGCCACGCCGACCCAGATCAGCGTGAGCGCATACAACAGATCAAGCATGACGAAAAACAGCCACACCCGCGTGAGCATGATCCCCACGAGGATCGCCGCGGCGATGAACACCCAGGGCGCGCGCTCGCGCGGCACGCGCAGCGCGCGCGGCGACAGCGTCGGCACCCGGCTGACCATCAGGAGCGCCACCAGCCCAAGATAAGGCGCGACGATGAGCGGGTGCTGCGTGAAATCCACGAGCCCGGCATGGCTCGCGAAGACCGGCAGCAGCGCCAGCATCGCCCCCGCCGGCGCGGGAACCCCCACGAAGCGCGGCGCCGCCTTGGAGCGCTCGGCCGGTGGCGCCGCCAGCCCGACATTGAATCGTGCCAGCCGCAGGCACGCCCCGATCACGTAGATCAGTACGAAGATCCAGCCCGGATCGGGCGCCGGGGCGAGCGCGAACAGGAATACGAGGATCCCCGGCGCCACCCCGAAACAGACGAAATCCGAAAGCGAGTCGAGCTCGGCGCCGAAGGCCGACTCGGCGCGCAGCCGCCGTGCCGCCGGCCCGTCGAGTCCGTCGATCACCGCGGCGAGCACGATCAGGCCGGCGGCGATCTCGAAGCGCCCCTCCACCGCGAGGCGGATCGCCGTGAGCCCCGCGCACAGCCCCAGGATCGTCAACAGGTTGGGCAGCAGCGTCAGCAGCGGCAGCGGATCGCGGGGGGAGCGCCCGGGCGCCATCACTGTGCCCGGCCCGCGCGCGCGGGCTCGTCGCTGGCAAGATCGGCGATGACGCTCTCGCCTGCGACCATGGTCTGCCCCACCGCGACGAGCGCGGCGACATCCTCGGGCAGGTAAACATCGAGCCGCGAGCCGAAGCGGATCATCCCGAACCGCGCCCCGGTCTCGAGTGCGTCGCCCTCCGAAACCTCGCACAGGATGCGCCGCGCCACCAGCCCGGCGATCTGCACCACGCCGACCTCGCGCCCGTCGCCGAGCGCGAGCACCAGCCCGTTGCGCTCATTGTCCTCGCTCGCCTTGTCCAGCGCGGCATTGACGAAGCGGCCCGGCCGATAGGCGATGCGCGCCACGGTGCCCGCGACCGGCGCGCGGTTCACGTGGCAGTTGAAGACATCCATGAAGATGCTGACGCGGTTGCGCGGCGCGTTGCCGAGCCCGAGCTCCTCGGGGGGCACGGCCGGGCCCGCGCCCGAGACCACGCCGTCGGCCGGGCTGACGACAAGCCCCGCGCGCGCCGGCGTCACCCGCACCGGGTCGCGGAAGAAATAATAGCACCAGACCGTGAGCCCCAGCCCGATCCATCCCAGCGGCGCCCAGATCAGGAACAGCACCACGCTCACCCCGGCGAAGGCCGCGATGAACGGGTAGCCCGCCCGGTGTACGGGCATCACGAGGGAGGAAAACGTGTCGCCGGGCAAAGGTGACTCCTTTCGGCGGCGTCAATCGCGGAAGTTGCGGCTGTCCTTGATCTGGTCCCAGGCCCAGACGACCTCCTGCAGGCGATCCTCGTCGGCGCGGGTGCCGCCGTTCTTGTCGGGGTGCAGATCCTTGACGAGGCTCTTGTACTGGCTGCGCAGCTCGGCGCGCGACCAGTCGTCGCGCCCGTCGAGGATCTCGAGCGCGCGCCGCTCGGTCGGGGGCAGGCGGCGGGTGCCGCTGCGCGCCTTGCCGGGGTTCTGCGTGGCCTTGTCGCCGAGAACGGCGTGCGGATCGTCGATGCCCAGCCGCTCCCAGGCGCGGCCGGCGGCGTTCTTGTCGCCGAAGGGCCGGGTGGCGCGGCCCCAGACGCGCTCGTGCTCCAGCGTCTGGCTCAACTCGGCGTCGGACTGCCCGTGAAAGTAGTTCCAGCTCAGATTGTATTCGCGCACATGTGCCTTGCAGAACCAGAAATACTCGTCGGGCAGGTCGGGCGACTTGGGCGCGCGGTATTGCCCCGGCTCGTTGCAGCCGGGCTTGTCGCAGACGCGCTGCGAGGTCTCGAAGGCGCCGGACATGCCGCGCTTGCCGCGCCCGCGCCGCTTCTTGTCGGCGGAGACGCGCATGTCGAAATCGAATGGTGAACGGTCGGTCATCGCGGACCCCTTGCGACTCGGGGCGCAGAGTTTAGGTTTTTTCGGGCCGTATTGAAGGGGGTTGACAGCCAAAAATGAGCATGACCGAGCAGATCCGCACCCGACTCGAGGACGCCTTCGCGCCCGAGGAGCTGCATGTCGTCGATGACAGCGAGTCGCATCGCGGCCATGCCGGCTTTCGCGAGGGCGGCGAGAGCCACTTCCTCGTGACGATCCGCGCGCCCGCCTTCGCGGGCATGTCGCGCCTTGAGCGTCACCGTGCGGTGCATGCCGCGCTCGGGCGCGATCTCGTGGGCGCGATCCATGCGCTCGGCCTCGACGTGAAGGGCTGATCAGCCCCGAATCGCGGCCAGCATCCGGTGGACATTCTCCGGGTCGGCGTCGGGCGTGATGCCGTGCCCGAGATTGAAGACATGCGGGCCG
>SLQD01000031.1 GCA_007131685.1 Paracoccaceae bacterium | reverse complement strand
GACGGCGAGGCGGCGCTGCAGGCGGCGTTCCGCAGCTGGCCGCGGGCCGCTCGCGCCTTCGTCGCCGGGCAGACCCTGCTCATCGACGGGCTGGTGACGGCGGCCTTCGACGCCGCCGCGCGGCATCTGCACCACACGCAGGACGGAACCCGGCCGTCCATGCTGGCGGTGGGCGGCTACGGGCGTGCCGAGATGGCGCCGCAATCGGATGTCGACCTGCTCTTCATCACGCCCGAAGCGCTCGATCCGCGCACGGAGCGGGTGATCGAGAGCACGCTCTACATGCTCTGGGACATCAAGCTCAAGGTGGGTCACGCCACGCGCGGCATCGAGGAATGCCTGCGGCTCGGGCGCGAGGATCACACGATCCGCACCGCGCTTCTGGAGCATCGTTTCCTCGCCGGGGATGCAGCGCTCGCCACGAAGCTCTCGCAGCGGCTCTGGTCCGAGCTCTTCGCCAGGGGCGCGCGCGACTTCATCGAGGCCAAGCTCGCCGAGCGCGCCGCGCGGCATGAGCGCCAGGGCGGGCAGCGCTATGTCCTCGAGCCCAATGTCAAGGAGGGCAAGGGCGGACTGCGCGATCTGCAGACGCTCTACTGGATCGCGAAATACATCCACCGCGTCGACAGCCCGGCCGATCTCGTGACGCTCGGCGTGTTCAGCCCCGAGGAGCATGCGAATTTCCGCGCCGCGGAGGCGTTCCTGTGGGCGGTGCGGTGTCATCTGCATCTCGTCACGGGGCGGCCCGTGGATCAGTTGACCTTCGATCTGCAGGTCGAGCTGGCCGAGCGCATGGGGTATCGCGACCATGGCGGGCGCCGCGCGGTCGAGCATTTCATGCAGGACTATTTCCGCCACGCCACCCGCGTCGGCGAGCTCACGCGCATCTTCCTCACCGCGCTCGAGGCGCGTCACGTCAAGCGGATGCCTTCGCTGATGGGGCTGTTCACGCGCCGCCGCCGACCGCGCAAGGAATACCGTGTCGTGCATGGCCGGCTGACCGTGCGCGATCCGGAGGCCTTCCTCGCCGACAAGCTCAACCTGCTGCGGATCTTCTCGGAGGGGCTGCGCACCGGGCATCTGCTGCATCCCGACGCGATGCGGCTGGTGGCGGCCAATCTGCACCTGATCGATCGCGAGATGCGCGAGAGCCGCGAGGCGAACCGGATCTTTCTCGACATGATGCTCAAGCAGGGCAATCCGGAGCGCGCCCTGCGCCGGATGAACGAGCTCGGCGTGCTCGCCGCCTTCATCCCCGATTTCGAGCCCATCGTGGCGATGATGCAGTTCAACGTCTATCACCACTACACGGTCGATGAGCACACCATCCAGACGATCAAGACGCTGGCGCAGATCGAGCGCGGCGAACTCGTGGAGGAGCTGCCGATCGTCTCGGGCATCCTGCAGGGCGAGGTCAACCGCAAGGTGCTCTATGTCGCGCTGCTGCTGCACGATATCGGCAAGGGGCGGCCGGAGGATCATTCCGTGCTGGGCGCGCAGATCGCGCGGCGGCTCGGGCCGCGCTTCGGGCTGACGGGCGAGGAGACCGAAACCGTCGAGTGGCTGGTGCGCTATCACCTGCTGATGTCGGACATGGCGCAAAAGCGCGACATCGCCGATCCGCGCACGGTGCGCGACTTCGCCAAGGCGGTCACCACGCGCGAGCGGCTCGACCTCTTGACGGTGCTGACCGTGTGCGACATTCGCGGCGTCGGCCCCAATACCTGGAACAACTGGAAAGCGATGCTCCTGCGCCAGCTCTACCGCGAGACAGCCGAGGCGCTGGAGACCGGGCTCGAGGATGTCAACCGCTCCAAGCGCGAGCGCGAGGCCAAGCGGGCGCTGCGGCGCGCGCTCGCGGGCTGGAACCGGCGCGATCTCAAGCGCGAGACCGACCGCCATTACGGCCCCTACTGGCAGGGCCTCTCGACCGAGACGCATGTTGTCTTTGCCGGGCTGCTGCGCGGGCTCGGCGGCGACGAGATCCGCATCGACCTGCACCCCGACGAGGATCGCGACGCCACGCGCGCCTGTTTCGTGCTTGCCGATCATCCCGGGATCTTCTCGCGGCTGGCGGGCGCGATCGCGATGGCCGGGGCCAATGTGGTGGACGCGCGCACCTATACCTCGCGCGACGGCTTCGCCACGGCGGTGTTCTGGCTTCAGGATTCAGACGGCGCGCCCTTCGAGGCCGAGCGGTTGCCGCGGCTGCGCGAGACCATCGAGAAGATCTTCGCCGGGCGCGTCAGCGCCGGCAGCGCCCTCGCCGGGCGCGACAAGCTGAAAAAGCGCGAGCGCCCGTTCCGCATCCCGACCTCGGTCAGCTTCGACAATGACGGCTCGGAAATCTACACCATCATCGAGGTCGATACCCGCGACCGCCCCGGCCTGCTGCACGATCTCACCCGCACCCTCGCGGAGAACAGCATCTATATCGCCTCGGCCGTGATCGCGACCTATGGCGTTCAGGTCGTGGACAGTTTCTACGTCAAGGACATGTTCGGGCTCAAGATCCACAGCCGCGCCAAGCAGGAGGCGCTCGAGCGCAAGCTGCGCGCCGCGATCGCCGAAGGGTCCCGGAGGGCGCACGACTGATGCGCCAGATCCGCCTTGTCTCCGGATTCATCACCGTGGGGGTATGGACCCTCATGAGCCGTATCCTCGGCTTTGTGCGCGATGTTCTGATCGCGGCGACGCTCGGCGCGGGGCCGGCGGCGGAGGCATTTCTGGTGGCCTTCGCGCTGCCCAACATGTTCCGCCGCTTCTTTGCCGAGGGTGCGTTCAACATGGCGTTCGTGCCCATGTTCTCGAAGCGTTACGAGGCCGGGCAGGGGGCGCTGCGCTTCGCACGGGACGCCTTTTCGGGGCTGCTGACGATCCTCGTCGTCTTCACGCTGCTCGCACAGCTGGTGATGCCGTTCCTCGTGCTGGCGATGGCGGCGGGTTTCGCCGCGGATGAGCGCCTCGCCCTCGCCGTCGATTACGCGCGCATCGCCTTTCCGTATATCCTGATGGTGTCGCTCGCCGCGCTGCTGTCGGGGATCCTGAACGCGACGGGGCGCTTCACGGCGGCGGCGGCGGCGCCGATCCTGCTCAATCTGTGCTTCATCGTCGCGCTGCTGATCGCGGATTACTACGATCTCGCGACGGGTCGGGCGCTGGCCTGGGCGATCCCGGTGGCGGGGGTGCTGCAGCTCGGTATGCTCTGGATCGTCGCGGCGCGGGCGGGGTTCGCGCTGATCCCGCGATGGCCGCGGCTGACCCCGGAGATGAAGCGCCTCGCGATCATCGCCGCCCCTGCGATGCTCGCCGGCGGGGTGATGCAGGTCAATCTGCTCGTGGGCCGGCAGGTGGCCAGCTTCTTCGAGGGCGCGATCGCGTGGCTGTCCTATGCCGACAGGCTCTACCAGCTTCCGCTCGGGGTGGTGGGGATCGCGATCGGGATCGTGCTGCTGCCCGATCTCTCGCGGCGGTTGCAGAACGGCGACACCAATGGCGGGCGCCATTCCTTCAGCCGCGCGGCGGAGTTTGCGCTCGCGCTCGCGGTGCCCTGCGCGGTGGGGCTGATGGTGATCCCGGTGCAGATCGTGGACGTGCTCTTCGAGCGCGGCGCCTTCACGCAAGCCGACACGATCGGGACAGCGCTTGCGGTGTTCGTCTATGCCGCGGGGCTGCCGGCCTTCGTGTTGCAGAAGGTGCTGCAGCCGCTCTACTTCGCGCGCGAGGATACCAAGACGCCGTTCTACTACGCGGTCTGGTCGCTGGTGGTGAATGCGGTGCTCGCGGTGGGGCTTGCGCCCTTCATCGGCTACATCGCCGCCGCGATCGGGACCTCGGCGGCGGGCTGGGCGATGGTGTGGCTTCTTTGGCGCGGCTCGCGCGGCATGGGCGCAGCGGCCGAGCCCGATGCGCGCTTTCGCCGCCGCGTCTGGCGGATCGTGGTCGCCGCGGCGATCATGGGGGTATGCGTGCATGTCGCCGCGCAGTTCCTGACCCCTCTGCTCGAGGTGGCGCGGCTGCGCATCGCGACGCTGGTGGTGATGGTGCTGACCGGGTTCGTCGCCTATTTCTGGATCGGAACGCGGCTCGGGGCCTTCCAGATGTCGGATTTTCGCGACGCGCTTCGGCGCTGAGGCTCAGTCGTGGCGCACCCGCCCGCGCAGGGCGCGCCAGCCGCCGGGGCGCAGCACCGCGCCGAGGAGCGCGCCCGTGGCAAAGCCCGCCAGGTCCGCGCTCCAGCGCGCCCCCGCTTCGATCTGCAGTCCCAGCCAAAGGCGCAGCCCCAGCGCCAGCGCGATCAGTGCGAGCGCGCGCACGCGGTTGAGCCCCGCGGGCACCGGGCCCGCCAAGAGCAGCGCCGCAAGGCCTCCCAGCAGCGCGAAAGCGCCGGGCATCCCGCCCGCCAGAAGCTGCGGGTCGAGCCCGGCCAGCGCATAGCCGAGACCGCCCCCGGCCGCCCCGAGCACGAACAGCGCCAGGATCGCCCCCGCGCGCAGTGACGCGGCGAGCACCGAGCCGAGTCCCGCCACCAGCACCACCACGAAGAGCGCGCGCTCGGGCGCTTCGTTCACGAAGGCGAAGGCGGCGAAGCGCGCCACGAGATCTGGTGGCAGGCTGCGGTTTTCGAGCATCCAGTCCGTCATCCCCGGCGCCACGCCGAACCTCTGCACCGCCTCGAGCCGCCACGCCGCCGCCTCGGGCCCGCCGATCATGCCGGCTCCGCCGAGCAGGAAGGCCGCCTCGATCACCGCGATGACCATCGCCAGCAGCCAGACCGCGGCGGTCGCGAGGGAACGGCGCATGGGATGTCTCCTCGGCAGGCGGCTGTGCGTTGACGGGCTCCGCGCCCAGCGATAAGCGAAGCACAGGCTGATTTCCAGACGGAGTGTGGCGATGACGGATGCGCAGACGGCGCCGGGCGGTGCGGCGGGGGCCCCGCCGCGGGTGTTCTCGGGCATCCAGCCTTCCGGGGGGCTGACGCTGGGCAACTATCTCGGCGCGCTCAAGCGGTTCGTCGAGATGCAGGACTCCGGGGTCGAGACACTTTACTGCCTCGTCGATCTGCACGCCATCACCGTCTGGCAGGACCCCGCCAAGCTGCGCCACGCCACGCGCGAGCTGGCGGCGGGGTTCATCGCGGCCGGGATCGATCCGGCGCGCTCGATCCTGTTCAACCAGAGCCAGGTGAGCGCCCATGCCGAGCTCGGCTGGGTGCTCAACTGCGTCGCGCGGATGGGCTGGCTCGGGCGCATGACCCAGTTCAAGGACAAGGCCGGCAGGAACCGGGAGAACGCCTCCGTGGGGCTGTTCGCCTATCCCTGCCTGATGGCGGCCGACGTGATGGTCTATCACACCACGCATGTGCCCGTGGGCGAGGACCAGAAGCAGCATCTCGAGCTCGCCCGCGAGATCGCGCTCAAGTTCAACCATGACTACGAGGTCGATTTCTTTCCCGTGGTCGAGCCGGTGATCGAGGGGGCGGCGACGCGGGTGATGAGCCTGCGCGACGGCACGAAGAAGATGTCGAAATCCGACGCTTCTGACATGAGCCGCATCAACCTGACCGATGACGCCGACACCATCAGCCTGAAGATCCGCAAGGCACGGACCGACTCCGAACCGCTGCCGGACAATCTCGCGGCGCTGTCCGAGCGGCCCGAGGCGCGCAATCTCGTCAATATCTACGCCGCGCTCTCGGACCAGACGCCCGAGGCGGTGGTCGCGCAGTTCGCCGGTCAGGGGTTCGGCAGCTTCAAGCCCGCGCTCGCCGAGCTCGCCGTGTCGGTGCTCGCGCCGATCAACGACGAGATCAACCGGCTCATGGGCGACGTGGGCGAGATCGACCGCATCCTCGGCGCAGGGGCCGCGCGCGCCGACGCCATCGCTCGGCCGATCCTGGAGCAGACCTACGATATCGTCGGGATGGTGCGCGCGCGCTGATCAGATCACACGCACCCGGGTGCCCACCGAGACGAGGTCGAACAGCTCCTCGACATGGTGGTTGTAGAGGCCGAAGCAGCCATTGGAGGCCTTGCGCCCGATCTTGCGCACATCGTCGATGCCGTGGATGCGGTAATAGGTCCAGCCGAGATTGAGCGCGCGGGTGCCGAGCGGATTGTCGGGCCCGGCCTCGACGCGCTCGGGCAGCGACGGGTCGCGCTCGCGCATGTTCGGCGTCGGGATCCAGACCGGGCTGTCGCGCTTGAGCACCACCTCGGTGCGGCCGCGGCGCTCGAACTCCTGGGCCATCGGCACCGAGCAGGGAAAGAGCAGGTAGACGGACTCGTCGGCCGACCAGAAATGCAGGCAGCGCGAGGCGATGTCCGTCAGGATCGCGCCATGGGGCTGCAGCGTGTCGAAATGGTCGCGCCAGTCGGTGTGGCGAAAGCCCATCGTGTTGCGCTGGACGCGCTCGCGGATCGATTGTTCGCCCTCGATCGCGCCCGTGAACTGTGCACGCGCCGGCGTGGCGAGCGCCACAGCGGCCGCCGCGCCCCCGAGCAGGAACCCCCGCCGGCTTCCGTAATGGTCTGACATGGCGATTCCCCAGATTGCAGCGGCAAAAAGTGTACCGCCCGATCCGGGGATTGCAATTCAAACCTTCGTTGCGCTCAGATAACGCGCACGCGCGTTCCCACCTCGACGCGCTCGAACAGCTCTTCGACCTGGTGGTTGTAGAGCCCGAAGCATCCGTTGGAGGCCTTGCGCCCGATCTTGCGCACATCGTCGATGCCGTGGATGCGGTAATGGGTCCAGGTGAGGTTCAGCGCACGGGTGCCCATCGGGTTCTCGGGGCCGGGCTCGACCCGCTCGGGCAGCTCCGGATCGCGCTCGCGCATGTTCGGCGTCGGGATCCAGACCGGGTCCCTGCGCTTGAGAACGATCTCGGTGTCGCCGCGGCGCTCGAATTCCTCGGCCATCGGCACCGAGCAGGGATAGAGCAGGTAGGTCTCCTCGTCGGCCGACCAGAAATGCAGCGCGCGCGAATCTATATCGGTCAGGATCGCGCCATGGGGCTGCAGCGTGTCGAAATGATCGCGCCAGTCCACGCTCTGGAAGCTCATCGCGTTGCGGTCGACGCGTTCGCGGATCGATCGCTCTCCCTCGATCTCGCCGGTGAACTCGGCGCGCAGCGGTGTCGCCATCGCCGTCATCGCGGCGGCGCCTGCCGCGATAAAGCCGCGCCGGCCGAACCCGTCATTCTTCATCGGTCCCTCCTTGGATACCCGTTATGCCTGCCTCGGGCCGCAGGACCATCACCGTGCATCGCGGGCATTTCAAGTCACGAAGCCGTGCGCGGGGCAAACCGCGATATCCCGCCGACCGGGCACTCTGGACCGGCGGGCTGCGGGGTGATTTAACCGGCACGAGGCAGGTCGGGGGGATCGCATGGCCACGGGACGCAATATCCGCACCTATTTCGAGGGCGCATGGCATGACGGGGACGTGCCGGTGATGAAGGCGGCCGATCACGGCGCCTGGCTCGGCACGACGGTGTTCGACGGGGCGCGCTTCGTCGATGGCATCGCCCCCGATCTCGACAGGCATTGCGCGCGCGTCAACGCCTCCGCCGAGGCGCTGATGATCACCCCCACGGTCGAGACCGGGCGCATGGTCGAGATCTGCTGGGAGGGGCTGCGCCGCTATCCGCCCGGCGCAGCCGTCTATATCCGCCCGATGTACTGGGCGCTGCACGGCGGCGATCTCGGGGTGGTGCCCCAACCCGATGCGACGGGCTTTTGCATTTGCCTCGAGGAGGTGCCGATGCCGCCGCCCGATGCCAGCACGACCCTGACGACGACGCAGTTCCGCCGCCCGGTGCTCGCCGACAGCGTCGTCAACGCCAAGGCCGGATGTCTCTATCCCAACAATGCGCGCATGCTCGCCGAGGCGCGCGCCAAGGGCTTCGGCAACGCGCTGGTGGCCGATGCGCTCGGCAATGTCGCCGAGACGGCGACGGCGAATGTCTTCATGGTCCGCGACGGGGTCGTCTTCACGCCGATCGCCAACGGGACCTTTCTCGCCGGGATCACACGGGCGCGTCATATCGCCAATCTGCGCGCCGACGGTATCGAGGTGCGCGAGGCGGTGCTCGGCTTCGACGATTTCCGCGCCGCCGACGAGGTCTTCCTGACCGGCAATCTGCAGAAGGTCACTCCCGTGACAGCCTTCGACGATGTCAGCTACCAGGTCGGCCCCGTCACGCGGCGCGCGCGCCGCCTCTACTGGGACTGGGCCCATTCCCATGCGGCGCCGTAACCCCTTGCCAGCCGCCCCCTTGCGCGCGCATGCTGCGCCCCGTGCCGCCGGGGGGAAGGATGCGCAAGTTTCTCGTCGTCCTCGATGACAGTCGCGAATGCCTCAACGCGATCCGCTTCGCGACACTTCGCGCGGCGCACACAGGCGGTGGGGTGCAGGTCCTCGCGGTGATCCCGCCCGAAGAATTCCAGCACTGGATCGGGGTCGCCGACATCATGCGCGCCGAGGCACGCGAGCGCATCGAGGCCCATTACGCCGTCTTCGCCAAATGGATGCGCGACCGGCACGGGATCGAACCCGAACTGGTGATCCGCGAGGGCGAGCCGGTGGACGAAATCCTCTCCCAGATCGCCGAGGATGCCGAGATCGGCGTGCTGGTTCTCGGTGCCGGCACGGACAAGAAGGGCCCCGGCCCGCTGGTCACGCAGCTGTCTCGCAACTCGGGCACGCTGCCGATTCCGATCACCATCGTTCCCGGCGAACTCTCCAAGGACCGGCTCACCGAGATATCCTGAGCGGCCGCAACAGGCTTGTTTTCACGATTGTTTTACCCGCGCAGGGTGATAACATCCGCGCCGATGCACGCAGGAGGATCGCGCGCCCGGGCCCGCGGACGCGCCGGAATGGGGAGTATTGCATGCCGACCACGCGCCAGACCGCCCTCGCCGCCGCGGCGCTTTCGCTGGGGCTCGCCACGCCGAGCCTCGCCGAACACGCCAGCGTCATCGTCTTCGATGCCTCGGGGTCGATGTGGGCGCAGCTCGAGGATGGCAAGTCGCGCATCGAGGTCGCGCGCGAGGTGATCGACGGCTTCGCCGCCGACCGCGACCCGGAGGCGCCGATCGGGGTGGTGGCGTATGGCCACAACCGGCGCGGCGATTGCGGCGACATCGAGACGGTGCTGCCCATCGGTCAGTATTCGGGCGACGAGCTTGCCGAAACGATTCGCGCCCTCAATCCGCAGGGCATGACGCCTCTGACCGACTCGATGGCGATGGCGCGCGATATCCTGCCCGCGACGGCCGAATCGGCCGATATCATCCTGGTGACCGACGGGCTCGAGAATTGCGGCGGCGACCCCTGCGCGCTGGCCGGGGAATTCGCCGAGCAAGGCATCGACCTGCGCGCGCATGTGGTCGGTTTCGCGCTCGAGGAGGAGGCGGTGCAGTCGCTCTCCTGTGTGCCCGAGCAGACCGGCGGCGAACTCTTCGTCACCCAGACCGGCGCCGAGCTGACCGAGGCGCTCGCCTCCGTCGCCGAGGCGGAGCCTGCCGAGGTCCGGGTGCAGCTGCGCGCGCTCGATGCGCGTGATCCCGATGAGCATGTCCGCAGGGTGGACTGGGACATCGTCACCGAAACGGGCGACGGGGTTTATGCCGGCACGAGTCGCGGAATAATCGACATCGAGGTGCCGCCGGGGCGCTACATGGTGGAGGCCGAGGGCGAGGGTTTCGCCGGCGCGGCCGAGTTCGAGGTCACGCCGCAGACGGAGGACCCCGTCGACATCATGATGGCCAAGACGCTGGCCACTCTGATGCTGCGCGCCGAGGACGCCGAGACGGGCGAGACGCTGGAGGGCGTGCGCTGGACCGCGCTCGATGTCGCGACCGAGACCGCCGAGGAGCGTCTGAACGAGGGCGGCGGCTACATGCCGATGCATCTCGAGCCGGGCGAGTACCGCATCGAGGCCGCCAAGGACGAGCTGACCGGCGCGACCAGTGTGACCGCGACGCGCGAGGAGGACCGGGAGATCGTCCTCGCGCTCGAGGCGCCCGCGCGCGAGATCGATGTGAGCCTCGATGCGCCCGCCGAGGTCGCCGCCGGCGCCGATTTCGAGGTCACGGTGAGCGGGGCGGATCATCGCAACGACTACATGCTCATCGCCCCCGAGGGTGCCGACGAGGAGGTCAGCCGCTACAACCGGATGCGCAACCGCGTCGGCGGCGACGGCACGCATGGCTACACGGCGCCGAGCGCGCCGGGCAGCTACGAGCTGCGCTACTATCTGGACGACGATCGCAGCCTCGCCGCGCGCCACGCCTTCGAGGTGACCGGCGCCGAAGTGACGCTCTCGGCGCCCACCGAGGTCGAGGCCGGTGCCGCGTTCGACGCCGAAATCGGTGGCGGGATTTCCGGCCATGTGGTCATCGTCGAGGCTGATCGCGCGCCCGACGATATCGTCTCGCGCTACGAGCGCATGCGCAACTCGGTCGATGGTGACGAGGGCACGATCGCGCGCACGGCGCCGGAGGAGCCCGGCGACTATGCGCTGCGTTATCATGCCGGGGATGATCGCCGCGTTCTCGCCGAGGTCGCGATCGAGGTGATCGAGGCCGAGGCTGAGACCGAGGTCGACTCCGGGGTGCGAATCCACGCCCCCGACGCCGCCGGTGCCGGCGCGACGGTCGAGGTGCGCTGGGACGGCCCCGAGCGTGACGGAGACCGGATCGCCGTCGTGGAGCCCGGCGCGCCCGAGGGCGACACCGGCCACAGCCGCCGCGCCTCGAGCTCGGTGCAGGGCAACGAGTCGGTCTCGATCCAGATGCCCGATGCGCTCGGCCCGCGCGAGCTGCGCTACATCGACGGCGAGAGCGATGCAACACTGGCCAGCCACGAGATCGTGCTCGAGCCGGTCGAGGCCAGCGTGTCGGCCCCGGCCGAGATCACGGCGGGTTCGCGCCTTGAAGTCGAGTGGGATGGCCCCGTCAATCGCAACGACTTCATCGTGATCGTCGAGGCGGGCGCCCCCGAGGGCACGTCGGGCCACAGCCGTCGTGCCTCGTCGCGCGTTTCGGAGGATGGCGAGCCGGTGCGCCTCCAAGCGCCCGACGCGCTCGGCACCTACGAGGTGCGCTATGTCATCAACCAGAGCGACCGGGTGCTGGCCTCGCAGGAGGTCACCCTGACCCCGATCGAGGCCAGCGTTTCCGCCCCGGCCGAGATCCCGGCCGGCTCGCGCTTTGAAGTCGAGTGGCAGGGCCCGGTCAATCGCAACGACTACATCGTGATCGTGCCCGCCGGCGCGCCGGAGGGCACCTCCGGGCACAGCCGCCGGGCTTCGTCGAGGGTGTCCGATGACGGCGAACCGGTGCGCATACAGGCGCCCGACGCGCTCGGGGCCCACGAGGTGCGATATGTCGTCAACCAGAGCGACCGGGTTCTGGCCGCGCAGGAGGTCACGCTTAACCCGGTCTCGGCGACGCTCGACGCCCCTGACACGGTGCTGCCCGGTGCGGATTTCGAGGTCGAATGGGAGGGGCCCGTCAACCGCAACGACTTCATCGCCATCGTCGCGCCCGACGCGCCGGAGGGTGACTCGGGCGATGGCCGCAGCGCCTCGAGCCGCGTGGGTGAGGGGCCGGTCAGCCTCACCGCCCCCGACGATGAGGGCGAATACGAGATCCGCTACGTCATCAACGACTCGGACCGCACCCTCGCCGCGATCCCGATCACCGTGGGTGGCACGGATGTCACGCTCGCGGTGGACGATCCCGTGGCAACCGGAGGCGTCGTCGAGGTGTCCTTCACCGGGCCGGGGCGCTACGAGGACCTCGTCGAGATCGTGGAGGCCGGAGCGGGCGCCGACGACGATGCGCTGCAGGAGGCGCGCGCCTCGCAGGGCAGCCCGGCACAGCTCTTCGCGCCATCCGCGGCAGGCGAGTACGAGATCCGCTACCGCGCCTCCGACAGCGGCGAGGTGCTCGCGACGATCCCGCTGGTGGTGGAATGACGCCCGCGGCGCGGGGGCTCGCGGCGCTGGCCATGGGCCTTGTCGTGGCGCTGCCCGCCGGCGCCGATCCCGAGCGCGAGGTGATCGGGCTCGTTGCCGGGCTCGAGGGCGCATCGCAGGCCGAGCGCGAAGGGATCATCGCCGCGCTCGCGCCGCATGGCGCGCTTGCGGTGGATGTGGTGCTCGAATTCATGCAGGAGGGCCTGCTCGAGCGCCCGGCAGCCCTCGCTGCCGTGGCGGCGCTGCAATCGGGCGGTCCCGCATCCGCCGATGTCCCCGAGGGCGAGGCAGAGCCGGCGACCGGGACGCCCGCGCGCGAGGTCGATCTCGGGATCAGCACCCCCGCGAGCGCGCCCGACGACACGCTCTATCACCGCGTCACCGGCGTGGCGGACGACGACGTGCTCAATATCCGTGATCGCGCGGGCGTGCCCGGCAGCACCATCATCGGCAGCTTCGCCCCGGATGCCGAGGGGATCGAGCTCGTTCACGGCCCCGACGCGCACGAGATCGTTAGTGGCGGCAGCTGGCAGAAGGTCCGGCGCGGCGATCTTCCGGACGGGACGGGCTGGGTCAACACCCGCTATCTCGAGCCTATGATCGATGCCGCTGATGCGGCCTTCGAGCGGATGGACCGCGCGGCGATCGCGGCGGAGTTCGTCTCGGGCCCCGGCTACGAGCCGCTCGATACGGGCATCGGCGGCGAACTCGTGGCCGAACTGGCCGGCGAGGACCAGGCCGCATTCCGCGAGGCGCAACGGCTCGCACCGCCGGTTCAGGCGATCCTGCTGCTCGAGGCGCAGGACGGGGTGCTGCCTCATGCGCGCTACAGGCTGCGCTACGGTGCCGAGCGCATGCCGAATCCCCCCGGCGCCGATCCCGTGACGGTCAGTTTCATCCAGATCGACCGCTTCAATCTCGGCCCCGCGCGCCATGCCGAAATCGCGCGCGGGGCCGGGGATGCGGCCGTCCCGCCGGCCTCGCGGTTCGGTGACGGGCCGCATGTGTCGTGGCGGATCGTCTCGGCCCCGATCCAGCGGGTCGTCGCGAATCTCAACGCCGTGTCGCGCGCGGAATTCGCTGACAATGAAGCAGCGGGCGCACGCTGTCTCGACATCGATTGCCTGTCGCTGGACTCCGCGGCCGCGGCCCTCCCGCATGACTGGCAGGCGGACGAAGAGATCGCGTTCGCGGTCGAGCGGGTTTTCGAGACGGTGCGGGACGGTGCCCACAGCCCCGCCGCGGTGATGGAAATGCTGTTCGCCCAGAGCTGGCTTCTGGACGGCGCGAGCGGGGACTGGCGCGGAGCCGAGCCGCGCGAGGGGGTCGAGTTCGCACAACCGTTTCTCGATGTGGTGATCGAATCCGGGCTGGCGCAGGAGATCGCGACCGAGGGCGTTCTGCGCGACGGCCATCTCATGGATGACGAGCTCGCCACGCTGTGGTGGCATGTCGCGTCGATCGGGTCGGGCGATCCGCGGGCGCCGGTGCTGTTCGCCGCCGAGGCGCGACAGCGGCACGAGTGGCGCGAGTGAGCGCATCCGGCTGATCT
>SLQD01000134.1 GCA_007131685.1 Paracoccaceae bacterium | reverse complement strand
TGGTCATCGGCACCGTCAAGGGCGACATCCACGACATCGGCAAGAACCTCGTGTCGATGATGATGGAGGGCGCCGGTTTCGAGGTGGTCGATATCGGCATCAACAACCCCGTGGAGAACTACCTCGAGGCGCTGGAGCGCGAGCAACCCGATATTCTGGGCATGTCGGCGCTTCTGACGACAACGATGCCATACATGAAGGTCGTCATCGACACGATGGTGGAAAAGGGGCTGCGCGACGATTACATCGTGCTCGTGGGCGGTGCGCCGCTCAATGAGGAATTCGGCCGCGCCATCGGCGCCGACGCCTATTGCCGCGACGCCGCCGTGGCGGTTGAGACGGCCAAGACCTTCGTCGCGCGCAAGCACAACCAGCTCGCAACGGGCTGACGTCGCAAGGGTGCCGCCGAAGCGATGGCCTGGAATCGGCAGAGGGTTGGCCCTGCCGTGTCCCTGAGCGATGGAGGTGCCCATGACCCCGCGTGACCGTTTCATGATCAGCCTTGTGGTGGTGGTGGTCGCCGCCGGCGCGGTGACCGTGGCGCTGGGCACGGCGATTGCCACGACCGGCGGGTTTCAGGGGCCGGAGGCCGCGCTCGCGCTGCCGCTCCTGCTGGTGGCGGTGGTGGTGGTGTGGCTGATCCACCGGCGGCGATGATGGTGCTGCCCGACGACCATACCCTCACCGAGGACGGGTTGTCGCTGCAGCAGCCCGAGGGGCGCATCCTGCTCATCGCCTGCGGCGCGTTGGCGCGCGAGATCCTGGCGCTGAAGGCCGCGAATGGCTGGGCGCATATGGATCTGCACTGCCTGCCCGCAAAGCTGCATCTGTGGCCCGACCGCATCCCCGACGCGGTCGAGGACGCCGTGACGCGACTGGGCGCGGGCTATGCGCGGATCTTCGTCGTCTATGCCGATTGCGGCACGGGCGGTCTACTGCAGGCGCGCTGCGATGCGCTGGGCGTGCAGATGGTGCGCGGGCCGCATTGCTACGCCTTCTTCGACGGGGTGGACGATTTCACCGCCCGCGCCGAGGACGAGATGACCGCCTTCTACCTGACCGATTTTCTGGTGCGTCAGTTCGATGCCTTCGTGTGGAAACCGATGGGCCTCGACCGCCACCCCGAGCTGCGCGACATGCTGTTCGGCAATTACGAGCGGCTGATCTATCAGGCGCAGACCGACGATCCGGAGCTGGACCGCAAGGCGCGCGACTGCGCCGCGCGGCTCGGCCTGGCCTATGAGCGCCGCTTCACCGGCTATGGCGAGCTTGCCACCGCGCTGCGCGCGCTGGCCTGATCGCGGCCCGGCGGCGGGACCGCTTCGCGGCATTGACCGTGCCGGCAGGCGGGTTAAGGTCCGGCGCATCCTCAGCCAAGCACGAAAGGCCCGCCAATGACACGGATGGAGACCCCGCAGACCACCCCGATCGACCCGATCCGGCTCGACCGGCTGGCCGAGGTGGGGATCCGGGTCGGGCTGAACCTGCAGCCCGGGCAGGATCTGCTGCTCACCGCGCCGGTGGAGGCACTGCCGCTGGTGCGCCGCATCGCGGTACATGCCTATCGCGCCGGGGCGGGGCTGGTCACGCCGCTCTTGTCGGACCCGGAGCTGACGCTGCTGCGCTTTCGCGAGGCGCCCGATGCCAGCTTCGACCGCGCCGCGGGCTGGCTCTATGAGGGCATGGCGCAGGCCTTTGACGCAAATACCGCGCGCATGGCGGTCGTCGGGGATGATCCGATGCTGCTGTCGGCCGAGTCGCCGGACAAGGTCTCACGCGCCAGCAAGGCGCAATCACAGGCCTACAAGCCAGCACGCGAACGCATCACCGGCTTCGACATCAACTGGAACCTCGTCTCCTATCCCGGCACCGCCTGGGCGCGGCAGGTCTTTCCGGATCTGCCGCCCGATCAGGCGGTGGCGCGGCTCGCCGACGCGATCTTTGCCGCCTCGCGCGTCGATGCCGACGACCCGGTCGCCGCCTGGGCCGAGCACAACGCCGCGCTGCGCATGCGCACCGACTGGCTGAACGCACAGGAATTCCACGCGCTGCATTTCACCGGCCCCGGCACCGACCTCACCGTGGGGCTGGCAGACGGGCATGAATGGATGGGCGGCGCCTCGCTGGCGCGCAACGGCATCACCTGCAACCCCAACATTCCCAGCGAGGAAGTCTTCACCACCCCGCATGCCGCGCGCGTCGAGGGGCATGTCCGCGCCACCAAGCCGCTCTCCTATCAAGGGACGCTCATCGAGGATATCGCCGTGCGATTCGAGGCCGGGCGCATCGTCGAGGCCACCGCGAGCCGCGGCGAGGAGGTGCTGCACAAGGTTCTCGAATCGGATGACGGCGCCAGCCGGCTCGGAGAAGTCGCGCTGGTACCGCATGGCTCGCCGATCTCGCAATCGGACCTGTTGTTCTACAACACGCTGTTCGACGAGAACGCCGCCTGCCACATCGCGCTGGGACAGTGCTATGCCAAGTGCTTTCGCGACGGTGCTCATCTGAGCCGCGAACAGATTGCCGCACAGGGCGGAAATGAAAGCATGATTCACATCGACTGGATGATCGGCTCGGCGCAGATCGACATTGACGGGCTGCACGCCGATGGCCGCCGCGTGCCGGTATTCCGCCGCGGCGAGTGGGCATCCTGACACCGCTCGGCGGCGAGCAGCCGACGCCGGCGGACACGGCACCACCTCCATTGCACCGACAGCACGCCTTGCCTATGGTCGAGGCGGCCGGGGCGAATACCCTTCCCGTCCGCAAGCAAGGTAACCGATGCAAGACAACCTGCAGCCCATCATCCACAAGGCGCCGGTGAACCAGCTGCGCCTGCGGCTGGCGCAGTCGGGGCTTTCGATCGGCGACAAGGTCGAGATGCGACCGCTCGATCACGGCGGCATCGGTGTCTTCGCGACATTGCGCCGGCGCTGGCTGGGGCTGTTCTCGCGCCGCGTCGACATGCTCCTGGGCGAGCTTGCGGAGTCCGCCTCCAACGTCGTGGCCCCCGCGCTGGAGCGTGGCGATGTATTGCGGGTGCGTATCGTGGACCTGACGCCCGAGCATCTGGCGCGCGACAGCACGCCGGGGCTGCACATCTCGATCTGGGGCGATCCGGCACATATGGCATCCCCCGGCACCCGTCCGCCCGCCGCCGCATCTGACAGTTCCGGTGCAGACACCCCTCCGCCCGCCAGCCGGGCGGCAACTGCGCGCGGCCCCGCCCGCCCGGTGAACGGCGCGTCCCGGCCCGGCGCCAAGCCCACCCCCAAGCCCGTACCCCAGGAGGCGCAGGAGCGCAGCACAACCGCCGCGCAACCCGCCGAGAGCCCCGACGAACCCGTCACGCCGGATCTTGCACCAGACCCCGCACCCAAAGGTGTGATCTTTCGCAAGAGCCGTATCCATGACGGCCCTGCGGGCTGAGGTTTGATCACGGCCCTGCGCGCAAGTATCTCTCCAGCGGCCCAGCGGGCCACTGAAGCGTCGGGGCAGGCGGCCGGATCAGGATGCCGCCACGTCCTCGGGCAGCACGCAGCCCAGCGCGGCATCAAGCACCTCAAGCCCCGCGCCCTGCGCCTGCGCCCCTTCGGACAGGACACGGCGCC
>SLQD01000033.1 GCA_007131685.1 Paracoccaceae bacterium | reverse complement strand
GCGCGAGCTCGCTCTCGACGCCGCCGAAGAGCAGCGCGAGGTTCTCGCCCATGCTGGTCAGCGTGGCGAGCGCGATCACGAGGACGAGGCCGATGGCGACCCCGTATTCGACGATCGCGGCACCGCGTTCCTCCCGGCTGAAGGCATCAAGCATCCGAAGAAATCCGCCCGCATGCATCGCCTGGCCCTCCGTTGATGCGGGGCCGGCTGAGCGGCCCAACCCGCGCATCGGATCAATCACAGGTTCGGGTTAGTATCGACCTCATCGGAGAGCTCGCTCTCCACGGCACCGAAGATCGAGTTCAGGCTGTCGCCGATATCGCTGAAGATGGCGAGGCCGATGCCGACGACGATCAGCAGCGCGACGCCGTATTCCACGATCGCGGCGCCGTCCTCGTCGCGCTTGAAGGTGGTCAGCTTCACATGGGCCTTCTGAATCAGATCACGCATTTCGAGTCTCCTTAACTCATCGTTTACACCCACCGGCTACCGTGAAGCTCCACGTCGCGGCGCCGGCACGTCCCCGCTCCAACGGGTGACTTGGGTAATCTACCCGGGCCGGTTGCCCGCCGCGTCGTCCAGAGAAGTGAAAAATTCGCCTAAAATGCGTAACGTATCCGCGTTGCGCAATCCAAGGTTGCACCCGGATGCCGTTAACCCCTTTTTTACGCACTGGAATCGTCGCGGCGCGCGCCCCGTGGCGCCGTGATTCGCGTGGCCCGGCCCCGTGTCCGCCGCGCCACGCTCTCGCTGCATCGCGGCATCCGCCACGACTGGTTGCGCAATCATGTTTCACGCCGGCCGCGGGCGGGCTACTCTGAACCTCCGCTCAATGCATTTCACATCCGAGCCATAAAAATGGAACACTGGGACATTGATCCACTCAACGCCGGCGGCACCACCCTGCGGCGCGGCCCCGGCGACCCGCCCCCGCGCAGCAGCGCCACCGGCCGCCTGCTCATCGACTGGACCCTCGCCCTGCAGGAGCGCCTGCCCCTGGCCACGGCGCTGGAGCGGTACCTCGCCGCGCGCCATGTCGCCTGCGCCCTCGTCGCGCGCTATCACAACGCCCAGCAGCAGGCCCGTATCGCCGCCATCGCGGATCGCCGCACCGGCCCGCCGCCGCGCTCGCTCGCCCAGCTCGTCCTCGGCAGCTACACCGACTCGGCGCTGCCCGGCTCCGTCTGGCGGCTTTCGGACTGCAATCCCGCCCCGGACGCGGACGGGGCCGACTGGCTGCGCCGCTGGCGGCTCGAGCGCGGCGTCCACGAGATCGTCGTGATCGCGCTCGCCACCGATCACGCAAGCGGTGACTTCCTCGAGCTGCACCTGACCCGCGCGCTCACCTCCGCCGAGACCGACGGCCTCCACGCCCTCGCCGCCGATCTCGCCCATGCCTGGCGGATGCGCCGCGCCGGGGCGATCACCAAGCTGCTGCGCGCGCGCAGCGTTCGCGCCGAGCCCGCCCCGATGCCCGATCCCCTCGGCGCCGACAATCCCGCGGGCCTCACCCGCTCGGAGCTGCGCACCTGCCTGCTCGTCAAGCGCGGCCTGCGCCCGCGCGCCATCTCCCGCGAGCTCGGCGTCTCCGAATCCACGGTGCGCACCCATCTGCGCAGCATCTATTCCAAGCTCGAGCTCGACGGCCAGATCGAGCTGGCCCATGTTCTCAACCGCACCGCCCCGGACCCGGCCCGCGGCACGCCCCCCTCCGTCTGACCCCGCGCGCCGGGGCGACGCGCGGGCGATCAGAACACCGCGTGCGCGCCGCGGTCATCGCCGGCCTCGCCGCGCAGCATCCGCGCGTAATGCGCGCGCAGGGTGTCGCGGCCGGTCTGCGGGGTGGCGTCAGCGTCGTAGCGGCCGGTTTGCGGATCCATCACCAGCATCGACTCGGTGGCGTAGTAGCGGCCGATGCGGGCGAAATCGGCGCGCGCGCGCAGTCGCGGTGCGAGCCGCCCGCCCAGATCGAGCCCGGCGATGATCCCGTCGAGCAGCGCCAGCGGCACATGGCGAAAGCGCGGCGGGCGGCCGATGAGATCGAAGAGCATCTCGCCCTGCGCGCGCGGCGTGATTGCCGGCCCCGGCCCGCCGATGGGCAGCACGCGGTTGCGCCGGTCCGCCCGTTCGAGGCAGTCGACCATGTAGTCCGCCAGGTCCGCGTCGCTGATCGGCTTGCAGGCGGTCAGCGCACCGTCGCCGAAGACGAGGAACCGCTTGCCGCGCCGCACCCGCTCCACCTGCCCCGACAGCGACTTGAACAGCGCCGTCGGCCGCACGATGGAATAATCCACGCCCGAGGCGATCAGCTCGGCCTCGAAGGCGCGCTTGGCATGCTGAAAGGCGAGCCGCGGCTTCTGCACGCAGATGGCCGAGAGCAGCACCATGTGCCCGATCCCCGCATCTCGCGCCAGCGCCAGCGCATCGGAGTGGGCGCGGTAGTCGATCGCCCAGGCGTCATCCTCCGCCCCGTTGCGCGACGCCATGCAGGACAGGAGCGCATCGAACCGCTCGCCGCGCAGGCCGTCCCGGGCGAGCGCGCGCGGGCACGTCACTTCAGCCTCGCGCCGCACCGCCCCCGGGGCCAGCGCCGGCGGCGCCTGCCCGGGCGGCCGGGGGCGCAGCACGCAGACCGCCTCGTGCCCGCGCCCGACGAGTGCCGCAACCGTCGCCCGCCCGACCGTGCCCGTCGCCCCCAGCACGAGCACCCGGAGCCGTCCGGTGTGCGCGGGGCGCGCGGTCAATGGGTCCTGCATCCGGGTCGCCTCCATCACAGACCGCAAGCTGTGGCGCGGCCGCACCCGTCATCCGGGCGCCCTGACCGACCCATCGCATGTGCGCGCCGCGCAGCGCAATCACCCTGCCGCCGCGCGGGGGGCGGCCCGCGTCGCATGGGGTCAGCGGGCGCATCGCGCCAGATTCGCAGCGAAAAGGCCGCAGCCGGCACTCCGCCTGCGGCCTCATGCTCGATCGATGCGCAATTACGACGCGTCGCGCGCCGCCTGCAGCCATTCATCGACCTGATCGCGGTTTTCCTCGATGTATTCGGCGGCATGGCGCGCGATGTCATCGGCGCTGTCCTCGCCGTCATGCATCAGCGCGTTCTGATCGAAGATCGCCTGAAGATCGATGCTGGCATTCTCCAGAAGCGCGCGCACCGCCGGATTCTCCGCGATGAAGTCCGCATTCGCGACCGGACGGATGTCGTTCGCGGGGAACCCCAGGTTGCACTCCTCGGCGCCCTGGCAGCCCTCGAGATCCATCACGCTGGTCTGGTCGATCAGATCGCCATGCCCCTCGGGCAGCGACACGTTCTCCATCTGCAGCCAGACGACATCCTCGCCCGGCACCAGCTCGGAGACAGTCCAGTTCGGCGTCCAGGTGTAGAACAGGATCGACTCACCGCCCTCATAGCGCGCAAGCGCGTCCGCCATCGAGGGCGCGTAGTCGGCGGAGATCACGTTGATGTGCTCGTCCCAGCCGAATTCCTCGAAGTGGTGGCTGATGACCTCCTCGCAGCCCCAGCCCGGCGGGCAGCCGACCATCTCGGCCTTGCCGTCGCCGGTCGCGTCGAAGGCCTGCGCCACCTCGGGGTCGAGGATGTCCTCGATATGGG
>SLQD01000155.1 GCA_007131685.1 Paracoccaceae bacterium | reverse complement strand
TCTCCTTGTCGGCGAGGATCTTGACGAAGCCGTCGGCGGCGAAGTTAGCCTTGGCGCGGCCATTGCCCATCAGGCTGAACTTGCCGACCTTGTAGGCGCGTCCGCCTTGCTTGAGCTCCTCCTCGGTGGCGCCGACATCGGCGACCTCGGGGGCGGTGTAGATCACGCCGGGGACCTTGTTGTAATCGACATGCCCGGCCTGGCCCGCGATGATCTCGGCGCAGGCATAGCCGTCATCCTCGGCCTTGTGGGCGAGCATCGGGCCCTCGATCGCATCGCCGATGGCGTAGATGCCCTTGATGTTGGTGGCGAAATGGCCGTTGGTGGCGACCTGGCCGCGCTTGGTGAGCTCGACTCCGAGCGCGTCGAGCCCGAGCCCCTCGGTGAACGGCTTGCGCCCGGTCGCCACCAGGACGACATCGGTGTCGAGGGTGTGCTCGCTGTCATCCTTGCGCAGCTTGTAGGTCAGCTTGGTCTTGGTCTTGAGCGCCTCCGCCGACTGAACGGCGGCGCCGAGCACGAAATTCATGCCCTGCTTTTTCAGGATCTTCTGGAACGCCTTGGCGACCTCGCCGTCATTCGCGGGGATCAGCCGGTCGAGATACTCGATCACGGTGACCTCGCTGCCGAGGCGCGCATAGACCGAGCCCATCTCCAGCCCGATCACGCCGCCGCCGATCACGGCGAGCTTTTTCGGGATCTTGCCCAGCGACAGCGCGCCGGTGGAGCTCACGATGGTCTTCTCGTCGATCTCCACGCCCGGCAGCGTCGCCGCCTCGGAGCCCGTGGCGATGACGATGTTCTTCGCCTCATGTGTCTCCTTGCCGACCTCGACCTTGCCCGGCTCCGGGATCGTGCCCCAGCCCTTGAGCCAGTCGATCTTGTTCTTCTTGAAGAGGAATTCGACGCCCTTCGTATTCTGCGCGATGGTGTCGTCCTTGTAGGCGAGCATCGCCTTCCAGTCGGTCTTGGGCTTGGCGCCCATCAGCCCCATCTTCTCGAAATTGTGCTCGGCCTCGTGGAGCATGTGCGTAGCGTGCAGGAGCGCCTTGGAGGGGATGCAGCCGATATTGAGGCAGGTGCCGCCCAGCGTCTCCCTCCCCTCCACGCAGGCGACCTTCATGCCGAGCTGCGCGGCGCGAATGGCGCAGACATAGCCGCCGGGGCCGGAGCCGATCACGATGAGATCATAACTTGCCATGGAGTCTCCTGTGGAGTTGTCTCGATTCTCAACAGCGGTGGCGAATTGCTCAGAGCAGTGCAACCGCGATCATAGCCACGATGGACAGAAACCCAACCGCCCAGATCACCGACCGCCACGGCACCCATCCCAGGGCATAAGCCGGCACATACAGCACCCGCGCGGCGAGATACGTCCAGCCGCAGGCGGCGGTGACCGCATTGCCCTGTCCCGAGAGGGTCACCACCACCACGGCGAGGGTGAACATCACCAGCGCCTCGAAATGGTTGGTCAGCGCGCGCTGCAGCCGCGCGGCCGTGCCGCGCAGTTCGCGGCCCCCGTCGCGCGGGCCGAGCGCGTACTCGACGCCGACCTGCCGGTTCGCCGCGACCGAGTAGAGCCCGTACTGAACCACCTGCAACAGCCCGGCGAGGGCGAGGGCGACGAGTTCCGGCGCCATCACAATGCCAGCAGATAGAGCAGCAGCGTGACGGTGAAGCCCGCCAGCCAGGCGAGGCTGCGCAGCCCCCGGATCCCGAAGGCATAGGCCGGCAGATAGACCAGCCGCGCGGCGAGGAAGACCTGCATGCACAGAAGCGACTGCGCCGAGAAATTGTCGCGCAGCGCGAGGATAAGCACCGGCGGCGCGATGAGCGCGAGCGCGGTCACCGAGTTGCGCTCGGCGCGTTCGAGCCGCGCGGCGATCCCTTCGGCGGTGCGGTTCTCGTCGCGCGAGGAGAGCATGTAGCCCATGCCGAGCTGCGACATCACGCCGGTGCTCTGCAGCACCAGCGTGAGCGCGACGAACAGCCCGTAAAGGGCCAGCAGGGAAAGCTCGTTCATCAGCATCTAGAGATCCATCAGCAGCCGGCGCGGATCCTCCAGCGCCTCCTTGACGCGCACGAGGAAGGTCACCGCGCCCTTGCCGTCCACGATGCGGTGATCGTAGCTCAGCGCGAGATACATCATCGGCCGCGGCACGATCTGCCCCTTCACGACCATCGGCCGCTCCTGGATCTTGTGCATCCCCAGGATCCCCGATTGCGGCGGGTTCAGGATCGGCGAGGACATGAGCGAGCCGTAAACCCCTCCATTGGAGATCGTGAAGGAGCCTCCCTGCATCTCGTCCATCGAGAGCTTGCCGTCGCGCGCGCGCTTGCCCATCTCGTTGATGGATTTCTCGATATCGGCGAAGCTGCGCTGATGCGCGTCGCGCACCACGGGCACGACGAGGCCGTTGGGCGTGCCCACCGCAACGCCCATATTCACGTAGTTCTTGTAGACGACCTCGGTGCCGTCGATCTCGGCATTGACCTCGGGCACCTCGTTGAGCGCGTGACAGCACGCCTTCACGAAGAAGGACATGAAGCCGAGCTTGACGCCGTGCTTCTTCTCGAAGACGTCCTTGTACTCGGCGCGCAGGTCCATGACGCCGCTCATGTCCACCTCGTTGTAGGTGGTCAGCATCGCGGCCGTGTTCTGCGCCTCCTTGAGGCGCTTGGCGATGGTCTGGCGCAGCCGCGTCATCTTCACGCGTTCCTCGCGCGCGGCGTCGTTGGCGGGGACCGGCGCGCGGGGCGCGGGGGCCGGTTCCCCGGACTTCTTCTGCGCGCCGGCATCGGACGATTTCGCGCCCGCCTTCTGGACGTCCTCCTTCATCACCCGCCCGTCGCGGCCGCTGCCCTGCACGTCCTCGCGCGAGAGGCCCTTCTCGGCCATCATCTTGCGCGCCGAGGGGGCATCCTCGACATCGCCGGAGGAGGCCCTGGCGGCGGGTTTCTCCTCGGCGGCCGGTGCGGGCGCGGCGGCCGGGGCGTCGCCCGTCGTCATGGTGGCGAGCCTGCCGCCGGCGGCGACGGTCGAGCCCTCGCCCGCGAGGATCTCGCCGAGCGTGCCCGCGGCGGGGGCCGGAACCTCGACGGAGACCTTGTCGGTCTCGAGCTCGCACAGCATCTCGTCGGCGGCGACGGCGTCGCCCGTCTTCTTGAACCAGGTCGAGACGGTGGCCTCGCTCACGCTCTCGCCGAGCGCCGGGACCATCACGTCGATGGTCTCGCCCGCGGCGCCCTGCGCCCGGGGGGCGTCCGCCCCGGCGGCCTTCGTCGCGGCGGCCTTCGGCGCGGTGGCCTTCTCAGGGCGCGGCTGCGGTTCCTCGGAGCCGGCATAGCCGGCCTCGGCGATCACCGCGAGCAGCGCATCGACGCCCACCGTCGCCCCCTCCTCGGCGACGATCTCGCTGAGGTTGCCCTCGGCGGGGGAGGGCACCTCGACGGTGACCTTGTCGGTCTCGAGTTCGCAGAGCATCTCGTCGACGGCCACGCTGTCGCCGGGTTGCTTGAACCAGGTCGCGACGGTCGCTTCGGTGACGCTTTCGCCCAGGGTGGGCACGCGGACTTCCTTGGTCATGAATTATCCCTCGATGGTGAGCGCCTCGTTGACGAGCGCCTCCTGCT
>SLQD01000266.1 GCA_007131685.1 Paracoccaceae bacterium | reverse complement strand
TCCAGCGCGATGTCGTGAACCTCGAACTTGCGAGCAAGCGATATCTTCTGCAGATCGCGCTCGCTCAGCGGCGGCTGAAACAGAGTCTCCTCGATCAGCGCGCGTTCCTCGCCCGTCAGCTCCAGGATTTCGGGGCCGTTCGGGTCCTGGACCGACACCAGCGACAGCGGCGGGACCCGCAGCATCTCCGACTGCTCGATCACCAGATGCAACTGCCCGGCCTGCATCGCGCGCCCGGCGGCGATGCGCGTGAGGATCCGGCGCGCACGGCTGCGCAGCAGGTCGAGCCCGCGCTCCGCGTCCGCCTCTGTCACAAGGGTCTTGCGCCGCTCGGGCGACACGCGCAGCAATCGCGCCTCGACCAGAAAGACAAGGATCAGCATCGGTATCGGCGCCTGCGCGATGGCCAGCGCATAGTCCTGCCAGATCAGCGTGGCGGCGACGAACGGCGTGAGCGCCATTATGTAGCGCAAAAATTCCACCTCGAACACCAGCCGCGCCCACAGGCCCGCGTCGCCCGCCCGCGGCCAGAGCGTCGTGCGCCCCAGAAACCGGCGCGGCACCCGGTGGATATGGAGTGCCGAGCGATTGGCGACGGTCTGCTTGCAGATGACGAACATCATTTCGTGAGATGCGGCCTGCGCCGCAACGGTCAAGCGCGTTCTCGGGCGGACGCCCCGGGCGACACCACCGGCGAGCACGTTTCGCGGAACCTGATGCGCGCCCGGGGCGGAAAGACCTGCGCGCCCGAGGCTGAACAGTTCAGCTCCGATAGCTCGACAGGGCTGATTTCCGCAGAGGGGAACTCCCGGGACCGAGCGACACCGAAGCCGCCGCGCCGCGAGCAAGCGCGCACATCGCCGCGCAGTGACCGGCGACATCGGTCATGAAGAAGAAGCAGCGGGCGCCAGCTCCTGCACTGCTCCAGAGGATACTGCAGCGCTGAGGCAAGGGGGCGCACGGGCTGTAGAGCAGGCCTGCCAGCGCCCTACTCGGCGACAATCACACTGGTCTGATGTTTGCTGGTGGAGCCAGGGGGAATCGAACCCCCGACCTCTTGAATGCCATTCAAGCGCTCTCCCGACTGAGCTATGGCCCCATGGCTGTCTGCCGCATTGGTCGATAGTGGGTTCGCAGGCGCGATGCAACAGGAAAATCGCCGGCGTCAGCGCGCTCGGAGTGCGGATTGAACCATCGCGCACGGACGCGATATGGTGCCGGCATGCGCTGGGATGCCGAACTCGATGCGCGGGGGCTGCTTTGCCCGCTGCCGGTGCTCAAGGCGCGAAAGCGCCTTCAGGGGATGGCGCCGGGCACCGTCCTTCGCATCCTGTGCACCGATCCCGCCGCGCATGTCGACATCCCGCATTTCTGCGACGAGGCCGGGCATGCGCTGCTGGCCTCACAGCCTGTCGACGAGGCGCATTGCTTCCTGGTGCGGCGCGGCGGCGAATGAGGCTTGCCCCGTGCGCGGCATGCCCGAAGCGAACAAGAACGAAGTCAGGGGATGACTCCGATGCGCCGCGATCCGCCGCCAGGAGAGGCGGCACGGATGGGTGACGGCGCATGACGCGGCGGGGGAGGACAGACCTGCCGGCCTGTTCACCATCGTCGGCGGCATCAATGGCCGCAGCATCGCCCGCGATGTCGCCTGAGCGCGGGTCGAGCACGGTTCTCCCCGAACGAGACGATCTTGGAAAGGCCGCCTCTTCGGCCTCCATCGGGTTCCTTCATCGCGGGCTGCGCGATCCGCATATACCGCGGTCCATCTGATGCGCGCGATGCTGCTCCCGGCTCCGGCCGTGGCGGCCGCCGGAGCGACCGCGCAGATCGATACCCTGTTCGCCGCCCAGGTCGCACATCCTTCCACCTTGGCGATGTCGGGATCATGGCCGTGCGCGGCCCGTTTGATCTTCGGGGCCGTTAGCGCTAAACAGGGGTCAGCGAAGGGAGGCGGATCATGACTGTCAGCGTGGCGATCAACGGTTTCGGGCGCATCGGGCGCTGCGCGCTGCGCGCCCTCATCGAGGCGGGGCGGCGCGATATCGACGTGGTGGCCGTCAATGATCTCGCCCCGGCCGAGACCGGCGCGCATCTGTTGCGCTTCGACAGCGTGCATGGCCGCTTCACGACCCCGGTCGAGCTGCACGGCGACCGGCTCGACTGTGGCGGGCGGTCGATCCGCATGAGCGCACAGCGCGACCCGGCGGCGCTGCCATGGTCGGATGTGGATGTGGTGCTCGATTGCACCGGTGCGTTCACCGACCGCGAGGCGACCGCGCGCCATCTCGAGAGCGGCGCCGCGCGGGTGCTCGTCTCGGCCCCGGCCAAGGGGGCGGATCGCACCGTGGTCTTCCGGGTCAATGACGGCGATCTGACGCCGGGGGACCGCGTCGTGTCGAACGGCTCCTGCACGACAAACTGCCTCGCGCCGGTGGCGAAGGTGCTCGACGCGGCCTACGGGATCGAGACCGGCTACATGACCACGATCCACGCCTATACCGGCGATCAGCCGACCCTCGATACCGCGCACAAGGATCTCTATCGCGCGCGCGCTGCCGGGCTCAACATGATCCCGACCTCGACGGGGGCTGCGGCAGCCGTCGGGCTGGTGCTTCCGCAACTCGCCGGGCGGCTCGATGGCACCGCGATACGGGTGCCGACGCCGAATGTCTCCGCTGTCGATCTGTGCTTCATGCCGCGCCGGCCGGCGAGCGTCGAAGGGATCAACGCCGCGATCCGGGAGGCGGCGGAGGGACCGCTGGCTGGCGTGCTCGACGTCAGCGAGGGACCGCTCGTGTCGATGGATTTCAACCACCACGCGGCCTCGTCGGTCTTCGCGCTCGACCAGACCCGGATCACCGAGGGCGGCATGGTCCGCATCCTGAGCTGGTACGACAATGAATGGGGCTTCGCCAACCGGATGCTCGACGTTGCCGCGCTGATGGGCCGGCTCGGGTGACGCGTCAGGCCGCGCCGCCGGGCAGCGCCGCCCCATCGAGTCCGAAATCGCGCCGCAGCCGCTCGATCAGCCCGACATGCAGACCGAAATAGCGCGCGATCTCGCGATTGCTGAGACCCAGATCGATCAGGCAGCGCAGCGCCGCCTCGGGCATCGCGCCGAGTGCCGGAACATCGCCCGCGGAAGGCGTATGCGCCTGCGCGCGGTAAGGTGCGGGTTGCGATGCGCGCCTTGCGCCGGTGATGTTGCCGCCCAGCATGCGGCACTGCCCCGCGGACACGGAAACCCTTTGAACCATTGATCTTCCCCCCAGGTCACGCCGGCCGCAATGCCGAAGCATCGCTCCCCGCAGCGAGCATGATACACGTCTTGTGCCATCCCGCGTTGATCGAGATCAAGTTTAATGCGCGATGAGCGCTCGATTGGTCACAATATTGCCAGATGGCTGCGCCTGCGTTATCGCCGCCGCCCGCGCCGCGGGCTCAGCGCGGCGCGATGATCGCCCGGCGCAGGGCCTCCGGCACGACCCCGGCATGGGTGCAGAGCCGGTCGAAATCGTGGAGCACGACATCGGTGTGGTCGCGCGTCGACAGGATGCCCTCGCGCGCAAACTGGCCGAAGACCCGCGAGACATGGACCGAACACAACCCCGCGAAATCGCCGATCTGGCGCTGGGTCATCGGCAGGTGGAACG
>SLQD01000139.1 GCA_007131685.1 Paracoccaceae bacterium | reverse complement strand
TCGATTACCGCAACCCGACGACCGGCGATCTCGCCGACATGGCGCGTATCATCGAGCAGGCCGCCGCGGGCAATACCGACGGCATCATCGTCACCATCGCCGATTTCGACGTGCTCGGGGGGCCGATCCGCAACGCCGTCGATCGCGGCATCCCGGTGGTGACGATCAATTCGGGCACCATCGAGCAGTCGCAGGAGCTCGGCGCGCTGCTGCATGTCGGCCAGCCCGAATACGATGCCGGCTACGGCGCCGGGCAGCGCGCCATCGAGGAGGCGGGCGCCGAATCCTTCCTGTGCGTGAACCACTACATCACCAACCCCGCCTCGGTGGAGCGCTGCCAGGGTTTTGCCGACGCGCTCGGCGTCGAGCTCGGCAGCCAGATGATCGATGCCGGCCAGGACCCGGGCGAGATCCAGAACAACGTGCAGGCCTATCTTTCCTCGAACCCGGAGACCGACGCGGTGCTGACGCTGGGTCCGTCCTCGGCGCATCCGACCTTGCGCGCGCTCGAGACGATGGGGCTCGACGGCGAGATCTATTTCGGCACCTTCGACGTCTCCGACGAGATCGTGCAGGGCCTGCGCGACGGCGTGATCAACTTCGCCATCGACCAGCAACCCTTCCTGCAGGGGCACATGCCGGTGACGATTCTCGCCAACTACGTGCGCTACGGCATCGCGCCGTCCAACTCGATCAATTCGGGGCCGGGCTTCGTGACGGCCGACAACGTCGATCTGGTCGAGGATCTGGCCGGCGAGTTCCGCTGAGCGGGGCCGTGCGCCGCGCGGGCGGCATCGCCCCCGCGCGGCACCATGGGGGAGGAACGACATGACCGACACTGTTCAGGACGAGCGCGTCAAGCAGACCTCGAAGCTGCGCGACTGGCTCATGCGCCCGGAACTCGGCGCGGCCTGCGGCACGATCCTCGTCTTCGTGTTCTTTCTGATGATCGCACATGACACGGGCATGTTCTCGCCGGACGGCGTGCGCAACTGGATGGTGGTCGCCGCGCAGTTCGCGATCATCGCGACGGGGGCGTGCCTGCTGATGATCGCGGGGGAGTTCGATCTGTCGATCGGCTCGATGATCGGGTTCTCCGGCATCGTGATCGCGATCCTGTCGGTGCAGGTGGGGTTGCCGGTCTGGCTGGCGATCATCTGCGCCTTCGTCGCGGCGATGGGGATCGGGGCCTTCAACGGCTTTCTGGTGATCCGGACCGGGCTGCCGAGCTTCATCGTCACGCTCGCGTCGCTCTACATCCTGCGCGGGCTGACGATCTGGCTGTCGATCCTGACCACGAACCGCACCATCATCAGCGGCGTCGGCCAGGCCGGCGAGGGCGACTGGCTCGGGGCGGTGTTCGGCGGCGTGGCGTTTCAGGGGCTGTTCCAGTGGTTCGCGGATATCGGGCTGCTGGATGTCTACACCTCCGGCACCCGCGCTGGCCAGCCGCTGGTGCAGGGGGTGCCGATGATGATCGTCTGGGCGGTCGCGCTCATCGTGTTCGCGCATCTGCTGCTCACGCGCACCCGCTTCGGCAACTGGATCTATGCCGCCGGCGGCAACGCGCAGGCCGCGCGCTATGCCGGCGTGCCCGTCAACCGCGTGAAGATCCTGATGTTCATGTTCACCGCCTTCTGCGCGACGGTCTTCGCCGCGGCGCAGGTGATGGAGTTCGGCTCGGCAGCGGCGGATCGCGGCCTGCTCAAGGAGCTCGAGGCGATCATCTGCGTGGTCATCGGCGGTGCGCTGCTGACGGGCGGCTACGGCTCGGTCATCGGCGCGGCGATGGGGGCGCTGATCTTCGGGATCGTCCAGCAGGGGCTCTATTTCGCCGGTGCGGAGAGCTCGCTGTTTCGGGTCTTTCTCGGGGTGATCCTGCTCATGGGCGTGATCCTGAACACCTATATCCGACAGATGATCACGGGGGAGAGGTGAGATGAGCGAGCCGATCATCGAACTGCGCGACATCGAGAAGCATTTCGGCCCCGTGATCGCGCTGGCCGGGGTGTCGCTGTCGGTGCATCCCGGCGAGTGCCACTGCCTTCTGGGCGACAATGGCGCGGGCAAGTCCACCTTCATCAAGGTGATGTCCGGCGTGCATCAGCCCTCGAAGGGCGAGATCCGCTTCGAGGGCGCGCCGGTGCGCTTCGCCGATCCGCGCGTGGCGATCGCGGCGGGGATATCCACCGTCTATCAGGATCTTGCGATGATCCCACTGATGTCGGTGTCGCGCAATTTCTTCATGGGCAACGAGCCGCAAAAGCGCGTCCTCGGCATCCCCTTCTTCGATCACGACTACGCCAATCGTGTCACGATGGAGGAGATGGCCCGGCTCGGCATCCGCCTGCGCGGCCCCGATCAGGCCGTGGGCACGCTCTCGGGCGGCGAACGCCAGACCGTCGCCATCGCACGCGCGGCCTATTTCGGCGCCAGGGTGCTGATCCTCGACGAGCCGACCTCGGCGCTCGGGGTGCGCCAGACCTCGAACGTGCTCGCCACCATCGACGCGGTGCGCAAGCGCGGCGTCGCGGTCGTGTTCATCACGCACAACGTGCGCCACGCGCATGCCGTGGGCGATCGCTTCACGGTGCTCAACCGCGGCCGGACGCTCGGCACTGCGTCGCGCGGCGAGATCAGCCCGGAGGAGCTGCAGGACATGATGGCCGGCGGCGAGGAGCTCGCCGAGCTCGAGGGCTCGCTCGGCGGCACGGTCTGAAGGGGGCGGCATGCGCGACTACAGGGTCGGCCTGATCGGCACGGGCTTCATGGGGCGCACTCATGTGCTCGGCTTCGCCACAGCCTCGCGGGCCTTCGAGATGCCGGTGCGGCTGCGGCTCGAGGCGGTGGCCGATGTCACCACCGAGGCGGCCGAGGCCGCGCGCCGGTCCTTCGGGATCGAGCGTGCCACGGGCGATTGGCGCAGCCTGATCGACGATCCGGCCATCGACGTGATCGACATCACCGCGCCCAACGCGCTGCATCGCGAGATGGCGCTCGCGGCGATCGCCGCCGGCAAGCATGTCTATTGCGAAAAGCCCCTCGCCCCGACAGCCGCCGAGGCGCGCGAAATGGCCGAGGCCGCCGCCGCGGCGGGGGTCGTCACGCAGCTGGGATTCAACTACCTTGCGAATCCCGTCCTGCGGCTGGCGCGCGAGATGATCGCCGGCGGTGCGCTCGGTGATATCCTGTCCTATCGCGGCCAGCATGCGGAGGATTACATGGCCGACCCGGCGGCGCCGTGGTCGTTTCGCCACGATCCCGCGGGCGGCGGGGCGATGGCCGATCTGGGCAGCCATGCGCTCGCCACCGCCGAATTCCTGCTCGGCCCCATCACGGCCGTGATGGGCGATACCGCGACCGTGATCGCCGAGCGCCCGGGCGCGGACGGCCCGCGCCGCGTCGCGGTGGATGACGTGGCGCGCGCCTTCCTGCGCCTTGGCGGCAATGTGCCCGGCCTCATCGAGGCAAGCTGGGTCGCCACGGGGCGCAAGATGCGCCATGATTTCGAGATCCATGGCACACAGGGCGCCCTCGCCTTCACGGGCGAGCGCCTCAACGAGCTTCAATTCTACGATAGCGGGGATGCCGGCGGGCAGCGGGGTTTTCGCACCATCATGGCCGGCCCCGAACATCCGCCTTATGCACGTTTCTGCCCCGCCCCGGGTCACCAGCTCGGCTTCAACGATCTCAAGGCCATCGAGATCGCGGGGTTTGCCGAGGCGCTCGCGGGCGCGCCCGAGCCGTTCGGCTTCGACAAGGGTCTGCGCGTCCAGCAGCTCGTCGAGGCGGTGCACGCTTCCGCCACGGCGCAGGAATGGCGTCATGTTGCGCCGCCGTGAGCGCGGATGCAGATCACGGTGGAGCCGCGCGCAGGACCTGTTAGTCTTGGCGCATGCTGGGTTTCTTCAAGCTGTTCGGCCGCTCCCCCGCGCTGCAGGCGCTCGATGACGCGCTGCGCGCGCACGGACTGCATCCGCTGCTCGTGCCCGATGCCGTCAAGCTGACCATCGTGCGGCTGCTCAGGGAGGATGCGCGGCGGCGCGGCCATGATGCAGCCTGCGGCGATGCGGCCGAGCTTCTGGCCTACTGCATGCATGGCCGCGCGACCTTCCTCGAGTCCGCCAGCGCCACCGCGGCGGAGCGGGCCGAGCAGCGCCTTGCGGCGGCGATCGACAGCGGCGACTCGCCCGACGCGAAGCTTGTTCTGCTCGCCCTGCATGCCGGGCTCGTCGCCCCGGAGATTGCCGATCGCATCGAGATCGCGGAGTCCTGAACCCGGATCGCCGCCCCGCGACCGCGCGGGTCAGTGCTGGTACTTGAACGACAGCGACACGCGGGCGCGGAAGGCGGCGACCTTGCCGTCCTCGACCTTCATGTCGAGCTTTACCACCTCGGCCACGCGCAGGTCGCGGATCGAGTCCGATGCCGTCTCGACGGCCTTGCGGCCCGCATCCTCCCACGACTTCTCGCTCACCCCGACCACCTCGACGATCTTGTAGACACCTTCACTCATCGGATCCTCCACTCTTCACCTGGACCGCTCTGCCGGCGCAACCGCGCCACAGCGCTCCGAGTCTACCAGAACGCGCCGCGCCATGCGCGCGCGCCGTCACCCCCGAAACGGTGCAGGCAGCCCCCCGCGCAGGATTCCCGATTTGATTCGGCCGCCGGAGAGGATAGGTGCAGCCGGGGCGAGCGGAATGACGCCCCCCCCTGCGGCCGGCAATCCGCAGGCGGTTCTTGCGAACGCAACGAGGGGCCGGGGACAATGACACGCGCCATGCGCCTGACGGCGGCCGGATTCGTGGCCACGGCCGTGACCTTCGGCCCCGGCAGGATGGGTTTCGGCCTGTTCCTGCCCGCCTTCCGGGAGGATTTCGCCCTCACGACGGCAACAGCCGGGCTGATCGCGAGCGGCGGCTTTCTGGCGTTCCTCGTGGGGCTTCTCGCCTCGGCCGGCATGGCGCGCCACTACAGCGCGCGCGCCTCGGTCGTGACCGGCGCGATCTGCGCGCTCGTCGGGTTCGTCATCGTCGCGGCGGCGTTCACGCCGATGCATCTGGCCATCGGGATCGCGCTTGCGGGCAGCAGCGCCGGACTTTGCTGGGCACCCTTCAACGACGCGGCCGAGCGCATCATCGCCCCCGAGGCGCGCCCCACCGCGCTCTCGGTGATCTCGACCGGGACGACCTTCGGGGTCGCCGGCGCCGCGGTGCTTGCCTTCCTCGTGATCGAGGGGGTTTTCGACTGGCGCGGTGCGTGGATCGGCTTCGCGGTCAGCAGCGTCGCGCTGACGGGGTTCGCGGTGACGGGGCTGCCGCCGGGCGGATGGGCGGCGCCGGCGCGGGGTCCGCTCCATGACAGCGGCGGGGCCGGCATTTCCGCACCGATCGAACCGGCGCCCGAACCGGCGCACGCGGCGAGCGAATCGCATCTTCTGCGCCGCGAGGTGATGCCGCTCTATGCCACCGCGCTTTGCTTCGGGATGACGAATGCCGTCTTCCTGTCCTTCGCCGCCGACCGCGTGGTGGCGGCGGGCGGGCTGCCGGGGCTCGCGGATTCGGTCGCGTCGGTCGTGATCTTCCTGGGATACGGCGTGTTCGGCGTGCTCGGCCTGTTGACCGGGCGGCTCGAGGCGCGGATCGGCCTGGCCGCGCTGTTCTGCCTGATCTTCTCGTCGGGGGCGCTGTCGCTCGTGCTGATCGGGATTGCGCCCACTTCCTGGAGCGCAGTGATCGCCGCGTCGGGGCTGCATGGCATGGCCATCATGATGGTCAGCGCGGTGTTCTCGTTCTGGAGCGTGCGGCTGTTTCCCGGGCGCAGCACGCTCGGCTTTACCGCCGCGCTGCTCAGCGTCGCGGCGGGCAGCGTGATCGGCCCGGCGCTCGCGGGGCTGCTCGCCGCGGCGCAGGGGCCGGGGGTCATGTTCCTCGTCGCGGCGCTGCCGTCGCTCACCGCCGCGGCGTGGTTCGCTGTCCTGCTGCTGCGCGAGCGGCCGCGCCTGCCGCCCGCGCCGCCGGCCTGACCGGCGCGGTGCCGCGAGTCCCTCTCAGAAATAGAGCGAGATGTCGCGGTGCCCGGACATGCAGGCCGCGACATCGAGCGCCTGCTCGCGGGCGAGGCGCGGCTGCTCGCGCAGGCCCAGGGTATCGCGGGTTTCGGCCTCGAGGGCGGCGAGCGGATCGAGGATCGCGTCCTGCGCCGCGCTGCGCCAGGCGATCTCGCCCGCAAGCTCCGCGCGGGTTGCCTCCAGATGCCCCGATGCGGCCTGCGGATCCGGCGTGGCGCCGTCGAGCGCGCGGCGCAGGTTCTGAAGCTCCGCTTGAAGCCCCTGCGTGCCGGCGATCTCGCGCAGGTCGCGCTCGACGATCCGGATCCGTTCCACCGCCTCCTCCGCCGCGAGCGTCCCGCCTTCGACGGCCGTGATCCAGTCCGCCATCGCCGCGATGCGCGACTCGATCTCGGCGAGGTCGTCACCGGCGCGGATTTCCGCCACGAGGTCGCGCAAGACGGCATAGCTGGCGTCGGCGCTGCGCTGATAGGCAATGCGCGCCTCCTGCTCGGCATCGGTGAGAGCGCGGAACGCGTCGCGCGCCGCCTCCCAGCCCTCGGGGCGCTCCTGCTCGAGCGCGTCGCGCTCCGACTCGAGCATGGCGATGCGCGCCTGCAGCCGTTCGCGCCCGGCCACCGCCTCGGGGGTGTCGCCGCGAAAGTCGCGCATCTGGTCGCGCGCGGCCTCGATGCGCGTTTCGAGGCCCGCCGTCTCGCGCCGGATCCGCGAGACTTCGCGGTGCAGCGGCCGGTATTCGGGCGCGGCGGCCTGCACCGCGTCGCGCGCGGCGACGAGTTCGCGCATGTGGCCAAAGCTCGCGTCGTACCCCTCGAGCGCCTCGGCGACATCGCGCGCCGCATCCTCGGGCAGCGCGCCATGATCGGCGGTCGCGACATCGTCCATGCTCTCGCGGATGGCGGCCTCGCGCGCGGGCAGCTCGCGCATGAGATACTCCTCGACACAGGGCTGCAGCCGCGGATTGCGCGGCGGCGGCGCCTGCTCGGACAGAAGCGACATGCGCGTGGGTACATAATTGACCATCGCGGGATTGAATCCGACGATCACCAGCGCGAGCAGCTGCAGCGCGATGAAGGGGACCACGCCCTTGTACATCGCCAGCGTCTTCACCGTCGAGCTCGCCACCCCGCGCAGATAGAACAGCGCAAAGCCGAACGGCGGGGTGAGGAACGAGGTCTGGATGTTGAGCCCGATCATCACCCCGAGCCAGACCGCGGTGACATTGGCCTCCGGGTTCATCAGCAGGATCGGCGCGACGATCGGCACCACCACGATGGCGATCTCGATGAAGTCGAGAAAGAACCCCAGCAGGAAGATAACCGCCATCACGACGAAGAACTGCGCCCAGAAGCCGCCGGGCAGCGTCGAGAGATAGTCCGTCACGAGGATCTCGCCGCCGAAGGCGCGAAACGCCGAGATCAGCATCGCCGCGCCGAGCAGGATGATGAACACCAGCGACGCGGTCTTGGCCGTCTCGGTCATCACCATGCGCAGGGTGTTCTCGATGCGCAGCGTGCGCCAGCCGCTCCAGCCGAGCCCGACGAGCAGCACCGCCACGGCCAGCGCGGCGAGCCACACCCCGAGCACGTCGCGATCCGTCTCCATGCGCCGGACATTGAGCTCGAACAGCCCCTGCAGCCCGTAGATCGCGACAAGCGCGGCGATGACGAGCGTTGCCGGCAGATAGCGCGCGCGGCCCGCATGGAGCTTGTAGCCGGCCATCACCACGGCCCCCGCCGCGCCCACCGCGCCGGCCTGTGTCACGGTGGCAACCCCGGTGATGATCGAGCCGAGCACCAGCACGATGAGCACCAGCGGCGGCACCGTGTTGAAGAACACCGTGAGCCAGAAGGCCGCATCCAGCCGCCCCTCGATCGGAACCGAGGGCGCGCTCCTGGGGCGCAGGATCGCAAAGACCAGGATATAGGCGACATAGAGCCCCACCAGGACGAGCCCCGGTACCAGCGCGCCCATGAACATGTCGCCCGCGCTGGTGGGGGTGACGCCGAACTGCGAGGGCATCGCGAACTCGCCCGTGGCATCGCGGAATTCCTGCGTGCGCAGCTGCGCGGCCTGGTCGACGGCCGAGGAGAGCTGATCGGCCAGGATGATGAGCACGATCGAGGGCGGGATGATCTGGCCCAGCGTGCCCGAGGACAGGATCGTGCCGGTCGCCAGCGGCTGCGAGTAGTTGTTGCGCATCATCGCCGGCAGCGAAATGAGCCCCATCGCCACCACCGTCGCACCGACCACGCCGGTGGTCGCCGCCAGCAGCGCCCCCACCACCACGACGGAGATGCCGAGCCCGCCGGGCAGCGCGCCGAACAGCTTGGCCATCGTCACGAGCAGGTCCTCGGCGATGCGCGAACGCTGCAGCATGATGCCCATGAACACGAAGAGCGGGACCGCGATGAGCGTATCGCGGTCGGCCTCCCAGTAGATGCCGCGAAAATTGGTCACCCCGGCGCTGATCCACTCGACCGCGCCGCCCGACAGGAAGTAACTGTTGGCGTTGCCCGTGAACAGCCATCCCGCCCCTGCCGCGAGGCCGATGGTCAGGATCCCCGCCCCGGGCAGCGCGAAGGCCACCGGAAAGCCGACCCCCAGCACGATGATGAGCACCGCAAAGAGCAGGCCGAGGAACACGAGCTCCATCGCTCAGTATCCCGTCTCGGCCCGGGCGGCGCGGCGCTCGAAATCCGTCACCGCGCCCGGCTCGGCGCGCCATTCCGCATAGGAGCGCAGCACCAGCGCGGCGAACTGGAACAGCATCGTGACCGCGAAGACGCCGAGATAGACCGCGAGCAGGTATTTCGTGAACATGCCGTAGCTCTGCTGGCTCTGCTCGAAGCGCAGGAACGGGCCGACGATCTGGCTCGCGCTCGTCGAGGTGCCGTAGATCAGGATGATCCAGCACATCGGCATGCCCAGAACCACCGCGCCGAGGCCGTTGACGAGCGCGCGGCTGCGCATGCGCATCGCCGAGTAGAAGATATCGACGCGCACATGGCCGTCCTCGGCCAGGGTGAAGGCCGAGGCGAACAGGAACAGCGCCGAATACCACATCCGCACGAGGTCGCTCATGAAGGCCTGCTCGTAGGAGAAGACGAAACGTCCGATCACCAGCGCGAGCTGTGCCAGCACCACCATGAGCGCGAGCCAGATGAAACCGAGCGTGCGCGTGAACAGCGCCGCCACGAAGCCCGCGGCGGCGAGCGGCATGTGCAGATTGGCCCCGCGCCAGCTCGTGCGGCCAAGATCGGAGGCGATTTCGGGCCCGACCAGCCCGGCGAGCGCCGCCTCGATGCGCAGGAAGGACACCAGCGCATCGCCGATCCCCACGAACAGCACCGCAAAGAACGCCCCCCGCGCCAGATACCGCACCAGCGCCGAGATCCGCGCGCTCTCGTCATGGACAGGATCCGCCGCGCCGCGCAGCGTCAGGCCGACGGCACCGAGCACCGCCAGCGCATAGCCCGCCGCCGCAGCCGTGCCGCCCGCGCCGAGCGCCGACGCGCCCGCCTGCCCCAGCCAGAAGACGAGATACGCCTCGAGGATGAGCGCGCCGGTCACGGTCACGGTCCCCCAGGCGAAGAGCCTGAGGGCGAACCCGAACGGATCGCGCATCGCGGCCTGTGCCATGCCGGCCGTCACTCCTGCGAGGTGATGATGTTGCGGGGCGCGCCGCAAGGTGGCGGCACGCCCCGTCAGGATGCGCGGGCGGTGTCAGATGCCGAGCACGCGGTTGCGCTGCTGCAGGAAGGCCGTCTCGGAGATGTTGAGCCAGCCCCCGGCATCGGCGCGTGCGGCGACGAACGCCTCGTGCATGCGGTTGGCGAGATCGGAGTGCTGGCGCACCTGCTCGAAGACCTCGTCGGAGGCCCGCCCGAAGGCGTCGAAGACGTCGTCGTTGAATGTGCGCGTCTCGATGCCGTGCTCCTCGATCAGGCGGGCGAGGTAGCGCCCGTTATTGGCGTTGTACTCCGCCATCATGCGGTCGTTTTCCATGTGACAGCAGGCCTCGATCGCCTTCTGCTGCCACGCCGGCAGGCTGGTGAGCCATTCCTTGTTCATGGAAAACGAGATCGCCGCCCCCGGCTCCTGCGGGCCGGGATTGTAGAAGTAGCGCGCCGCCTCGTGGAAATTGAGGTAGTAGTCGTTCCAGGGCCCGACGAACTCGGCCGCGTCGATCGCCCCCGAGATGAAGGCCTCGTAGATCTCGCCGGCGGGCAGCGACACCACCGAGACCCCCAGATTGGTCATCATGTCGCCGCCGATGCCCGGGACGCGGAAGTTCAGCCCGCGGAAATCCTCCGGGCTGTTGATTTCCGTGTTGAACCAGCCGCCGGGCTGGCAGCCGGTGTTGCCGGCAAGGTGGCCCTTGAGCCCGTATTCGTCGCCGAGCTCGTCCCAAAGCTCCTGCCCGCCCATGTAATGGATGAAGGCGTTCTGCTCGAGCGCGGTCAGCCCGAACGGCACCGAGGTGATGTAGGCGAAGGCGGGGTGCACGCCCTGGAAGTAATAGTCGGCCGAGTGGTAGGCCTGCGCGTTGCCCGAGGAGACCTCGTCGAACACGTCGAAGGCGCCCACGCGCTCGCCCGCGGCGTAGTATTCCGTCTCGATGGCGCCGTCGGTGGCGTCCTCGATGGCGCTGGCGAGGCGCTGCGCGCCGGTGCCGATGCCGGGAAAGTCCCGCGGCCAGCTCGATACGATCACCATCGAGGTGCGCCCCTGCGCCACCGCCGGCGCGGCCAGCCCCGTCGCCGCTGCGGCCGTGGTGCCAATGGTCGATGTCTTCAGGAACGTGCGACGATCCATGCGGTCTCCCCCCCTTGCTGTTGTCCGGCGCCGTGGCGCCCGCGAGCCGCAAGTCTACATACCGGAACCCCTCGCGAAAGCCACGATTTCGGTCACCATTGCCCAAAATTTGGGCGCCGGCACGCCCCCCGAGGCACCGCGCGCGCCGTTGCCGTTGCGCGCGGCAACTCTCGCGCCCGGGTCAGCGCGCGGGCGTGTCGGGGTCTGGGTCGTCCCAGGTTTCCGGGCGGATCTCCCAGTCCTTGCCCGGAATCGCGTCTAGGAGAGTGCGGGTATACTCGTGCTTCGGGGCGCCGAAGACCTCGCGGCAGGTGCCCAGCTCCACGATCCGGCCTTCCTTCATCACCGCGATGCGGTCACAGACCTGGGCGGCGACGCGCAGGTCATGGGTGATGAACAGCATCGCGAGGCCGAGCCTGCGGCGGATCTCGTCCAGAAGCCGGAGCACCTGCGTCTGCACCGAGACATCGAGCGCGGAGACCGGCTCGTCCGCGATCAGAAGATCGGGGTCGAGCGCCAGCGCGCGCGCGATGGAAATGCGCTGGCGCTGCCCGCCGGAGAACTGATGCGGGTAGCGCCGCGCGGCGGAGGCATCGAGGCCGACGAGTTCGAGAAGCTCCTCCGCCCGCGCCCGCGCCTCGGCACGCGGGGTGCCGAAGGCGACCGGCCCCTGCGCGATGATGTCGGCCACCCGGTAGCGCGGGTTGAGCGAGGCGTAGGGATCCTGGAACACCATCTGGACATGGCGCCGGATGGGGCGGAACTGACGGCGGCTGAGCCGCGCGAGGTCGTGATCGCGAAACAGGATCTGCCCGCCATCGGCCCGGTGCAGGCCCACGATGCACCGCCCCAGCGTCGACTTGCCCGAGCCCGATTCGCCCACCACGCCCACGGTCTCGCCGCGATGGATGTCGAGCGAGACATCATCCGCGGCCACGAGTTCCCGCCCCTTGCGGAACATCCCGCCACCCACATGAAAGACCTTGCGCACCCCCTCGGCCTGCAGGATCCCGGGCTCCGCGCCCGGGTCGAAATCGGGGCGGTAGATGATGTCATGGGGCACCGCGCGGATCAGCTCGCGGGTGTAGGCGTGGCGCGGCTTGTTGAGCACCTGCTCGGCGGAGCCGTATTCCACGCAGCGGCCGTCCTGCATCACCGCGACGGAGTCCGCGATCTCGGCGACGACGCCGAAATCATGGGTGATGAAGATCACCCCCATCCCCGATCGCTTCTGCATCGCGGCGATCAGGTCGAGGATCTGTTTCTGGGTGGTGACATCGAGCGCGGTGGTCGGCTCGTCCGCGATCAGAAGCGCGGGCTCCACGGCGAGCGCGATGGCGATCATCACCCGCTGGCGCTGCCCGCCCGACAGGCTGAACGGGTAGCTGCGGCGCAGCTCGCGCGGGTTCGGCAGGCCGACATCGTCCAGAAGCTCGATCACCCGCTCCACCCGCTCGCGCGGCGACAGCGGCGTGTGAAGGCGCAGCGTCTCGTCGATCTGGTCGCCCACGCGCATCAGCGGGTTGAGCGAGGTCATGGGCTCCTGGAAGATCATGCCCATGCCGGTGCCGCGCACCGCGCGCTGGCGCCGGGGCGACATGGCCAGGAGATCCTCGCCCTGCAACCGCGCCTGCCCGCCCGACACGCGCACATGCGGCGCCGGCAGAAGCCCCATGATCGCATGCGCGATCATCGACTTGCCCGAGCCGGACTCTCCCACCACGCACAGGATCTCCCCGGCCTCCACAGTGAAGCTGACATCCTCCACCGCAAGCGGCCGCTCGGCACCCGCCGGAAGCGCGACGCTGAGCCCCGAGAGTTCGACCACCGGCGCCGCCATCAGCCCCGCCCCTTGCGTGCGAGCTTGGGATTGAGGGCGTCGTTGAGCCCCTCGCCCACGAGATTGATCGCCAGCACCGTGATCAGGATGGCGATGCCGGGAAAGAAGCTCATCCACCAGGCCTGCCGGATCACGGTGCGCGCCGCCCCGATCTGGTAGCCCCAGCTCATCACGTTGGGATCGCCGAGGCCGAGAAAGCTCAGCGCGCTTTCGAGCAGGATCGCCGTCGCCACGGTGAGCGAGGCGGCGACGATGATCGGCGAGAGCGAGTTGGGCAGGATCTCGCGCAGGATGATATGCGGCGTGGACTGGCCCGTCGTCACCGCGGCGAGCACGAATTCGCGCGAGCGCAGGCTCAGGAACTCCCCCCGCGTCAGGCGCGCGAGCGGTGGCCAGCTCACGATCGCGATGGCCGCGACGAGGCTGCCGATCGAGGGCGTGAAGATCGCCACGAGCACCACGGCGAGCACGAAGTTGGGGATGGTCTGGAAAAGCTCGGTAAAGCGCATGATCGCGTCATCCACCCAGCCGCCGAAATACCCCGCGACCGCGCCCAGCGTCACCCCGATCAGGAGCGCCGCGAGCGAGGAGACGAGCCCGATCAGCAGCGACACGCGCGCCCCGTGCACCACCCCGGCGGCGACATCGCGCCCCAGAGTGTCCGTGCCGAGAAAGGGGCCGCCCGCAAGCGGCGGCTGAAACGGAGGATTGCCCATCGACCACGGGCTGACCGGGTAGATCAGGTGGGCGCTGGCGGCCACGATGATGATCAGCACGAGGAAGACGAGCCCGATCACCGCGCCGCGGTTGCTTGCGAAGGCGCTCCAGAACTCCCTGTTCATCTCAGCTCACCTCGATGCGGGGGTCTATGAGGGTGTAGATCAGGTCGGTGACGATGTTGAAGGCAAGCACCAGCACCGAGGTGACGACGAACACGCCGAGCAGCACCTGGTAGTCGCGCTGGATGAGCGCGTCGAAGGCGAGCCGGCCGATCCCGGGCCAGGCGAAGACCGTCTCCACGAGGATCGAGCCGCCGATCAGGTGCCCGGCCTGAAAGCCGGCGAAGGTGATCACCGGCAGGAGCGCGTTGCGCAGGATGTGCCGGACCATCACGTTGCGCTCGCTCACCCCCTTGGACCGGGCGGTCTTGACGAAATCCATCTCGTGCACCTCGAGGATCGAGGAGCGCGCGAGCCGGGTATAGACGGCCATGTAGAACAGCCCCAGCGTCAGGACCGGCAGGACGAGATGCCGCCCCACGTCGAGCGCGCGCGCCAGCCCCTCGTAGTCGCGCCCGGTGGATTCGTAGCCGAAGCTGGGCAGCCATCCGAGCTGCACGCTGAACAGCAGGATAAGCATCAGGCCCAGCCAGAAGAGCGGTGTCGCGTAACTTATCAGCGCCAGCGTCGTGATCGCCGTGTCGCTCCATCGCCCGACATTGGCCGCCGCCAGCGTGCCCAGCAGGATCCCCATAGCCAGCGCGAACACGAAGGCGGTCACGGTGAGCAGCAGCGTGGCCGGCAGCCGCTCGAGGATCAGGCCCATCACCGGCTGGTTCTGGCGGTAGGAAAAGCCCAGATCGCCCTGGAAGACGTTGGTGACATAGACGAACATCTGCGTGTGCAGCGGCTCGTTGAGGCCGAAGCGTTCGCGCAGGCGCTCGACGTATTCCGCATCCCCCGCGCCGGCCTCGCCGGCCATCACCGTGGCCGGATCCCCCGGCGCGGCACGGATCAGCGCGAAATTGATCAGCACGATGACGAACAGGATTCCCGCGGCCTTCAGCAGGCGTCGCACGAGGAACAGGCTCAGCCAGGCCATGGGGCACTCCGGCGCATCGGGCGGGACTGCGGGGGGCGCGTGCCCCCCGCGGCGGGCATCACTCGCGGATCCAGGTATCCGCGAAGGTGTCGGCGACCCCGATGGCCGTGGTCGTGGCGTTCTGCACCCGGGTATTGACGATGGTGGGGAATTCCATCTCCAGCAGCCAGATCACCGGCAGCTCGTCCACGAGGATCTGCTGGACTTCCTCATACATCGCCGCGCGCTCGTCCGGGTCGTTCTCGGTGGCGGCGGCGGCGAAGAGCTCGTCCACGCGCTCGTTGCAGTAGCCCATGGTGTTCGAGAACAGCACCCCCTCGCGGATATTGTCGCACACATAGGTGCGCGAGACGCCGAGCGCCGGATCGCCGTACTGGTAGACGAAGTTCTTGGTCAGCTCGTAGTTCCAGTTCGCGACACGGTCCGCCCAGCCGGCCGAGTCGGTGCTGCGCAGGGTAACGTCGATGCCCACATCCCCGAGCGTTTCCGAGATGTATTCCGACAGCCGCGTGAAGGTCTCGCCGTAAGGCAGCGGCAGCAGCTCCACCTCGGCATAGTTGCCGTCATCATCCGGCTCGAGGCCCATCTCCTCCATCAGTTCCACGGCGCGCTCGGGGTCGTGCTCGTAGATATGGACATTGTCGGAATACTCGACCGTGACCGAGTTGATCGGGCCGGTGGGAATGCGCCCGAGCCCCATGAAGATGTTGTCGCGGATGAATTCGCGGTCGAGCGCGTAGAGCATCGCCTGGCGAAAACGCGGATCGTCGAGCGGCTCGACGCGATGGTTGATCTCGATCCAGGCCAGCGGCGCGGCGATCTCGTAGCCGTCGGTGATCACCTCGAGATGCGGCAGCTCCTCGAGCCTCGGCACATCGAAGGGCTCGATGTTGTTGAACGAGCTCATGTCCAGATCGCCCGACTCGAGCGCCAGTGCGCGCGAGGCGGCATCGGGGACCATCCGGAAATTGATCCCGTCGAGATAGGGCAGACCCTCCTGCCAGTAGTCGTCGTTGCGCGCCAGGCGGATGACGTCGCCGCGACTCCAGCTGTCGAAGACGAAGGGTCCGGTGCCGATGGGCTGGTCGTTCATCTCGTTGTCGTTGAAGTCGGTGCCTTCGTAGATATGCGCCGGCATGATCGGGAAGGAAGCGACCTCGAAGGCGAGGATAAAGGCCGGATAGGGCGTATCGAGCTCGAAGACGACGGTGTGATCGTCGGGCGCCTCGACGCTCTCGACATGGCGGAAATTGGAGCCGGCGCGCGGATGCGTCTCGGGCAGGAACTCGGTGGCGGTGAAGACCACGTCATGGGCGGTGAAGGGCTCGCCGTCATGCCATGTCACGCCTTCCTGCAGATGGAAGGTGTAGGTCATCCCGTCATCGGAGATGTCCCATTCCCGGGCGAGGCTCGGCATCGGCTCGAGGTCGAAATCGTAGCGCAGCAGGCTTTCGTAGATCTTGCCCGCGACCTTCTGGGTGGGCGCCTGCTGGTTGATCCCGAGAATCAGCATCGGCGGCTCGGGATCGAGGATCACGTTGAGCGTGCCGCCGTGCTGCGGCTCGTCGGCCATGGCACCGCCGGTGGCGAGAACGAGCGCCGCGAGCCCGCCGATCGTTGCGCTCGCCCCGGTGCCCGCGGATCCGTGCGCCGCGCGGCGCATGTGCTTGCTGGTCATGGTATCCCCCTGTTGGCCTGGCGCGATCCGGCGCGCCGCTTTCTTTGCTGCCGCGGCACCGGTGCGAGGCCGGGTGCGGCCGGGTCTGTGCCCCGGCTCAGACCTTACAGGCTTGCCCCAAGCGGTCAAGGGCACCGGACGCGCAGCATCATCGCACGGTCCGCAGTCCCGGCGCGCAAGCCGGTCCGGCCCTGTGCCGGGTCAGCCCGGCAGGACCTCGCGCAGGAAGCCGAGCGCAGCACCCAGCCCGTCGGGGGCGATGCCGTGGCCGATTCCCTCCGAGACCCGCGTGCGCACGCTGAAGCCCGCCGCCTCGAGCGCGGCGGCGGCATCGGGCATCGAGGCGGGCGGCACGATCTCGTCGGCATCGCCATGGACGAGCAGTACCGGCGGACGGCTCACCGTCTCGGCGGCAAGGCGTTCGGGGGCCAGCAGCCGCCCCGAGAAGCCGACGATCCCAGCCACCGGCTCGGCCCGCCGCGGCAACACCTGCAGTGCCATCATCGTGCCCTGCGAAAAACCGATCACGCCGAGCTGCGCCGGCGTGATGCCCTCGGAGTCGAGCACCGTGTCGAGATAGGCGTCGAGCGCGCGCGTCGAGGTCGCAAGGCTCGCCGCGGCCGCGGCCTCGTCCGAGCCGTCCATCCACGGGATCGGGAACCACTGGTAGCCGAACGGGTTGCCAGCACAGCGCTCGGGCGCGTCGGGGGCGAGGAAGACGGTGTCGGGCAGGTGCGCCGAGAGCGGATCGGCGAGGCCGAGCAGGTCCGCCCCGTCGGCCCCGTAGCCGTGCAGGAACACCACCACGCTCTTCGTCGTGCCCGAGCGCGCGGCGCGGCGCCCCGCCTTCAGCGTCGTCGTCATGCGATCCCCTCGCGTCCCTTGTCCACGCGGTAATAGGCCCACAGGAGCCGCGCCGCAACCGCGCGCCAGGGCGACCAGCCCCGCGCCATCTCGCGCAGCGCCGCCTCGCGCGGGCGGGCCTCGAGCGCGAACAGCATCCGCGCCGACTCCTGCAAGGCGAGATCGCCCGGCGCGAAGACATCCGCCCGACCCAGCGAAAACATCGCGTAGATCTCCGCCGTCCAGCGCCCGATGCCGGGCACGGCGGTAAGCTCGGCGACGACCTGCTCGGTGGGCGCGCGGCGAAGCGCGGCGTAGTCGATCCCCGCTCCGGCCAGCGCCGTGACATAGCGCACCTTCTGGCGCGACAGCCCGGCCGTGCGCAGGTCCTCTGGGTCCGCGGCGGCGATGCGGGCCGGATCGGTCAGCCCCGCCGCCTCCAGCCGCGCCCAGATCGCGCTGGCGGCCGCGACACTGACCTGCTGGCTCACGATCGCGCCCATCAGCGCCGCGAACCCGTCCGGGCGCCGGCGCAGCGGCAGCGGCCCGGTCAGCGCCAGCGCTCCGGCAAAGCGCGGCTCCTGCCCGGCGAGCCACGCGGCGCCCTCGGCGACGCAGTCTTCCGTCTCGATGATCCGTTCATCCATGCGCGCAGGCTATCCCCCCTGCTCCCGCGCGCCAACCCGCCGCGCACCGGCTTTGCCCTTCCCCTTGCCGGCGCGGGACGCTACCCAAGGCGCCATGAGCGAAACCGCCGCGACAGCCGCCCCGACCGACCGCCGCGCGAAGCGCAACGTGACCGTCCTGATCGCCGCGCAGGCGATCCTGGGCGCGCAGATGCCGATGATCTTCACCGTGGGCGGGCTGGCCGGGCAGAGCCTCGCGGCGAATGTGTGCTGGGCGACGCTCCCGATCTCGCTGATCGTGCTCGGCTCGATGCTCACCGCGACGCCACTTGCGGCCTTCATGCAGCGTTACGGCCGGCGCGCGGGGTTCATCCTCGGCACCATGGGCGGCACGCTGGGCGCGGCGATCGCGGCCTACGGGCTCTGGCGCGCCTCCTTCGAGCTGTTCCTGCTCGGCTCGCTGTTTACCGGCATGTACATGTCCACGCAGGGGTTCTACCGCTTCGCCGCCGCCGACACGGCCTCGGATGCGTTCCGGCCCAAGGCGATCTCCTACGTGATGGCGGGCGGGCTGCTCGCCGCGGTGATCGGCCCGCAGATCGTCAACGTCACCGCCGAGAGCATGCTGATCCCGTTTCTGGGCACCTATCTCGCGGTGATCGCGCTCAATCTGGGTGGCGTGTTCCTGTTCGCGTTTCTCGACATCCCCAAGCCACCTGTGCCCCGGGCCGACGCGCCCGTCGCGCGCTCGCGGCTCGAGCTTCTGAGCACGCCGGTGATCGCGGTATCGGTGGTCTGTGCGACAGTGTCCTATGCGCTGATGAATCTCGTGATGACCTCGACGCCGCTCGCCGTGGTGGGCTGCGGCTTCGCCACGAGCGACGCGGCGAACATCGTCTCGGCGCATGTGCTGGCGATGTATGCGCCCTCCTTCTTCACGGGCCACATCATCGCGCGTATCGGCGCGCAGCGCACGGTGGGGCTGGGGCTCGCGATCCTTGCCGCGGCGGGGATCGTCGCGCTCAGCGGGGTGGAACTGACGCAGTTCTACATCGCGCTGATCCTGCTCGGCATCGGCTGGAATTTCGGCTTCATCGGCGCGACCACGATGCTCGCGGCCAATCAGCGCCCCGAGGAGCGCGGCCGCGCGCAGGGCATGAACGACATGATCGTTTTCGGCGGCGTGACCTTCGCCTCGCTGTTTTCCGGCACGCTGATGAACTGCATGGGCGGCTCGGCGGAAGCGGGCTGGGCGCTCGTCAATCTCGCGATGCTGCCGTTTCTGGTGATGGCGGGCGCGGCGCTGGTCTGGCTGTCGATGCGCCCGCGCGCCGCCTGATCAGCCGATCAGCGCCATCGCCGGGAAGGTCTCCAGAAGCCACCAGGAAAACCGGGTGAACGCCCCCGTCACCATGGCCAGTCCCACGAGCAGCAACAGCACGCCCATCGACCGTTCGATCACCTTCATGTGCCGCTTGAGCCGCGTCATGATCGCCATCGAGCGCTGCACGAACACCGCCGCGAGCAGGAAGGGCAGCCCCAGCCCCAGCGCATAGACCCCCAGCAGCGCCGTGCCGCGCGTGACATCCGATTCCGTCGCCGCCATGCTCAGGATCATCCCCAGAACCGGGCCGATGCAGGGCGTCCACCCGAAGGCGAAAGCCAGCCCCAGCACATAGGCCCCGACCGCCGAACCGCCACGCTCGCCGGCATCGAGCCGCGCCTCGCGGTCGAGGATCGGGATGCGGAACACCCCCACGAAATGCAGCCCGAACACGATCACCACGACGCCCGCGATCTGCGCGAACAGAACATCGTTGCGCAGCAGGAAATTGCCCATCGACGACGCCGTGAAGCCCAGCATCATGAACACCGTGGACAGCCCCAGCACGAAAAACAGCGCCGGCAGGATCGCCTTGCGGCTCGCCCGGCCCTGCTCGGCGAGGTCGTTCATGCTGATCCCGCCCATATAGGCGAGATAGGGCGGCACGATCGGCAGCACGCAGGGGCTGAGAAAGGACAGCCCGCCCGCCGCAAGCGCGATCATCATCGCCGGCATGAGCGCGGCATCGAACAGGTCGAATCCAAACATGCGAGCTCCTTGATGTCTCCGGCGTAATGCATACCGCCCGCGCCGTCACGCGGCGGATGGTCACATTGGCGTGCCGTGCGGCACTGGACCGTCCCCCGCCGAGCGGATATGCAGCCTGCGCAGCCGCCGGAGAGCCGCCATGTCCCAGATCAAGATCGCCCCTTCCATCCTGTCCTCGGATTTCGCGAATTTCGGCGCCGAATGCCGTGCCATCGAGGCCGAGGGCGCGGACTGGGTGCATGTGGACGTGATGGACGGGCATTTCGTCCCCAACATCACCTTCGGCCCCGCCATGTGCAAGGCGATCCGGCCGCATGTGCGCACCGTGATGGACGTGCATCTGATGATCGCCCCGGTCGATCCCTATATCGAGGCCTTCGCCGGGGCGGGCGCCGACATCATCACCGCCCATCTCGAGGCCGGCCCGCATATCCACCGCACGCTGCAGGCGATCCGGGCCACGGGCGCGAAGGCCGGGCTCGCGCTCAACCCCGGCACCGGGATCGAGCCGGTGGCGCATCTGCTCGACATGATCGACCTCGTCTGCGTGATGACGGTCAATCCCGGCTTCGGCGGGCAGGCCTTCATCGACAGCCAGATCGCCAAGATCGCGGCGCTGCGCAGGATGATCGGGGATCGCCCCGTCCATATCGAGATCGATGGCGGTATCACCGCCGAGACCGCGCCGCGCGCCGCGGCGGCGGGGGCGGATGTGCTGGTGGCGGGGTCGGCGGTGTTCAGGGGCGGCTCGGTTGACGCGCCGCATGTCTACGGCGACAACATCCGCGCAATCCGCAGCGCCGCCGCGAAGGGCGCGGGCCGCATGGCCTGAACGGCGCAAGCCAAGGGAGCCACGACATGGCCTTGAAGCAAACCCCGATCTGCGATTTCGGCTGGACCCCGCGGGGCTTTACCCTGCCCGCCACCGACGGGCGAAGCTACAGCCTCGACGATATCCGCGGCGAGAACGGCACCGTGGTCATGTTCATCTGCAATCACTGCCCCTATGTGCTCGCCGTGCTCGACAGGCTGATCGACGATGCGCGCGCGCTGCAGGAAATGGGCATCGGCGTCGCCGCGATCTGCTCCAACGACGCGACGACCCACCCCGATGACAGCTTCGAGAACATGGCCCGCATGGCCCGCGAGCACGGATTCCCCTTCCCCTATCTGCACGACGACAGCCAGGCAGTCGCCCGCGAATGGCGCGCGGCCTGCACGCCGGACTTCTTCGGCTTCAACGCCGCGATGGAGTTGCAGTATCGCGGCCGGCTGGACGATGCGGGCAAGGGCGCGGCCGGACCCGACACGCGCCGCGAGCTGATCGAGGCGATGCGGATGGTGCGCGACAGCCGCGAAGGCCCGCGCGAACAGACGCCCTCGATGGGCTGCTCGATCAAGTGGAAGGCGGCGTGAGGGCGGCGGTCTTCGATCTCGACGGCACGCTCGTCGACAGCGCGCCCGACATTCACGCCGCCGCCAATGCCGCGCTCGCCGCGCAGGGGCTCGGCGCGATCACGCATGCGCAGACCGTCGAATTCCTCGGCGACGGCTCGGAAGTCTTCGTCGCGCGCATGATGGCGGCCCTCGACCTGCCCGAGAACGCCACACTTCATGCCGAACTTTATCGCTCATTCATAGTAGCATACGAGAAAACCTTCGCCCTTACGCGTCCATTCACCGGGATCGAGGCGACCTTGCGCGCGCTGCAGGCCGCAGGCTGGGCGCTCGGGCTGTGCACCAACAAGCCGACGGCGCCGACGCACGCCCTGCTCGATCACTTCGGCCTCGCGCCGTATTTCCCGATCATCGTGTGCGGCGACACGCTGCCGCAACGCAAGCCGGATCCGGCGCCGCTGTTTCACGCCGTGCACGGCCTCGGCGCGGAATCAGCGGTCTATGTGGGCGACAGCGAAGTCGACGCGCAGACCGCAACGGAGGCGGCGCTGCCCTTCGTGCTCTTCACGCGGGGTTACCGCAACCTGCCCGTCGCACGGATCGCGCATGACGCCGCCTTCGACGACTTCACCGCCCTGCCCGCGCATCTGGATGCGCTGGCGCAGCCGGAGCGCGGCGCGATCTGATATATTCATGACTTGATATATATGGGCGAGCGGGTATATGCCGTCTGGGCGCCCCCCGGCGCCGCGGGAGTTTCGCGATGCTGCACCGTCTGTTTCCGGTCTTCGAATGGGGCCGCGGCTATGACCGCGAGAGCTTCACCAGCGATCTCGTCGCCGCGATCGTGGTGACGATCATGCTGGTGCCGCAGGGGATGGCCTACGCGATGCTCGCGGGGCTGCCGCCACAGGTGGGGCTTTACGGCGCGATGCTGCCACTGGTCATCTATGCCCTGCTCGGCAGCTCGCGCCAGCTCGCCGTGGGGCCGGTGGCGGTGGTCGCACTGATGACGGCGGCGGCAGCGGGCGAGGTCGCAGCGCAGGGGACGCCGGGCTACCACCTCGCCGCGCTCGTCATCGCGTTCCTGTCGGGGGCGATCCTGCTCGCGCTCGGGCTGCTGCGGCTCGGCTTTCTGGCGAACTTCCTGAGCCATCCGGTGATCTCCGGTTTCATCACCGCCGCCGGCATCCTGATCGCGGGCAGCCAGCTGCGCCACCTTACCGGCATCGAGATGGGCGGCAGCACCCTGCCCGCGCTCGTCACATCGCTTGCATCGGGGATCGGCGGGCTGCACCTGCCCACCCTGGCGCTAAGCGCGGCGGTGCTCGGTTTCCTGTTCTGGGCGCGGTCGGGGCTCGCGCCGCTGATGCGAAGGGTCGGACTCGGGGCGAAGGCGGCGACGCTGGTGGCGCGCGGGGCGCTGCTCCTGGCGGTGGCGGTCTCGACGGCGGCGGTGGCGGCGCTCGGGCTTGGCACGGCAGGGGTGGCGATCGTGGGCGAGATCCCGCGCGGCATGCCGGCGCTGTCGCTGCCGCTCGCGGAACCGGGCATGATGACCGCGCTTGCCGTGCCCGCATTGATGATCGCGATCGTGGGCTATGTCGAATCGGTTTCCATCGCGCAGACCCTCGCGGCGCGCCGGCGCCAGAAGATCGATGTCGACCGCGAGCTCGTCGCGCTTGGGGCGGCGAATCTCGGCGCCTCGGCGACCTCGGCGATGCCGGTGACCGGCGGGCTGTCGCGCTCCATCGTCAATTTCGACGCGGGCGCACGCACCCCGGCCGCCGGGGCGATGACGGCGCTCGGCGTCGGGCTGGCCGTGCTGCTCTTCACGCCGCTGATGCATTTCCTGCCACGCGCGACGCTGGCAGCGATCATCATAGTGGCGGTTGCCTCGCTGCTCGACTTGCGCGCCCTGCCCCGGATCTGGGCCTATTCGCGCGCCGACGGGGCGGCGATGGCCGCGACGATCGGGGTCACGCTGCTCCTAGGGGTCGAGCCGGGGCTGGCGGCCGGGGTGGGGCTGTCGCTGCTGATGCATCTCTACCGCACCTCGCGCCCGCATGTCGCCATCGTGGGCCAGGTTCCGGGCACCGAGCATTTCCGCAATGTCGAGCGCCATGCCGTGGTCACGGATCCGGAGATCCTCTCGATCCGGATCGATGAGAGCCTCTATTTCCCCAATGCGCGCTTTCTGGAGGATTGCGTGATGGAGCAGGTCGCCGGCAATCCGCGGTTGCGCCATGTCGTGCTGATGTTTCCCGCCGTCAACGCGGTGGATGCCTCGGCGCTCGAAAGCCTCGAGACGATCAACCGGATGCTGGCCGATTCGGATGTCCGGCTGCACCTGTCGGAGGTGAAGGGGCCAGTGATGGACCGGCTGCGGCGCAGCCACTTCCTCGACGCGCTCACCGGCGAGGTCCATCTGACACAGTTCGACGCGCTGCGCGCCCTCGCCCCCGGCCTCGCCGAACACACCCGCGCCGCCGCGCGCCACGAGACGGCGCTGCGCCCGGGCTGAGCCACCATGCCCGCCGACGTTGCTGAATTACCGCGCCGGCGCTCCTTCGGGCGGCAACGCATTGAACTCGCCTGTTCAGGGTCTAGGATCGTGCCAGGGTAGTGAGTGGGGTGTGTTGCGATGACGGACGGTGTTTGCACTGCGCGCATCGTCGGCGAGCCGCTCGGCGGCGGTGACGCTCTCGGCCAGGGAGATGCCGAGGAGCCGGCTTCTGACCTCGTCGGCCATCTCGATCGGGTGTTCGCCGCGCGCACGATCGAGGAGGTCTGGCAGCTGCATTGCGCCAGGATGGCCGCGTACGGTTTCGATCGTCTGCTCTACGCCTGCACGCGCTTTCCCGGCTCACGCGGCTTCGGCGATCCGGAGGATGCACTCGTCATCGCCAACATGCCCGCCGCCTACATGAAATACTATATCGACGATGGCGGGTTCCGGCACTGCCCCGTCGTCGACTGGCTGTCGCGCAATGAGGGGCTGCTCAACTGGGGCGACGTCTATGAATGGTATCTGCGCGGCGAACTGCGCCCGGCCCACCGGCACGCAGTCGAGCGCCAGGCCGAGTTCGGCATGCTCCACGGCTTCTCCATCGGCTTTCCCGCGCGCGCACCGCGCACCATGGCGGCAATCGCGATCTGCGCCCGCGACGGTCTCGACCAGGACGATGCCGACGCGATCTGGCAGGCGCACGAACGCGAATTGATGGTCATCAACGCGGCTGCGCATATGTGCATGTCGAGCCTGCCGCAGATCGGCTGCGGCCGCCAGTTGACGGCGCGCCAGCGCGAAGTGCTGCAATGGGTCGGCGAGGGCAAGACGGTGCAGGACACCGCCACCATCCTCGGCGTCACCTCGGCGACGGTCGAAAAGCACCTGCGCCTTGCGCGCGAGGCACTGGATGTCCAGACAACGCCGCAGGCGGTCCTCAAGGCCGCCTTTCGCAACCAGCTTTACGTGCTCGCCCCGGCCGAGCCGGTCCAAAGGCGCCGCGCCCGGCGCTGGCAGCATGTCCGCCCCGGGTAGGGTTTTCCGCAGTTTCACCGGGGCCGAAAAACCGTCAAGGTGGACGGGTTCCGTGAGTGGTGGCCGTTATGGCCGGGAACCGTGGCCGGTGTCCCGTTGCAATTTCTGCGTGGACCCGGCCACGACCGGCCGGCCGACGACCGGTCAATCCCGCGGCAAGCGCGACCACGGCGCGGATCGACCCGAGGATGTATGTGCACCGGACACCGCCCCGGCGGAAGGGTGCCGCGGGCGGGGGTCCCGCCGCGCGGCCCGTCGTCTCAGCCGCCCAGGGTCTTGGCAACCTCGGCGGCGAAGTCCTCTTCCTTCGTCTCGATCCCCTCGCCCACGGCGAGCCGCACGAAGCCGGTGATTTCCACGCCGGCTTCACTGGCGGCCTCGGCCACGGTGACGTCCGGATTGACGACGAATTTCTGATTGAGAAGCGTCACTTCCTCGAAGAACTTCTTCATCCGCCCCTCGATCATCTTCTCGATGACCTGCTCGGGCTTGCCGGATTCGCGCGCCTGCTCGGTCAGGACGGCCTTTTCGCGCTGCACCAGCGCCGGATCCAAATCGGACTCGCCCAGCGAGGCCGGGCTCGTCGCGGCGACATGCATCGCCACCTGCCGCCCGATGCCGTTATCGGCGCCCTTGACCGCCACCAGCACGCCGATCTTGCCGAGCCCGTCGGCGGCGGCATTGTGGACATAGGAGACCACGCTATCGCCCTCGAGCCGGGCCATGCGGCGCAGCGCCATGTTTTCGCCGATCTTGGCGATCGCGTCGGTGATCGCTGTCTCGACGGTCTTGCCGCCCAGATCGGCGCCGCGCAGCGCCTCGACATCGTTCACGCCGAGCGCGGTGCGGGTGATGTCGCCCACCAGGCTCTGGAATTCGGCGTTCTTGGCGACGAAATCGGTTTCGGCATTGACCTCGACGGCGACGCCCTTGCCGCCCTCGACCGCGACCCCGACGAGACCCTCGGCCGCGGTGCGGTCGGATTTCTTGGCCGCCTTCGACAGCCCCTTGGTGCGCAGCCAGTCCTGCGCCGCCTCCATGTCGCCGCCGGTTTCCTGCAGCGCCTTCTTGGCGTCCATCATGCCTGCGCCCGTGCTTTCGCGCAGCTCCTTCACCATGCCTGCGGTGATTGCCATCTCGGCTCTCCTGATTGCTCTGTCACGTCGCGATCCGGGCACGGTGCCCGGACCGGATGGGTGCGGGATCAGCCCTGCGTCCCGGTGCTTTCCTCGGCGGGCGCCTCGGCGACGGCCTCTTCGCGCGGCGACTCCTCGAGTTCGCCGAGATCGACGCCCGCGGCACCGAGCTGGGCCGACATCCCGTCGAGCGCGGCGCGGCTGACGAGATCGCAATAGAGCCCGATCGCGCGCGCGGCGTCGTCATTGCCCGGGATGACGTGATCGACGCCCTGCGGCGAGCAGTTCGTATCCACCACCGCGACCACGGGAATGCCGAGCTTGTTGGCCTCCTTGACGGCGAGGTCTTCCTTGTTCACGTCGATCACGAAGAGAAGATCGGGCACGCCGCCCATGTCGCGGATGCCGCCCAGGCTCGCCTCGAGCTTGGCCTGCTCGCGCTCCATGTGCAGCCGCTCCTTCTTGGTGATGCCCTCGGCACCCCCCTCGAGGCGCTCATCGATCGCGCGCAGCCGCTGGATCGACTGGCTCACCGTCTTCCAGTTGGTCAGCGTGCCACCGAGCCAGCGGTGATTCATGTAGTATTGCGCCGATTTCTCGGCCGCCTCGGCGATCGGCTTGGCGGCCTGGCGCTTGGTGCCCACGAAGAGGATGCGCCCGCCCTTCGCGACGGTCTCGCGCACGACGTTGAGCGCGGCATCGAGCATCGGCACGGTCTGCGTGAGGTCCACGATATGGATGCCGTTGCGCGCGCCGTAGATGAACTCGCGCATCTGCGGGTTCCAGCGCTGTGTCTGGTGGCCGTAATGAACGCCAGCTTCGAGCAGCTGACGCATGGAGAATTCGGGAAGCGCCATGGGTTCGGTCCTTTCCGGTTTGCGCCGCGGCGGGGCGTGAGGGCAATGCCCAACCGGCGGACCTTCGGGGATGTCTCCCCCGTCGGCCCAAGCCCCGCCTGTGAAGTGCGCGCGCTCTAGCGCAGTCTGCGCGCCGGCGCAAGTCGCCGCGCTTGACAATCGCCGCGCGCGTGCGACCAAGGGCCATGCGCGCCGACAAGGACCTTCCGCTTGACCTCGCGCCGGAGGTCGCCGATGCCCGCGCCGGGGGCGCGCCCGTGGTGGCGCTCGAGTCGACGCTGATCACGCATGGCCTGCCGCGCCCGGTCAACCTCGAGACCGCCGCCGTTCTCGAAGCCGAGATCCGCGCCGCCGGCGCGACGCCCGCGACGATCGCGGTGCTCGACGGGCGCATCCGCGCGGGGCTCGAGGCAGGGTTGCTCGAACGCCTCGCGACCGAGCCCGTGGCCAAGCTTTCGCGCGCCGATCTCGCCGCGGCGCTCGCGCGCGGCGGCAGCGGCGGCACCACCGTCGCGGCCACCATGATCGCGGCGCATCTCGCCGGCATCGAGGTCTTCGCCACCGGCGGCATCGGCGGCGTGCATCGCGGCGCGGGCGAAAGCTTCGATGTCTCCGCCGATCTGCACGAGCTCGCGCGCACGCCGGTCACGGTGATCGCCTCGGGCGCCAAGGCGCTGCTCGACCTGCCCGCCACGCTCGAGGTGCTGGAGACGCTGGGCGTGCCGGTGATCGCGCATGGCCAGGACGAATTTCCCGCCTTCTGGTCGCGCGGCTCGGGGCTGGATGCGCCGCTGCGCATGGACGATCCCGCCGAGATCGCCGCGGCGCACCGGATGCGCGCGCGCCTCATGATTGCCGGCGGCCAGCTCGTAGCCAACCCGATTCCCGCCGCCGACGAGATCCCCCGCGCCACACTCGAGCCGATGATCGCCGAGGCCGTCGCCGCCGCGCGCGCCGAGGGCGTGAGCGGAAAGGCCGTCACCCCGTTCGTGCTGGACCGGCTGCGCGCGCTCAGCGGTGGCGCGACGCTCACGGCCAATCTCGCCCTGCTGCGCCACAATGCGCGCACCGGCGCCGCGATCGCGCGCGCCCTCGCGGGAGCGCCCGGGCGGGTTGCCGAGGCGCGGGGCCGCGCCTAAGGTCTGCGCGAGGTCAACCAGGGCGCCGGAATGGACCAGAAGACATCCCCCGACGAACCGCCGCGCCAGCCCAGCATGTTCGCCCGGCTGCGGCGCAACTTCCTGACCGGACTTGTCGTGATCGCGCCGATCGCGCTGACGCTGTGGCTGATCTGGTCGGTGATCAGCTGGATCGACGGTCTGGTCCTGCCCTTCATCCCCTCGCAGCTGCGCCCGATGGAGCAGCTCGGCCTCGACCTGCCCGGCCTCGGGGTGGTGCTGTTTCTGGTGTTCACGGTGCTCGTGGGATGGCTCGCCAAGGGGCTGATCGGGCGCACGCTGATCGCCTGGGGCGAGAGCATCGTGGCGCGGATGCCGGTGGTGCGGTCGGTCTATAACGGCGTCAAACAGATCGCCGAGACCGTTTTCTCGCAGTCGGGCACCAATTTCGACCGCGCCTGTCTCGTGGAATATCCGCGCAAGGGCATCTGGGCGGTGGCGTTCATCTCCGCGCAGGCGCGCCACGAGATCGACGCCAAGATCCCCCGGGACGACACGCTGGTGAGCGTCTTCCTGCCCACGACGCCGAACCCGACCTCGGGCTTTCTGCTCTTCGTGCCGGCAAGCGACGTGATCGTGCTCGACATGTCGGTCGAGGACGCCGCCAAGCTCGTGATCTCGGCCGGGCTCGTCTATCCCGACGGCACGGCCGCCCCCGCCCCGGCGCACATCGCACAGGGCTAGGCCAGCATCCCCGCCAGATCGACGGTGCTGCACGCACCGAGATCGCCCCGATGCGCGCGCAGGAACCGGTCCGCCGCGGCGCGCCCGGCAGTCTTGAGCTCGTGCAGCAGGAAAGGCGTCGGCGTGAGCTTGGTGCCCGCCGAGAGCGTGTTCATCAGCTCGTCGTCGGCGATCATGTGGATATTGGCATCCGGCATCGCGCCCGGCGTGACCTGCTCCTTCGCGAGAAGCTCCTTGAACATCGCCAGCCCGCGCAGCTCGCGCAGGAGCGAGGAATTGAAGCTGATCTCGTTGATGCGGTTCTGGATGTCCTGCGGCGTCGTGGGGACCTCGTCGCGACACAGCGGGTTGATGTTGACGATCACGATGTCGTCGGGCAGCGCCGCGTCATAGAGCGGAAACAGCGCCGGGTTGCCGGTATAGCCCCCGTCCCAGTAGGCGTCCATGCGCCCGCCGTCCGGGTCCGGGATCTCGACGGCCTTGAACAGCGTGGGCAGGCAGGCGGAGGCGAGGATGGCCTCGGTGGTGATGTCGTCGCCGCGAAAGACCCGGACCTTGCCGGTGCGCACATTCGTGGCCGAGACGAAAAGCGCCGGCCCCTCCATCGCGCAGACCCGGTCGAAGCGAAAGCGCCGCACCACCCGCTCGAGCGGGTTCACCCAGGCCGGGCCGAGCGCATAGGGCGAGAACATCTGCGTGGCCACGTCGAGTGGCGAGAACGGCGCGGCTGCATCGAGCCACTGGTTGACCTGCCCGGCCGAGGGCATCAGCGTCGTCATCCAGCCCGATAGCCGAAAATCGTGAATCGCGCCCATCTGGCGCCAGAGCCAGTCGAGATTAGCCCGCGCCCCGGCGCGCCCGTTCTCGAGCATCCCCGACTTGAGCGCGGCCCCGTTGAGCGCGCCCGCCGAGGTTCCGCTGATCCCGGCGATCTCGATGGCCTCGTCCTCGAGCAGCCGGTCGAGCACGCCCCAGGTGAAGGCGCCATGCGCGCCCCCGCCCTGCAGCGCGAGATTGATCCGCTTGGGCTCCATGCTCAGAGCGCCGTCCAGCCGCCATCGACGCTGATCGTGGTGCCGGTGATCTGCGCCGCCGCGTCCGAGCACAGGAACACCGCCGTGCCGCCCACCTGCTCGGTGGTGGCGAACTCGCCCGAGGGCTGGCGCGCGAGCATGACCTCCTTGATGACGGTCTCGCGGTCCATGTTGTGGGTCTTCATCTGGTCGGGGATCTGCGACTCGACGATCGGGGTGAGGACATAGCCCGGGCAGATCGCGTTCGCGGTGATGCCCTGCCCGGCCACTTCGAGCGCGGTGGTCTTGGTCAGCCCCACGATGCCGTGCTTGGCGGCGACATAGGCGGCCTTGTAGGGCGAGGCCGTCAGCCCGTGCGCCGAAGAGATGTTGAGCACCCGGCCCCAGCCCGCCGCCTTCATCCCCGGCAGCGCCGCCGCGGTCGTGTGGAAGGCCGAACTCAGATTGATCGCGATGATCGCATCCCATTTCGCGGGCGGGAATTCCTCGATCCGCGCGACATGCTGAATACCCGCATTGTTGACGAGAATGTCGCAGGCCCCGGCCCGCTCGACGAGTGCGCGGCAGGCCTCCGGGTCAGACATGTCCGCCGAGACGTAGCGCGCCGCGACACCGTGTTCGTCCGCGACCGCCCGGGCGGTTGCATGATCCTCGCCGCTGTCGGTAAAGGAATTGAGAACGACGGACGCCCCGGCGCGGGCGAGTTCCTTCGCGATACCCAGTCCGATGCCCGAGGTCGATCCGGTGACGATGGCGGTCTTGCCTGCGAGTGACATGGTGCCTCCTCCTTGTTCCGCGACGACAATATATTCTGCGCGCGCGAAATCCAGCCCCGTCACGATGCTGCAACTGCAAGAAAAAAAAGACGTCCGCACAAGGCGGACGTCCAGTCATTGAGGCAGGTTTCATACAGGCAAGAAACCTATCGAGCAGTGAGTCACTTATACGGATTCTTGAGCGGCTGTCCAACCCAAAAAGTTTGAAACCATCGGGTTGGGCGAATAATCTCCACAAGAACGCGAGGTCCCGAGCTTGCACGCACCCCCCCTGTTCCGCGCGGTAAAGCCGCGCTCGATCCTTGTTTTCAAGGCCCTTGCGCTCGCCGCGGCGGGGGCCGGGGCCACACTGGCGGGCGAGCACGGCATCGCGATGTATGGAGCGCCGGAGCTGCCGCCCGATTTCGAATCCCTGCCCCATGCCAACGCGGACGCGCCGCAGGGCGGGCGGATCGTGTTCGGCGAGTCGGGGGGATTCGATTCGCTCAACCCCTTCATCCTCGCCGGAACGGCGCCCTGGGCGCAGAGCTCGCTCACCGTCGAAAGCCTGATGGGGCGCAGCTACGACGAACCGTTCACGCTCTATGGCCTGCTCGCCGAGTCGGTGAAGACCAACGACGCGCGCGATTTCGTCGAGTTCACCCTGCGCGAGGAGGCGCGCTTCTCCGATGGCAGCCCGGTCACGATCGAGGATGTGAAATGGTCCTTCGAAACACTCGGGACCGACGGCCATCCGCGCTATCACGGCGCCTGGGCCAATATCGAGACGATGGAGCGCACCGGCCCGCGCTCGGTGCGCTTCACCTTCCGCGAGCAGGACCGCGAGCTGCCGCTGATCCTCGGGCTGCGCCCGATCCTGCAGAAGGCGCAGTTCGAGGCGCGCGACTTCGCCCGCTCCGGCCTCGACCCGGTGATCGGGTCCGGCCCCTATGTGGTGGGCGACTTCGAGCCCGGCCGCCATGTCGCCTTCGAGAAGAACCCGGACTGGTGGGGCGCAGACCTGCCCTTCAATCGCGGCCAGCACAATCTCGACGAGATCCGCTACGAGTATTTCGCCGACGGCAACGTGATCTTCGAGGCCTTCACCGCCGGCAATCTCGACACCTACCGCGAGTCGAGCCCGGTGCGCTGGCAGCGGCGCTACGATTTCCCGGCGTTGCGCGAGGGCGAGGTGGTCAAGTCCGAGATCGAGCACGAGCGCCCCTCGGGCATCACCGGCTTCGTCTTCAACACCCGGCGCGACCGCTTCAGCGACTGGCGCGTGCGCGAGGCGCTCATCCTCGCCTTCAACTTCGAGTTCATCAACAAGATCGTCAATGACGGGGCCGAGCCGCGCATCACCTCCTATTTCTCGAACTCCGAGCTCGGCATGCGCGACGGCCCCGCCGAGGGCCGCGTGCGCGAGCTGCTCGACCCCTTCGCAGATGCGCTCAAACCCGGCGCGCTCGACGGCTACACCTTGCCCGCCTCCGATGGCAGCGAGGGCAACCGCGCCAATATGCGTCGGGCGATGGCGCTGCTCGAGGCGGCGGGCTGGCGCGTCGAGGACGGGGTGCTGCGCGATGCGGACGGGCGGGCCTTTCGCTTCGAGATCCTGCTGTCACAGGGCGCGCGCGACACCCAGGCCGTGGCCAATGCCTATGTCGAGGCGCTCAGGCGGCTCGGCATCGAGGCGCGCGTCAATGTCATCGACAGCGCGCAACTGCGCGAGCGCACCAACAATTTCGATTTCGACATGACCCGCTACACCCGCTCGCTCTCGCTCAGCCCCGGCAACGAGCAGCGCCAGTACTGGGGCTCGGAGGCCGCCGACCAGCCCGGCTCGCGCAACTGGATGGGCGTCGAGTCGCCGGCCATCGACGCCATGATCGACCGGATGCTGACCACCGACTCGCATGAGGAATTCGTCGCCGCGACGCGCGCGCTCGACCGGGCGCTCTCCACGGGACGCTACGTGATCCCGTTCTGGTATTCCGATGTCTCGCGCATCGCCCACAGGAGCCGGCTGCAGTATCCCGATCGCCTGCCGATCTACGGGGACTGGATCGGCTTTCAGCCCGAGCTCTGGTGGTCCGAGTAATGACCGGCGCCCTTGCGCCGGGCGGGGCCGCGGCGTAGCACGAAGGCATGGCTTCGATCCGCGATACCGGCCCGCCCGCGCCCTGCCCCGAACCGTTCAACATGGCCGCGCAAGTGCTCGCCCCGGCGGCGCGGCACCCCGAGCGCATCGCGCTGCGCATCCTGCGCCCCGACGGCGTCGAACGCTGGAGCTACGGCCAGCTCGAGGCCGCGGTGCGCGGCACCGGCGCGGGGCTGCGCGCAAGCGGGCTGGCGCCCGGCGACAGGATCCTCCTGCGGCTCGGCAACACGGTGGATTTCCCGATCGCCTATCTTGGCGCCATCGCCGCGGGGCTGGTGCCGGTGCCCACGGCGGCCGGGCTGACAGCGGGCGAGGCCGGCAAGCTCGCCGCGATCATCGAGCCGGCGGCGATCATCGCCGGTCCCGGCATCGCCCTGCCCGATCCCGCGCCCTGCCCCGTCCTCGACACCGGCGCGCTGCGCACGATGCGCGACGCCGCCCCCTGCGACTGGGAAACGGGGCCGGCGGACCGGCTCGCCTACATCATCTTCACCTCGGGCAGCTCGGGCGCCCCGCGCGCTGTCATGCATGCACATCGCGCGGTCTGGGCCCGGCGCATGATGTGGCGGGACTGGTACGGGCTCGAGGACGGCGACCGCATCCTGCATGCCGGCGCATTCAACTGGACCTACACGCTGGGCACCGGGCTGATGGACCCGTGGGCGGCGGGGCTGAGCGCGCTCATCCCCGGTGAGGGGGTCACCCCGGCGCAGCTCCCGCTCCTCATGCGCCGCTTCGATGTGACGATTTTTGCCGCGGCACCGGGCGTTTACCGCCAGATGCTGAAGTCATCGGAGGAGCTCGACCTGCCCCGGCTGCGCCACGGGCTCTCGGCCGGCGAGAAACTGCCCGAGACCACCCGCGCCGCATGGGAGGCGGCGACCGGCCGGCCCGTGTTCGAGGCGCTCGGCATGTCGGAATGCTCCACCTTCATCTCCCAAAGCCCCGCGCGCCCGGGACCGCCCGGCAGCCTCGGATACCCGCAAAGCGGGCGCCGCATCGCCGTCCTCGACCCGGATGGCCGCCCCGTGCCGCATGGCCGCGAAGGCATCCTCGCCGTGTCCGCCGACGATCCGGGGTTGTTTCTGGGCTATCTCGGCGCCCCCGAGGCGACCGCGGCGAAGTTCGCACGGGGCTGGTTCCTGACCGGCGATGCGGTGACGATGGCGGCGGACGGCGCGGTGCGCTATCTCGGGCGCGATGACGACATGATGAACGCCGGCGGCTTCCGGGTCTCGCCGCTCGAGGTGGAGGGGGCGCTCAACGCGCACCCGAACATTGCCGAAAGCGCCGTTTGCGAAATCGCCGTCAAGCGCGACGCGACGATCATCGCCGCCTTCTACGTCGCCGCAGTTGATCCCGGCGAGGCCGCCCTCGCCGCCCACGCCGCTGCCCATCTCGCCCGCTACAAGCAGCCGCGCCGCTTCATCCGCGTGCCCGCCCTGCCGCGGGGGGCCAACAACAAGCTCCTGCGCCGGACGCTGCGCGCACAGTGGGAGGCACAGCATGATCCGGCTTGACATCTTCTCCGACCCGGTCTGCCCGTGGTGCCATATCGGCAAGGCGCAGCTCGACCGCGCCCTCGAGGCCCGGCCCGGGCATCCCTTCACCATCGAGTGGCACCCCTTCCAGCTCAACCCCGAGATGCCGCCCGGGGGCATGGGCCGGCGCGACTATCTCGAGGCCAAGTTCGGCGGCAAGGCAGCCGCCGCCGAGGTGTATGCGCGCATCGATGCGGCCGCGCGCGAGGCCGGGCTCGAGATCGACTGGGCGGCCATCGAGCGCACGCCCAACACGCTCGACGCGCACCGCCTGATCCACTGGACCGGGCTCGAGGGCGGGCAGACCGCCGCCGTGGCCACGCTGTTTCGCGCCTATTTCCGCGAAGGCCGCGATATCGGCGATCGCGACGTGCTCGCCGAACTCGGCAGCCGCGCCGGGCTCGACCGCGACGTCACCCGCCGGCTGCTCGACTCGGACGCCGATATCGAGGCGATCCGCACGCGCGACGCCCATGCCCGTGAACGCGGCATCACCGGCGTGCCCACCTTCATCGTCGCCAACCAGCACGTCCTGCCCGGCGCGCAGCCCACCGATCTGTGGATCGAAGCCATCGACGAGATCGCCGCGAAGCTGGCCGAATGAGGATTCCCACCCCCACGCGGCCGCTGCGGTTCGGCGAATTCGTCGCGCTGCTCGCGCTGATGTTCTCGACCATCGCGTTTTCGGTGGATGCGATGCTGCCGGCGCTGCCCGTCATGGCCGCCGAGCTCAGCCCCGAGGCGCCCAACCTGCTGCAGCTCGTGGTGACGGTCTTCGTGCTCGGCATGGGGCTCGGCACGCTGATCGCGGGGCCGATCTCGGACGCGCTGGGGCGCAAGAGCGTCGTCGCGGTGGGCATCGCGATCTATTGCGGCGCCGCCCTCGTCGCGGCGCGGGCACAGACGCTGGAGGTGCTGCTCGCGGCGCGCTTCGTGCAGGGCCTCGGGGCGTCGGCGCCGCGGGTCGTCACGCTCGCCATGGTGCGCGATCTCTACCAGGGGCGGATGATGGCGCGGGTGATGTCCTTCGTGATGACGCTCTTCGTGCTGGTGCCGGCAGTGGCGCCGGCGATCGGGGCGGGGATCATCGCGGTGTCGGGCTGGCGGGCGGTGTTCCTTGCCTTCGTGGTCTTCGGCATCGTCGCGGCAAGCTGGATGCTGCTGCGCCAGCCCGAGACGCACCCGCCCGAAAAGCGCCGCCCGCTGCGCGCCGACACGCTGCGCGCGGCGCTGCGCGAGGTGCTCGGCTCGCGCCTCGTCGTCACCTATATCGCCGCGCTGTCGCTGGGCTTCGGGCAGATGTTCGTGCATCTGTCCACCACGCCGCAGATCTTCGCCGAGCTCTTCGACCGGCAGGAGAGCTTTCCGTTCTGGTTCGCCGGGATCGCGCTCGCGGCGGGCACATCCGGGCTCCTCAACGCGACGCTGGTGATGAAATACGGCATGCGCCGGCTGGCGACGACGGCCTTCGCCGCGCAGACGGCGCTGTCGCTGCTGATGCTCGCGATGGTGCTCGCGGGGCCCCCTGCGCCCTGGGACTTCGCGCTCTATTTCGTCTATATGTGCACCGCCTTCTTCATGGTCGGGCTGACCTTCGGCAATCTCAATGCGCTCGCGCTCGAGCCTCTGGGGCATATCGCGGGACTCGCGGCCTCGGTGGTCGGCTCGGTCTCGACGGTGCTGGCGGTGGTGATCGCGATCCCGATCGCGCAGCTCTATGACGGCTCGCTCGTCCCTGTCGTCACCGGGGTGATGCTGTGCGCGGCGCTGGCCTGTGCGCTGATGCTCACGACCCGGCGCGCGGCCTCCGCGACGGGCGCCGTCTGAGCGGCGAAACTCCGCCCATGCAGGGGTTTGCGCTCTGCGCAGGCTTGCCCGAAAGCCGCCAGCCGCGTATTTTTTTCGTGGCTTCCCGCAGAGGGGGCGTTCGTAGCAGGACCCCTTCAAATGTCGTTCCATGATGTCTCTCGTCCCGCCACGCCGGCGCAGGCGCCCATGCAGCGTGTCCATGTCATGGGGAACACCCTCACCTTTCATCTGCGCAGCGGCATGACCGGTGGCGGCTTCACCCTCGTCGAATGCGAAACCCTGCCCGGCGCGGGGACGCCGCCGCATCTGCAGTCGCACGACGACGAGGCCTTCTTCGTGCTCAAGGGGCGCTACGAATTCCGCATCGGCGATGCGCGCGTCACCCGCGGGCCGCGCAGCTTCGTGCAGATCCCGCGCGGCACCGTGCACGCCTTTCGCAACGCCGATCGCGCCCCGGCGCGCATGCTGATCCTCAACTGGCCCGGCGGGCTGCACGAGGCCTTCCTCGACGCCATCGGCACCCCGATCGACGACATCGCCGCCGAGCCGCCCGCCGAGGGCCCGGCGCTGCCCGCGCTGCTCGCAGCCGCCAAGGCCAGCGGCATCGAACTGATGCGCGCGCGCTGACCGGCTCAGGCGGGGGCGGCGCGTTCCGCCCCCGCCTCGGCATGGCCGGCAAGGTCGCGCGCGATCGCGAAGGCGCCGCGGATCTTGTCCTTTTCCGCGCGCCAGTCGCGGCGCACGACGAGCTTGTTGTCGCGGATCTTCGCGAGCCCGTCCTGATCCTGCACGAACTGCACGAGCCCGGCGGGGTTGGCGAAGCGGTCATTGTGAAACTGGATCGTCGCGCCCTTGGGCCCGGCATCGAGCCGCGCGATTCCGGCACGCTTGCACATCGCCTTGATGCGGATCACCAGCAGGAGCGTGTTGACCTCCTTCGGCAGCGCCCCGAAGCGGTCGATCAGCTCTGCGGCGAAGCCCTCGAGCTCGACCTTCGTCGTCAGCGCCGAGAGCCGGCGGTAGAGGCCCAGCCGCACATCGAGATCGGGCACGTAGTCCTCGGGGATCAGCACCGGCACGCCGAGATTGATCTGCGGCGCCCATTGCTCGTCGGTCTGCGCGAGCCCCTCGGCCTCGCCCGCCTTGATCTTCGCGATCGTCTCCTCGAGCATCGACTGGTAGAGTTCGTGCCCGACCTCGCGGATATGGCCCGACTGCTCCTCGCCGAGGATGTTGCCCGCCCCGCGCAGGTCGAGATCCTGGCTCGC
>SLQD01000114.1 GCA_007131685.1 Paracoccaceae bacterium | reverse complement strand
GCGCGGCTAGAGCGCGTCGCGTTCATTCGCATTCACGCACCGCGCTCTAACCTATTGAAATCGCATGTCCGAGGAGCGCAAAACCGGTCCCCACTTTTGCGCGACATGCTCTAGGGCGCGTCCACGCCGGGACGCTGCGGCTTGATGTCGAGAAGCGGCGTGCCGTCATGGCAGTCGAGCGCCGTGACCTCGACCCGCCCGGCTGCCGCGTCGATCCCGGTGCAGCGCACCGCCGACAGCGCGACAGGGTTGGGCCGCGCCGGGGCGCGCAGCGCGAACACCCCGGCGGGCGCATCCCGGTGCGGCGGGTGCAGCCGGATCAGGGCGCGATCCGCGCCGTCCATCCAGTAGAGCAGCATGAGCGCATCGCCCGGCGCGATACCCTCGAGGCCGGGGCGGTAGGGCGCGGCGATCTGCAGCACCGCGCCGCCGCCGCGCGCCCGCGCCTCGGCCGGGTTGCGCGGGCAGTCATCCCGCCCCCACGGCGTGCGGATGCGCCCGATGAAGGCGAGCGTGGCGTCGGCGGGCGGGTCGGCGGCGAGCCGCAGCTCCCCGGCGCGGCGCGCCTCGCTCATTCGCGGCCCCGAAACCCGGTGGCGACGACGTATTTCTCCGAGCTGTCGGCCCGGCTCGCCGGCGGCTTGACGTTCGCGACCCGCTCGAAGCGGCGCTTGAGCTCGGCCTGAAGGGTCGCGTCCGCCCCACCTTCGAGCACCTTGGCGACGAATGCCCCGCCTTCGGCCAGAAGCTCGAAGGCGAATTCCGCGGCGGCCTCGCACAGCGCGACGATGCGCAGATGGTCGGTCTGCTTGTGGCCGGTGGAGGATGCGGCCATATCCGAGAGCACCACATCCGCCCCGGTGCCGATCAGCGCGCGCAGCCGGGTATCGGCGCCCTCCTCCATGAAATCCATCACATGCGCCTCGGCGCCCGGCACCGGCTCGATCTCCTGCAGGTCGATGCCGATCACCCTGCCCTGCGGCTTGCCGCGCTTCTCGCCGCGAGCGTTGACCCGCTCGGCCGCGACCTGCAGCCAGCCACCCGGCGCGCAGCCCAGATCCACCACCACCGCGCCGGGGCGCAGGAAGCGGTGCCTGTCATCGAGCTCGATGAGCTTGAAGGCTGCGCGGCCGCGCCAGCCCTCGTCACGCGCCCGCGTCACGTAAGGGTCGTTGAGCTGGCGCTGCAGCCAGCGGGTCGAGGACGGCTTGCGCCCGCGCGCGGTCTTGACCTTGACCTTGAGATCGCGCCGTCCGCGCCCCGAACTGCCCCGCGCCTTGACCATGCTCAGCCCTCCTGGCCCCTGAGCACGCCGTCGCGCGTCATCTGCGCAAACAGGAGCCCCTCGCGCAGCCCCCGATCGGCGACCGAGAGCCGGTCCGTCGGCCAGACCCGCAGGAGCGCCTGCAGGATCGCCGCGCCCGACATGATCAGCGCGTGCCGGTCGCGCCCGATGCAGGGATCACTGCGCCTTCCCTCGGGGCCGACCTGCAGATAGGCGCGGATGACCTGGTCGATCTGGTCGGAGGTCATGCACAGCCCGTCGACCTTGTTGCGATCATAGCGGCGCAGGCCGAGATAGCTCGCCGCGACGGTGGTGACGGTGCCGGAGGTGCCGATGATCTGGAAGCCATCGCGCGAGGGGTCGCGGCTGTAGGGGGCGAACTCGGCGAGCTGCTCCTCGAAGAACCAGCTCATCAGCGCGAAGCGCGCGCCGTCATCGGTGACGTCGCGGAACTGGTCCTTGAGCGTGGCCACGCCGAGCGGCACGCTGATCCAGTCCACCACCCGCGCGACGGGGCGCGCATCGCCATTGGGGCGCTCGAAGCCCTCGTGAAGGCGCATGATGGATCTGGCCCGCTCGGCGCGCGGAACCTGCGAAAGATCGATCCAGACGAGCTCCGTCGAGCCGCCGCCGATATCGATCACCAGAAGCTGCTCGGTGCCCGGCGCCACCAGCGATGCGCAGGACACCACGGCGAGCCGCGCCTCCTCCTCCGGCGCGATCACCTCGAGCACGAGCCCGGTCTCGCGTTCGACCTTGCGCATGAAATCGGCACCGTTGCGCGCGCGGCGGCAGGCCTCGGTCGCGACGAGCCGCATCCGGCGCACGCCATGCTGATCGAGCTTGCGCTTGCACACTCGCAGCGCCTGCACCGTGCGCGCCATGGAACCGTGGCTGAGCCGGCCCGAGCTTTCGAGGCCGAGCCCCAGCTGGACGCTTTTCGAGAAGCTGTCGAGCACGCGGAACTGGCGCCCGTTGGGGCGCGCGATCAGCATCCGACAACTGTTAGTGCCCAGATCGAGCGCGGCGTACAGACCCGCGCCGTCGGGTTTGTGCGGGCGCGGCGGCTCGACCGAGTTCGGGAACGCGCCCGCACCCACGGGACGCTCGGGCGTCATGCTTCGCCCTCCGATTCAAGTTGCTGTCAATGTAGAGCCCCGCCGGGGCATGCGCAAGCCGCGCGGCGCGTCGCTGCCGGGGCGCATCATGTCGATATCGGGCCGCCGCCGGCGGCCGCGCGCGCCTATCAAGGGCGCGAACGGAGAATCGCCATGGCACAGCTCACCATCCTCTACTGGCGGGACATTCCCGCGCAGGTCATCGTCGGCACCGGGCGTCGGGCGGCCAAGATCCCCCTGCCCGAGCGCTTCGAGCAGGCCATCGACCGCTGCGCCATGCGCACCGGGGCACGCGACAGCGACGCCTATCTCGCCGGCTGGCGCAAGGCGGCATCCGGCGAGGTCGCGGGTGAACCCGCGGAGGTCGCAAATCTCGAAGCGGCCCGCCTCGCGCAGCAGTACGACAGCAACAGGCTCAAGGCCCTGATCGCGCAAGATGGATGGGCGTGAGGGCGCGCTTGGGTGCGGTTACGGGCAGGATCCGGGAGGCGGTGATGAGCTATCTGAATTTTCGCCGCGCGCAGGCGGCCGGGCCCGAGGCGGGGGCGCGCATCGCGGCCTTCCTGGCGGGCTACTCGATCGAGGTGATGCCACGCACGCTGGATGCGATCCCCGATCTGCGCGCGCTCCTGCCCGCGGGAACCCGGGTCTATATCGCGCAGGTGGGCGACACCCCGATCACCGACATGGTCATCGCCGCCGCGCGGCTGCGCCGCGAGGGCTTCGAGCCGATGCCCCATTTCCCTGCCCGCATCATCCGGGACCGCGCCATGCTGGCCGACTGGATCGCGCGCTACACGGGCGAGGCCGGGGTGCGCGAGGCGCTGCTGATCGGCGGCGGGGTGACGACGCCCGCGGGCGAGTACGACAACTCGATGCAGCTTCTCGAGACGGGTCTCTTCGACGGATTCACCCGGCTCCATGTCGCCGGCCATCCCGAGGGCAACCGCGATATCGACCCGGATGACAGCGGCCGCGGCGTGATGGCCGCGCTGCGCTGGAAGCAGGCCTTCGCCGAGCGCAGCGACGCGCGCATGGCGATCGTGACGCAATTCGCCTTCGAGTCGGCGCCGGTGATCGCCTGGGCCGATCGGCTCGCCGCGGAAGGGATCGCACTGCCGATCCATATCGGCGTGGCCGGGCCGGCCAAGCTGCAGACGCTGATCCGCTTCGCGATCTCCTGCGGAGTGGGGCCGTCGCTGCGGGTGCTGCAGCGGCGCGCGCGCGACGTGACCAAGCTCGTCAAGCCCTACGAGCCAACAGAGCTCGTCGCCGAGCTCGCCGCGCACAAGGCGCGTCATCCCGGCTTCGGAATCGAGGCGGTGCATCTCTTCCCGCTCGGCGGCATCCGCGCGAGCGCCGACTGGGCCGCCCGCCACGGCGCCGCCGACGCTCAATCCGCCCGTCTCAAGGAAACCCCATGACCCGCACCACAATCGAGTCGCAGGGCCGCACCGTCAGCATCGGCTTTGACGCGCCCTTCTGCGTGATCGGCGAGCGCATCAACCCGACCGGGCGCCGGAAGCTCGCCGCCGAACTCGAGGCGGGCAATTTCGCCACCGTCGAGGCCGATGCGCTCAATCAGGTCGCCTGCGGGGCGATGGTGCTCGACATCAATGCCGGGGTCGTCTTCAATTCCAACCCGGACCCGAACCAGACCGAACCGCCGCTCATGCGGCACGTGATCGAGCTCGTGCAGGGGCTCGTCGATGTGCCGCTGTGCATCGACAGCTCGGTGCCCGCGGCCCTCGAAGCCGGGCTCGCGGCGGCGAAGGGGCGCCCGCTGCTCAACTCGGTGACCGGCGAGGAGGAGCGACTCGAGGCGATCCTGCCGCTGGTGCGCAAGTACAACGTCCCCGTCGTGGCGATCTCGAATGACGATACCGGGATCTCGGAGGATCCCGATATCCGCTTTGCCGTGGCGCGCAAGATCGTCGAGCGCGCCGCCGATCACGGCATCCCGGCGAGCGACATCGTGGTCGATCCGCTGGTGATGCCGGTGGGCGCGATGGCGAGCGCGGGCCGGCAGGTCTTCGCGCTGGTGCGCCGGCTGCGGGACGAGCTCGGGGTCAACACCACCTGCGGCGCCTCGAATGTCTCCTTCGGGCTGCCCAACCGGCACGGCATCAATGCCGCCTTCCTGCCCATGGCGATCGCGGCGGGGATGACCTCGGCGATCATGAACCCGCTGCGCCCGGCCGAGATGGAGGCCGTTCATGCCGCGAACCTGCTGATGAATCACGATCCCAACGGCGCCGACTGGATCCGTTTCGCGCGCGTGCTGGAGGCCGTCGCCGCCGGCCAGGGCTTTGCGGAGGCCTCGCGCGCGGCGGCGGGGGCGGCATCGGGCGGGCGCTCGGGGCGCGGGGCGCGGCGACGCCAGGCCTGAGGCGGCTTGACGCAGATCAACGCCGGCAACTGGAGCGTTGCGTAACCCGGCGGCAGCGGCCAGACTTTGCGGCCCAACCAAGGAGAACCGCCATGTACAACACCATCGTCGTCGCCGTCGATCTGACCCATCCCGCCCAGGGCAAGGCGCTGCTTGAGCGCGGGCTCAAGCTGCTCGATGCCGGCGGCAGCGTGCGGATTCTGCATGTGCTCGAGGAGATCCCCTCCTATATCGCCGCCGAGCTGCCGCGCGATATCGGCGACAAGCGCAACGCCGACGCGATGGTCGAGCTCAAGTCGATCGTCCAGGATGTGGGCGCGGCCGAGACGGTGCATCCCGAGATCCGCTCCGGCGCGCCCTCGGCGCAGATCCTTCAATGCGCCGAGGACAACAAGGCCGATCTGGTGATGATCGCCTCGCACCGGCCCGGGTTGAGCGATTACTTCATCGGCTCGACCGCCGCGCGCGTCGTGCGCCATGCACAGTGCTCGGTGCTCATCACCCGCTGACGCGCCCGCCGAGCGGGCCATCGCCACCGCGCGGCACCCGCCCCGGAACACCGCGCGCCAGCCCGCCGACCGATCCCGGCGCAGCTTGCGTCGGGCACTGAAATCCGTGACAATACAACGCGGTTACCGGGAGACAGACCATGTACAAGAACATCCTCATCGCCGTCGATCTCGTCCACACCGATCAGGCCAAGCGGCTGCTCGATCGCGGCCGCCAACTGCTCGACGAGGGCGGCCGCGTCCGGCTCCTGCACGTCCTCGAGGAGGTGCCGGCCTATGCGCTCGCCGCCCTGCCCCGCGATCTCGGCGACAAGCGCCGCGCCCAGGCCAAGGAGGAGCTGCGCAAGATGGCCGACAAGCTCGGCGCCGATGCCGATACCGAGGTCGATGTGCGCGCCGGCCCGCCCTCCTCGAAGATCCTCGAGGCCGCAGGGCAGCACGGGTGCGACCTGATCATGATCGCGTCGCACAACCCCGGCTTGAGCGATTACTTCATCGGGTCCACGGCGTCGCGGGTGGTGCGGCATGCGCAGTGCTCGGTACTCGTGATGCGCTGACACCGCTGCGCCCGGCCGGCGGGCGATCAGCCCCCCCCCTTGCCGTCCCGCGGGGCGGAGACTAGACTCTGGATAACCGTTGGGGTGCCCCGCACGGGGCTGAGAGGCGCGCGGCGCCGACCCATCGAACCTGAACCGGGTCATTCCGGCGGAGGGAACGGTCCATGGTCAGCCACCATCCGTACCCGCGCCGCGACCCGCATGGGAGGCGCGCATGGTGGCCACGGCCCTCACGATCGCAGGCTCCGATTCCGGTGGCGGGGCCGGCATCCAGGCCGATCTCAAGACCTTCGCGGCGCACGGCGTCTACGGCATGAGCGCGATCACGGCGCTCACCGCCCAGAACACCCGCACTGTCACCCGCGTCGAACCGGCGAGCCCGGCCATGATCGCCGCCCAGATCGCGGCGGTGTTCGACGATATCGCGGTGGGCGCGGTCAAGATCGGGATGCTCGGCGGTGCCGAGGCGATCGCGGCGGTAACCGGGGCGCTCGAGGGGCGGGGCGCGCCGGTGGTGCTCGATCCCGTGATGGTGGCGAAATCGGGCGATGCGCTGCTTGCCGATGACGCGGTGACGGCCCTCGCCGCGGCGCTCCCCATGGCCGATATCCTCACCCCGAACCTGCCCGAGGCGGCGCGGCTCCTGGGCGCCGAGAGCGCCGCCGACGAAGCCGCGATGACGGAGCAGGGCCGCGCGCTGATGGCGCGGGGGCCGCGCGCGGTGCTGATGAAGGGCGGGCATGGCGGCGGCGAAAGCTGCGTGGACCTGCTCGTGAGCGCGCAGGGCATCACCCGCCTCGAGGCCCCCCGCCGCGCCACCCGCAACACCCATGGCACCGGCTGCACCCTCTCCGCCGCCATCGCCGCCGGGCTCGCGAAGGGCCACGGCACCGAAGCGGCCGTGCGTGCCGCGCATGCCTATCTTCAGGGCGCGCTCGCGGCGGCGGACCGGCTCGCCATCGGCGGCGGGCACGGGCCCGTGCATCACTTTCACGCGGTCTGGCCCGATGGCTGAGGTCACGATCCTCGGCGCCGGGGTGGCGGGGCTGTGCGTCGCCACCGAGCTCGCCGCGCGCGGGCTCGCGCCGCGCGTCATCGACCCGGCCGGCGGCCCCGGCGCGCAGGGCTGCTCCTGGTGGGCCGGGGGGATGCTCGCGCCCGAATGCGAGAGCGTGACGGCCGAGGCGCCGGTCGTCCGGCTCGGGCGCGAGGCGGCGGATTGGTGGGCGCGGCACACGGCCGTGACACGGGCTGGGTCGCTCGTTATCGCGCCGGCGCGCGACCGCGGCGAGCTCGACCGTTTCGCGCGCCGCTCGCAGCGGCACGAGCGCGTCGATGCCGCCGCGCTGGAGCCGGACCTGCCGGCCCATGACGCCCTGCACTACCCTCGTGAGGCGCATCTCGATCCGCGCGCGGCGCTCGGCGATCTTGCGCGCGGGCTCGCGGCGCGGGGCATCGCGATCGCCCGCGACGGCGCCCGGCGCGGCACCGTGATCGACTGCCGCGGCCTGGCCGCGCGGGATGCGCTGCCCGATCTGCGCGGCGTGCGCGGCGAGATGCTGATGCTGCGCAGCCGCGAACTGACGCTCGCGCGCCCGGTGCGGCTGCTGCATCCGCGCCATCCGCTCTATGTGGTGCCGCGCGGCGACGGGGTGTTCATGCTCGGCGCCACGCAGCTCGAATCCGACGCCACCGGCCCAGTGACGGCGCGCGCGCTGCTCGAGCTGCTCTCGGCGGCCTATGCGCTGCACCCGGCCTTCGCCGAAGCCGAGCTCGTCGAGACCGGCGCCGATGCGCGCCCGGCATTCGCCGACAATCTGCCCCGCATTCGCCGCCACGGCGATGTTATCCATGTCAACGGCCTGTTTCGCCACGGCTTTCTGCTCGCCCCCGCACTGGCGCGGATGGTGGCGGAACTCGTGACCGAAGGCCGGATACCGGAGGTGATGGATGAGGATCGAGATCAACGGCACGTCGCAAGAGGTTGAGGCCGACACGCTCGACGCGGTGCTCGAGGAACTCGGCCACCCGCGCGAAAGCGTCGCAACCGCGCTCAACGGCGAGTTCGTCCCGCGCGGCGAACGCGGCGACACGAGGCTGCGCGAGGGCGACCGCGTCGAGGTGCTCGCGCCGATGAAGGGGGGCTGAGATGGCCGAGTTCTACGGGGTCACGCTCGACAGCCCGATGATGCTCGGCACGGCGCAGTACCCGTCGCCGAAGGTCCTGGCCGATGCCTTTGCGGCCTCGGGCGCGGGGGTGGCGACGGTCTCGCTGCGCCGCGAGGCGGGCGGCGGGCAGGATTTCCGCGCCCTCATCGAGGGGCTCGGCGTGCACATCCTGCCCAATACGGCCGGCTGTCACTCCGTCAAGGAGGCCGTGACCACGGCGCAGATGGCCCGCGAGCTGTTCGGCACCGACTGGATCAAGCTCGAGGTGATCGGCCATGCCGACACGCTGCAGCCCGACCCGTTCGGCCTCGTCGAGGCGGCGCGCATCCTGTGCAGCGAGGGCTTCGAGGTCTTCCCCTACACTACCGAGGATCTGGTGCTCGCCGAGCGGCTCCTGCAGGCGGGCTGCGAGGTGCTGATGCCCTGGGGCGCGCCGATCGGCACCGGGCTCGGGCTCAACAACCGCTACGGCCTGCGCAGCCTGCGCGCGCAGTTTCCCGAGGTGGCGATGGTGATCGATGCCGGGCTGGGGATGCCCTCGCAGGCCGCCGAGGCCATGGAAATGGGCTATGACGCGATCCTGCTCAACACCGCCGTGGCGCAGGCGGGCGATCCGGCGGCGATGGCCCGCGCCTTTGCCATGGCCGCCGAGGCCGGGCGCCTGGCGCGCGGGGCCGACCCGATGGCGCCGCGCGACATGGCCGCGCCGTCCACGCCCCTGATCGGAAAGGCGTGGCTCGAATGACCCTGCCCCGCTTCTATCCCATCTTCGACTCCGCCGACTGGCTCGAGCGGATGCTGCCGCTCGGGGTGCGTTTCGTGCAGCTTCGCATCAAGGACTGCAGCGAGGCCGAGACCCGCGCCGGGATCCGGCGCGGAATCGCGCTGGCGCGCGCGCACGGCGCGGCGCTGGTGATCAACGATCACTGGCGCATCGCGATCGACGAGGGCGCGGACTGGGTGCATCTCGGGCAGGAAGACCTCTTCGAGGCGGATACCGGCGCACTGCGGGCCAACGGCATCCGGATGGGGCTGAGCACGCATGACGATGCCGAGCTGGAGCGCGCGCTTGCAGAAGCGCCCGACTACATCGCGCTCGGGCCGGTCTGGTCGACGATCCTCAAGGAAATGAAATGGGCGCCGCAGGGGCTCGACCGGGTCGCCGACTGGAAACGCCGCCTGGGCGATACGCCGCTTTGCGCCATCGGCGGGATGACACCCGAGCGCGGGCGCGCCGCGCTCGAGGCGGGTGCGGACATCGTCTCGGTTGTCACCGACATCACGCTCGGTGACGACCCGGAGGGCCGGGTGCGCGAATGGCTGAAACTGGAGGACACCCCATGACCACCCCCGATTACGGCACCGCCTTCGCTGCGTGGCGCGCCGCCGCAGGCCCCGCCTGGGACGCCTACTCCCGCCACGCCTTCGTCGAGGGGATCGCCGACGGCACCCTGCCGCGCGAGAATTTCCTCTTCTATCTGCGCCAGGATTACATCTTCCTGTCGCATTTCTCGCGCGCCTGGGCGCTTGCCGCGGCGAAGGCCGGGCGCATGGCCGAGATGACCGCCTGCGCGGGGACGCTGCATGCGCTGGTGCATCACGAGATGCCGCTGCATGTCCGTATCTGTGCCGGCGAGGGCATCGACGCGGCCGCGCTCGAAGCCACCGAGGAGGCCCCCGAGAACCTCGCCTATACCCGTTACGTGCTCGAGGCCGGCTATTCGGGCGATTTCCTCGACCTGATGGCCGCGCTCGCGCCCTGCGTGCTCGGCTACGGGGAGATCGGCGCGCGGCTCAAGGGCGCGGGCGGGCCCTACCGCGACTGGATCGAGACCTATGGCGGCGACGACTACCAGGATCTGTGCCGCGAGGTCGGCAGGATGATCGATGCCGGACTCGAGCACCGGCTCGGGCCGGGCTGGGCCGAGCTGCCGCGCGCGGGCGCGCTGGCGGATCGTTTCGCCACCGCGACGCGGCTAGAGGTAGGCTTCTGGGGAATGGGGCTGCGCGGCAACCGGCCGCCGGGCTGAGCCGCGGCGCTTGCGCGCCGCGTTCATCCGCAGTCGGCCAACGCGCTCGAACCCGCTGAAGCCGCACCCGGCAGGCGCGCAGGACCGGCCCCCACTCCCGCGCGACCTGATCTAGGGCGTCCCCGGATCGTTCGCCAGTGCGATGGGCATGCCGTGCGGGGTCGCCCGCGCCGCGCGCGCCCAGGCCTCGGCGAGCTCAGTGATCTCGTCCGGGGCGGTGACGCCGCGCGCCGCGAGCACCCGCTCCAGCGCGGTCACCCAACGGACATGATAATCTGCCCCGTCCGCACGCGCATCCGCCGCCGCGAGTTCGGCGCCCAGCGCCTCGGTCCATTCCGCCCATGTGAACAGCCCGCGCCGGTGCAGCGCGATGACGATGGCGAACGCCTGCGCCTGCCACGGCGCCTCGAACGAGGCCTCGGGCGCGGGTGTCTCAGGCAGGGTCAAGATAACTCTCCCAGGCATCGACGCTCACCCGCAGCCCAGGCTCCGCATCCGCGCCCCAGAGCGCCGCGCCGTCGAACACCACCGTGTAGAGATGCTCGGGCGCCTCGCCGAGGCCGTGCGCATGGCTGTCGGGCAGCACGAAGCCGCCATGCGCGGCCTCCACGGTGCCCTCGGCCCCGCGCACATAGCGCGGCAGCCGGGTATGCCCGCGCGGATGCATGTTGCGCGCGCGCACCCGGTCGCCGGGGCGAAAGCGCGGTGCGGCATCGAGGGGGCGGTCGCAGGGGCCGCCGCGCGCGAGCGCGGCCGCGACATCGGCGGCACGCAGCGCCGGGGTCGCATCGCCGCCCGCCGCGCCGCCGCGATCCAGCTCGGCGCGGGTGACGATCCCGTGCTCGATAAGGAGCGTCTCGAGCCCGCGCAGCCAGATCTCGAAATAGCTCGCCCGGTAATAGAGCCCCGGGTGCAGCCGCTCGCGCGCGTGCCGGCTCGCATCGAGCGACCACAGCCCCATCGCCCCCGCGCACAGCACGAGGCCCAGCGCCCGGCGCTCCCAGTCGGCATGCAGCGCCGAGTCGTCGGCGTGCGGATCGACGGGGCCGAAGCCCATCGCCCCGCCGAGATCATGCGGCCCGTTCATGCCGGCACCCGCGCCCGAGCGGTGCCGATCATCGCATCGCGGCTGACCAGATCGGCGAGCGCCTGCGCGCTCCAGCCCGCTGTGCCCTCGGGCCGCATCGGCACCACGAGATAGCGCAGTTCGGCCGTGGAGTCCCAGACCCGCAGCTCCGTCTCCTCGGGCAGGGTCAGCCCGAATTCCGCGAGCACCTCGCGCGGGGCCATCACGGCGCGGCTGCGATAGGCGGGCGCCTTGTACCAGCCCGGCGGCAGCCCGAGCACCGGCCACGGGTAGCACGAGCACAGCGTGCAGACGACGAGGTTGTGCGCCTCGGGCGTGTTGAAGACGGCGCGCATGTGCTCGCCCTGCCGGCCCGTGTAGCCCATCGCGGCGATCGCGGCGGTGGCGTCGCGGGCCAGCCAGTCTGCGAAATCCGGCTCCGTCCAGGCCCTGGCGACGACGCGGGCGCCGTTGCGCGGGCCGACGCGGTGTTCGTAGGTGTCGATGATCGCGTCGATCGCCTGCGGATCGATCAGCCCCTTGCGCGTGAGCACCGTCTCGAGCGCACGCAGCCGCACCTCCATCGGGTCAAGCTCGTTGTCGTGATGATCATGCGCCATCGCGGCCTCCTCGCGCCATTGTGCACAGCGCCCCCGCCGCCGCAAGCCGGGCAGGTTTGACAGCCGCCGGGGCCCCGTGCAATGCGACCCTCATGCGCCGCCGCCCACCCGATCCGTCGCCGCACCGCCCGGCCCCGCGCCGCCGGATGCCCGCCGGCGCCCCGGCGCCGTGATCCGCGTCCTGCTTGTGCTGGCGGTCGGCTACGCGGCGATCATCGCGATGCTGGCCGGATTCCAGACCCGGCTGCTGTTTCCGGCCTGGATGGTCCCCGGTGACGGCGCCCTGCCCGCCGGTGCCGAGGAACTCAGCGTGACGGCGGCGGACGGGGTGACGCTGCGCGGGGCCTACCTGCCTGGCGCCGACCCCGATGCGCCGCTGCTGCTCGGCTTTGGCGGCAATGCCTGGAGCGCGGGGGCGGTGGCGCAGACGCTGCGCGGGGTGTTTCCCGAGCACCCAGTCGCGGCGCTCGATTACCGCGGCTACGGGCGCAGCGGGGGCCGGCCATCGGCAGCGGCGCTGATGGAAGATGCCGAGGCGATCCACGATGCGCTCGAGGACCGTGCGCGCGGCGGCATCGTCCCCGTCGGCATCAGCGTCGGAAGCGGCCCGGCCGCGCGCATCGTCGCCGCGCGCGACCCGGTCGGCGCGGTCCTCGTCACCCCCTTCGACAGCCTCGAAGCCGTCGCGCGCGATGTCTATCCCTGGGCGCCGGTGCGGCTGCTGTTTCGCCACGAGATGCCGGTGGCCGAAATGCTCGCCGGGACGCGGACGCCGCTCGCGCTGATCCTCGCGGGGGAGGACGAGATCATCCCGGCGGCGCGCAGCCATGCGCTGCACGAGGCGCTGCCCGAGGGGGTGGCGCTGACGGTGATCGAGGGGGCGGGACACAACGATCTGGCAGGCGATCCGCGCTTTGCCGAGTCGCTGCGCGCGGCGCTCGCGCATGTCACCGGAACGCGGAACTGAGCTCGGCGGGCGCATGCGCGGCCGCGATTCAGCCCCTCGCAACCATGCCCGCACCCCCCGCTTGCCGGCGCCGGCTCCGGGCGCGACAGTCGTGGATCACCACAAGACAGGGCGTGACGATGATCACCTTCAACCCTGCGCCCGATCGCGCGCTCGTCGAACGTCATTCGCCCCTCATCGCGAGTTATCGCGCACTGATCGCCCGCGCGGCGCGATCGGAAGGTCTGGCGCTGACGCGCACCGGGCGCTTCGGCCGCGCCGTCATCGCCGAGGCGGCGGCGGCGTTCCCCTTCCCGGGCCACGATACGGCCGCGCTCGCCGCGCACGGCGCCGCCCCGGAGGAGCGAAGGGTGCCGCCACTGGCGGCGCTGCGCGGCCTGATGCTCGAACTCGGTCTCGCGCAGGCCGAGGCGCGGCGCCTGCGCGCGACCGAGGCGGGCACGGCCCTCGGCGCGGACCCCGGCGCGGCCTTCGCAACCCTGGTGCCCGCGCTGCTGTTCGGCCCTTCGCAGGCCGGGGCGAACCGCGCCCTGCCCGGCGACTGGGGGCTCTTTCTCTCCGTGCTCGACCGCGAGGCCGGTGCGGGAATCAGCGCGCGGTACCTTGCCGCCGCGCTTTACGGCATCCGCAACCCGGAACCGGCGCATGCGCTTTTCGAGAATGTGCTGCGCCCGCTGGGCTGGGCGGGGCTGATCACGCCGCCGCCACGCGCAGCAGATCCGCGCCACCGCTTCGCGCGCACGCCGCTGTGGCACGACGCGCTGCATCTTCCGGCGCGCACCGCCGCCGAGGAGGACCCGCTGCCCCTGCCCTGAGCGGCTCAGACGGGAAAGCCGAACGCCGCCACGGCGCGCCAGATATCGGCATTGAGCGCCTCGATCCGGGCGATGGCGGCATCGATGCTGGCGCGTTCGCGCGCATCGGCGGCCTCGGCCTTGCCCATGCGAATCTCGTCCTTGCGATCCGAGATGCGCATCAGGATGGTGCGCAGCTCGCCACCGGCGGGATCGAAGCTGTAGATGCAGTGATTGT
>SLQD01000206.1 GCA_007131685.1 Paracoccaceae bacterium | reverse complement strand
CGATAGGTCAGCCGCGTCTCCTCGGGATAGTCCTGATCGCCGAACACCGGCAGCGGCAGCTCGGCCGCCGCGCCGAGCACCTCCATGTCGTCGATATAGACCTCGATCGCGCCGGTGGGGATCTTCGCATTGACGAGCTCGGGATCGCGCGCCTTCACCGTGCCGTCGATGCGGATCACCCATTCGGCGCGCACCTTCTCGACCGCGGCGAAGACGCGGCTGTCGGGATCGGCAAGCACCTGGGTGATGCCGTAATGATCGCGCAGGTCGATGAACAGCAGCCCGCCATGATCGCGCACCCTGTGCACCCAGCCCGACAGGCGCACGGCCTGCCCGACATGGTCGGCGTTGAGCGCGGCGCAGGTATGGCTGCGATAGGCGTGCATGGTCTGTCCCCTCGGCGGCGTTGCGCGCCGATACACCGCGTGCGGCGGGCGAAGTCAAGGGCGCGGCGCGCCGGGTCGCGCATTCGGGGGCAGGGGCTTGCGCGTGCAGCGGAAATTTTGTCAAGGTTGATCCCGAGCAACGATGCGGCGCGCCGGACCGACATACTGCAGCCGCGATGCCGTGGCTACGAAGGGGATGCGCGATGTGGGAAAAGCTGCTCGACCGCATACTGGGGTCGCTGTTGCGCCATGGCACGCTCGAGGTGCACATGCCCTCGGGCCGCATTGGACGTTACGGCGATGGCACGCCACCCGTGGTCACCGTCCGCCTGCATGACCCCGCGATCGTGCGCCGGCTCGTGCTGAACCCCGATCTGGGCGCGGGCGAGGGCTACATGGACGCGACCCTGACCATCGACGACGACGATCTGCACGGGTTCCTCGAGGTTGCGATGCGCAACACCGCCACCGATCAGAAGGTCTGGTGGCGCAGGCTCGTCCGCCGGGCCCGTTCGACAGTGCGCTGGCTCGCGCAGTTCAACCCCGCCGGGCGCGCGCGCGAAAATGTGGCCCATCATTACGACCTGTCGGGCGAACTCTACGATCTGTTCCTGGACCACGACAAGCAGTATTCCTGCGGTTACTTCCGCACCCCCGACGACACGCTGGAACAGGCACAGCAGCAGAAGAAGGCGCATATCGCCGCCAAGCTGCTGCTCGAGCCGGGCATGCGCGTGCTCGATATCGGCTGTGGCTGGGGCGGCATGGCGCTGACGCTCGCGCGCGAGCATGGTGCGCAGGTCGTGGCCGTTACGCTCTCGGAGGAACAGCTCAAGGTCGCACGGCAACGCGCCGAGGCGGAGGGCCTGTCCGATCGGATCGAATTCCGGTTGCAGGATTACCGCGCCGTGACCGGGAAGTTCGACCGCATTGTCTCCGTCGGCATGTTCGAGCATGTCGGCGTGCCGCATTACCGGGAGTTCTTCCGCCATGTGCATGACCTGCTCACCGAGGACGGGATCGCGCTGATCCACACCATCGGGCGCACCGAGCCGCCGGGCACGACCAACCCGTGGATGGCCACATACATCTTCCCGGGCGGCTATATCCCGGCGATGTCCGAGGCCATGGCCGCCGTCGAGGAAGAACACCTCTGGCCCACCGATGTCGAGGTCTGGCGGCTGCACTATGCGTATACTTTGCGCCACTGGGAGCGACGCTTCAGCGCCAGTATCGACCGCGCGCAGGAGCTGTATGACGATCGCTTCTGCCGGATGTGGCGGTTCTATCTGGTGGCCTGCGAACAGGCCTTCCGCCACAACTGGCAATGCGTGTTCCAGTTCCAGCTCGCGCGGCGGCGCGACGCGGTGCCGATCACCCGCGATTACCTGTATCGCGACCGTGAGGTAATGCAGGCGGCCGCGGAATAACTCAGAAGGGCCGCTCGATCATCCCGCTGTAGAACAGCACGCCGGCGCCGGAGACGAAAAGTATCCCCCCCGCCACGGAATGCAGGACCACGGCGAGCGCGAAGCTGCCCCGCGCCTCGTAGGCCCAGGCGAAGATCAGCCCGCCCGCGAAGGTCAGCGCCGCCACGATCCAGTTCCAGTACATCAGATGCGCCAGCGCGAAGACCCCGGCATTGAGCCCGTAAGCGAGGTTGCGGCCGGGGATCAGCCGGCCGTAGCGGCGAAAGAAGAGCGGGCGGAAGATGATCTCCTGCGGCAGCGCCGACAGGACCGGATAGCCCAGCAGGATCATCAACAGCAGGAGCGGATACTCCCGCGGCAGGAACAGCGCGAATTCCGGCACCGCGAGGAGCGCCACCGCAGCCGCGATCGCGGCCGTGACGGCGCTGAACCCCGCCACGAGGCGCCAGTCGATCCTGCGCCACCCGCGCATCAGCTCGGACCAGTGGAACCCGTCCGTGATGTGCAGCAGCACCATCCCGAGCGCCGTCACCGGCAACAGGACCGCGAACATCAGCTGCGGCGGCATGACGAAGGCCATCGCCAGCGGTATGAGCACGAAAAACGCCACCAGTTCCGCCCAGAGCAGCGCTCGCGGCGCCGCGATCAGCCTGATGCCCGCAATGTCGCTCATCGTGCCGTTCCGCTCATGGGTGTCACCCGGTTGCGCCTCAAGGCCAGCTTAGCGCCCGGCGCCCGGCGCTCAACCCGGCTCGCGTTGGCGTGACCGCCCGCACGCGCCCGGCTGCCCGATTGCGGGGCTTGCACGCGGATGGCCCATCTCTATAACCCGCCCGGACCAGACACGGCGGGGGCCAGATGCCAAAGCGCACCGACATATCGTCCATCCTGATCATCGGCGCGGGACCCATCATCATCGGCCAGGCCTGCGAGTTCGACTATTCGGGCGCACAGGCGTGCAAGGCGCTGCGCGAGGAGGGCTACCGCGTCATCCTCGTCAACTCCAACCCGGCCACCATCATGACCGATCCGGAGATGGCCGACGCCACCTATATCGAGCCGATCACGCCCGAGGTCGTCGCGCGCATCATCGAGCGCGAGCGCCCCGATGCACTTCTGCCGACGATGGGTGGGCAGACCGGGCTCAACACCGCGCTCGCCGTGGCCGATATGGGCGTGCTCGAGCAGTTCGGCGTCGAGATGATCGGTGCCAACCGGCAGGCCATCGAGATGGCAGAGGATCGGGGCCTGTTTCGCGAGGCGATGGACCGCATCGGGCTCGAGAATCCGCGCGCCACGATCGTCAGCGCGCCGCTGCTCGACGGCGGCAAGCGCGACATCAGTGCCGGCGTCTCGCGCGCCATGGCCGCGATCGAGCATGTCGGCCTGCCCGCGATCATCCGCCCGGCCTACACGCTCGGCGGCACCGGCGGCGGCGTGGCCTATAACCGCGACGACTACGAGCGCATGTGCCGCGCCGGGCTCGACGCCTCGCCGACGGGCCAGATCCTGATCGACGAGTCGCTGCTGGGCTGGAAGGAATACGAGATGGAGGTCGTGCGCGACCGCGCCGACAACGCCATCATCATCTGCTCGATCGAGAATGTCGATCCGATGGGCGTGCATACCGGCGACTCGGTCACCGTCGCGCCCGCGCTCACGCTCACCGACAAGGAATACCAGCGCATGCGCACCGCCTCGATCGCGGTGCTGCGCGAGATCGGGGTGGAGACGGGCGGCTCCAACGTGCAATGGGCCGTCAACCCGGATGACGGGCGCATGGTCGTCATCGAGATGAATCCGCGCGTGTCGCGCTCCTCGGCGCTCGCCTCCAAGGCGACGGGCTTTCCGATCGCCAAGATCGCCGCCAAGCTCGCCGTGGGCTATACGCTCGACGAGCTCGACAACGACATCACCCGCGTGACCCCGGCGAGCTTCGAGCCCTCGATCGACTATGTCGTCACCAAGATCCCGCGCTTTGCCTTCGAGAAGTTCCCCGGCTCGGTGCCCGAGCTGACCACCTCGATGAAATCGGTGGGCGAGGCGATGGCGATCGGGCGCAGCTTTCACGAGTCGCTGCAAAAGGCGCTCTCCTCCATGGAAACGGGGCAGTCCGGCCTCGACGAGATCGAGATCCCCGGCGCGCCCGATCGCGCTGCCGTGGTCAAGGCGCTCGCCGTGCGCTCGCCCGACCGGATCCGGCTGATCGCGCAGGCGATGCGCGAGGGGCTCGCCGATGACGACATCCAGGCCGCCACGGCCTATGATCCCTGGTTCATCGCGCGCATCCGCGAGATCGTCGAGGCCGAGGAGTCGATCCGCTCGGGCGGGCTGCCGGCGGATGCCGAGGGGATGCGCGCGCTCAAGATGATGGGCTTTTCGGATGCGCGGCTCGCGCGGCTCACCGGCCGTGACGAGGCCCAGATCCGGCGCACGCGCCGCAGCCTAGGCGTGACGGCGGCCTTCAAGCGCATCGACACCTGCGCGGCCGAATTCGAGGCCCAGACCCCCTACATGTATTCGACCTACGAGACCCCGGTGATGGGCGAGGTCGAATGCGAGGCGCGGCCCACGGAGCGCAGGAAGGTCGTCATCCTCGGCGGCGGGCCGAACAGGATCGGGCAGGGGATCGAGTTCGATTACTGCTGCTGCCATGCCTGTTTCGCGCTCACCGAGGCGGGCTACGAGACGATCATGATCAACTGCAACCCCGAGACGGTGAGCACCGATTACGACACCTCCGACCGGCTCTATTTCGAGCCGCTCACCCTCGAGCATGTGCTCGAGATCCTGCGTGTCGAGCAGGAGGCTGGCACGCTGCACGGAGTGATCGTGCAGTTCGGCGGCCAGACCCCGCTCAAGCTCGCCAACGATCTCGAGGCCGCCGGCATCCCGATCCTCGGCACCACGCCGGACGCTATCGACCTCGCCGAGGACCGCGAGCGCTTTCAGGCACTGTTGAACAAGCTCGGCCTCAAGCAGCCGCAGAACGGTCTCGCCCACAGCCGGGCGGAGGCGTTCCGCATCGCCGCCGAGGTGGGGTACCCGCTGGTGATCCGGCCCTCCTATGTGCTCGGCGGGCGCGCGATGGAGATCGTGCGCGACGATGCCCATCTGGAGCGCTACATCAACGAGGCGGTGGTGGTGTCCGGGCGCAACCCGGTGCTGCTCGACAGCTACCTCTCCGGCGCCGTCGAGATCGACGTGGATGCGCTTTGTGACGGCGAGGGGGTCCATGTCGCCGGGGTGATGCAGCATATCGAGGAGGCGGGCGTGCATTCGGGCGACTCGGCGTGCTGCCTGCCGCCGCACGGACTCGACGCCGCCACCGTCGCCGAGATCAAGCGCCAGACCGCGGCGCTCGCGCTCGGGCTCGGGGTGGTCGGGCTGATGAACGTGCAGTTCGCCATCAAGGACGGCGAGATCCATGTCCTCGAGGTCAATCCGCGCGCCTCGCGCACCGTGCCCTTCGTGGCCAAGGCGGTGACCTCGCCCATCGCCTCGATCGCGGCGCGGCTGATGGCGGGCGAGAAGCTTGCCGATTTCGCGCTCGCCCCGGCCGAGACGCCGCATTTCTCCGTCAAGGAAGCGGTGCTGCCGTTTGCGCGCTTTCCCGGCGTCGATACCCTGCTCGGGCCCGAGATGCGCTCCACCGGCGAGGTGATGGGGCGCGACACGTCCTTTCCGCTCGCCTTCCTCAAGGCGCAGCTCGGCGCTGGCAACCCGCTTCCGGAGGGCGGCGAGGTGTTCCTGTCGATCCGCGACGCCGACAAGACGGAGGCGATGCTCGAGACTGCGCGGACCCTGCGCGCGCAGGGCTTCACCATAACCGCCACGAGCGGCACCGCCGATTTCCTGCGCGATGCCGGGGTGGAGTGCTCGCAGGTCAACAAGGTCTATGAGGGCCGCCCCAATATCGTGGACCGGCTCAAGAATGGCGAGATCGCCGTGGTGATGAACACGACCGAGGGCGCGCAGGCCGTCGAGGACAGCCGCGATATCCGCGCCGTCGCGCTCTACGAGAAGATCCCCTATTTCACCACCGCCGCCGCCGCCCATGCCGCCGCCGCCGCCATGCAGGCGCGCGCCGAGGGTGCGCTGGGCGTGGCCAGCCTGCAGGAGGGCTGAGGCCGCCAGTGCATGTCGCGCAGGAGCGCAGACCGGTCCTGCGCTCTTTGAGCAGGCGATTTCAGGAGGTCAGAGCGCATCGCGTGAATGCGAACGAACGCAACCCGCGCTAGCGCCGGGGTACGCGGCCGAAATCGGGCGCGTCTGTGTCCTGGCCGGCCTCGATGATGCCGCGCCGGATCGCGCGGGTGCGGGTGAAATAGGCGTGCAGGTGTTCGCCGTCGCCGGTGCGAATGGCGCGCTGCAGCGCGAAGAGCTCCTCGGTGAAGCGGCCGAGGATCTCCAGTGTCGCCTCGCGATTGGTCAGGAACACGTCGCGCCACATCGTCGGATCGGAGGCGGCGATGCGGGTGAAGTCGCGAAACCCGGCGGCGGAATACTTGATGATCTCGCTGTCGGTCACGCGGCGCAGATCGTCGGCCACGCCCACCATCGTGTAGGCGATCAGATGCGGCGCGTGGCTGGTGACGGCGAGGACGAGATCGTGATGCGCCGCGTCCATCTGCTCGACATGCGCGCCCATCCCTTCCCAGAGCGCGCGCAGCCGCTCCACCGCGTCACGGTCGGCGCCCTCGGGCGTGAGCAGGCACCAGCGGTTCTCGAACAGCTCGGCAAAGCCCGCGCGGGGGCCGGAATGCTCGGTCCCGGCGAGCGGATGGCCGGGAATGAAATGCACGCCCTCGGGCAGATGCGGCGCCACCGCCGCGATCACGGCCTGCTTGACCGAGCCCACATCCGTCACCGTCGCCCCCGGCGCGAGATGCGGCCCGATCGCCTCGGCCACCGGCCCCATCGCGCCCACCGGCACGCACAGCACGACGAGATCGGCCCCCGCAACGGCCGCCGCGGAACTGTCATGCGCGGTATCAACGAGGCCGAGCTCGAGGGCGGCCTCGCGGGTCTGCGCGCTCGGCGCATGGCCGGTGATCTGCGCGGCAAGCCCCGCCCGGCGCATGGCCAGCGCCATCGAGGAGGCGATCAGCCCGAGCCCGATCAGCGCCACGCGCCGGTAGAGCTGCGCCATCAGCGCAGCCCCTTGAACTGCGCGACCGAATGGGCCACGCGCCGGCAGGAGGGCTCGTCACCCACCGTGATGCGCAGGCAGTGCGGCAGCCCGTAAGCGCCCACGCGCCGCACGATCAGTCCCTGCGATTTCAAATGCGCATCGCAAGCCTCGGCCTCGGCGGCGTCACCGAAGCGCGCGAGGATGAAATTGGCGTGCGACGGGTCCGCGGGCACGCCGATCTCGGCGAGCGCCTGCGCCAGCCATTCGCGCATGCGCGCATTCTCGGCGCGGCATTTCTCGACATGGTCTTTGTCCGCGAGCGCGGCGATGGCGGTTTCCTGCTGCACCGTGGCGAGATTGAACGGCCCGCGCACGCGCGACAGCGCTGCGATGATGTCGCCGGGCCCGTAGCCCCAGCCCACGCGCAGCCCGCCGAGCCCGTAGATCTTGGAGAAGGTCCGGGTCATCACGACATTCTCGCGCGCATCGACAAGCGCGGCACCGCCGTCGAAATCCTCGACATACTCGGCATAGGCCCCGTCGAGCACCAGGATCGCCGCGGGCGGCAGCCGCGCGGCGAGATCGGCGACGGTGGCCGCATCGAGCATCGTGCCGGTCGGGTTGTTGGGGTTGGCGAGAAAGACGAGCTTGGTGCGCTCGGTGCAGGCGGCGAGGATCGCCTCGGGATCGGCGGTGCGGTCGCGCTCGGGCACCTCGACGGGCGTCGCCCCCGCCGCGAGCGCCGAGATGCGATACATCAGGAAGCCATGCGCCGAATGCACGACCTCGTCGCCCGGCGCGGCGTAGGTCTGGCACAGGAAGGTGATGATCTCGTCGGAGCCGACGCCGCAGATGACGCGCTCGGTGTCGAGGCCGTGCACGGCGGCGATCGCGGCGCGAAGCTCGGCGTGATCGGAGGAGGGGTAGCGATGCAGCTGATGGGCCGAGCGGCGCACCGCCTCCACGGCGGCCTCGCTGGCGCCGAAGGGGTTCTCGTTGGAGGACAGCTTGACGACCTCGCCGAGCCCCGGCACCCGCGATTGCCCGCCTTCGTAGAGCGGAATGTCGAGGATTCCGGGTTTCGGGCGGATGCGCTCGCTCATCAGGTTGCTCCCAGGATCGACAGCGTTCTTCTAGCGGCGATGACGGGCCGATGCCAGCCGCTGACGGGCACGGATCGCGCGCTCGGGCCGCGAATCCGGCGAGCGTTGCGAAACTGCCATGCCTGCGGCGGATGCCGGACCCGTACGCATGAAAACGGGCCACCCCCGGCGGGGGCGGCCCGTCCCGCCTATCGGGTTGCGATCAGTTCTTGGCGTAGAACTCGACCACGAGATTGGGTTCCATCTGCACCGGATACGGCACGTCGCCGAGCGCCGGCGTCCGCAGGAAGGTTGCCGTCATCTTGGAGTGGTCGGCATCGATATAGTCGGGCACGTCGCGCTCGGCGAGGCCGGTCGCCTCGAGCACCACGGCGAGCTGGCGCGATTTCTCCCGCACCGAGATCACGTCCCCCTCCTTGACGCGGTAGGAGGGGATGTTCACGCGCTTGCCGTTGACCTCGACATGGCCATGATTGACGAATTGCCGCGCGGCGAAGACCGTGGGCACGAACTTGGCGCGATACACCACCGCATCGAGCCGGCGCTCGAGCAGGCCGACGAGCCGCTCGCCGGTGTCGCCGCGCACCCGTTCCGCCTCGGCATAGATCCGGCGGAACTGCTTCTCGGTCATGTCGCCGTAATAGCCCTTGAGCTTCTGCTTGGCCTTGAGCTGCAGGCCGAAATCCGACAGCTTGGACTTGCGGCGCTGGCCGTGCTGGCCGGGGCCGTATTCGCGCTTGTTGACGGGGCTCTTCGGCCGGCCCCAGATATTCTCGCCCATGCGGCGGTCGATCTTGTACTTGGCAGAGGTGCGTTTGGTCACCGTCTGGTCTCCTTCCTGCGTGAAGGGCGTTGTCCTTTCCCGCGCCGCTCGATCGACGCGGGCGACAGGCATCCCCTTGCGGGGGCCGCCAACACCAAAGATGCGCGCCCGTTACAGCGGCTCCGGGGCAGTGTCAATGCGGCCGGGCGCTGGACGCGGGCGCCGCGGGGCCTATCCTGCCTGAAAACGCGGGGAGGCGATCATGGCGGCAGACGCGACGGGCATCACGCGGCGCGGGTTCCTTTCGGCGGGGGTGCGGCTCGGGGCGGTGGCACTCGTGTCGCTGACCGCGGCCTGCGCCGGTCCGGTGCAGCGGCGCAGTCTCGAGGCGTTGCGGCTGCATGTCGATGGCGCGACGGTGCCGTATCTGGACGTCGTCGGGCCCACCCCCTCCTTTCGCGTCACCACGACGGATCTGCCGGTGCCGCGGCGATCGATCGCGATGAGCGCCTTTTCGTCGCGGCTCGACCGGCTCAAGCGCTTCGATCAGGGCGGCACGAACCGGATGAACCGCGACGAGATGGTGCTCGCCTGGGCGCTGCTGATTGCCGAGGAGAGAACGGGCCGCACCCTGCCGCCCGACGCGATGCGCGACGCGGACGGCCGCCCGCTCGAGCGGCTGCGACTGTCGCCCACCGAGCGCCGGCGGCTGACCGCCTATCTGCAGGCCGAGCCCGCGCTCGAAAGCATGCGCCGCAACGCCGCGGGGGTGATCCGCCGGCGCGAGGAGCGCGACCGCGACGACACGGACGGTCTGCCCGAGATCCTGCTCGAGCGCGGCGGCTGAGCGGATCGCCGCCTTCGGCCATTTCATCATGGCGTGGAAGCGATTACGTTGTGGCCACAGGCCGCCATAGCCGCGGCGCATCACGTGAGGGAGGCCCGAATGGCCGCAAATCAGGATTCGTCGAAGAACGCCGCGGATGTCGAGGAACTCGCGCAGCAGGTCGAGGAGCTGCGCGCGGAACTCAAGGGGCTGGGCGATCTGATCGCCGAGCTCTCGGAGGGACGCAGCGCCGGTTCCGGGCAGCGCAACGCCGCCGCCGAGCGCGCCGCGCGCGCGCTCAATGCCTGCGCCGACGGGCTCTCGCGCGAGGCCGAGAAGGCCGTCACGCGCCAGCCGGGGGTCGCGATCGGCATCGCGGCGGGGCTCGGCTGCCTCGTTGGGCTGTTGCTGACGCGGAGATAGGGGATGGAGACGGCCATCGCGGCGCTGCGCGGCGCCATCCAGGGCGTCGCGCGCCAGTTCGCGCTGCAGGGCGCGGCGGCGATCCTGCTGCTCGCGGGGGCGAGTTTTCTCACCGCGGCGCTGTGGCTCTACCTGTCGCAGTTGCGCGACGCGCTCTTTGCGAGCGTCACGGTCGGGGCCGGGTTCGTGGGCGTGGCGCTCGTGCTCATGGCGCTGGCGCGGCCGCGCCGGCGGGCGCCGCGCGCCTCTTCCGAGGCCGAGGCCCCCGAGGGTGCCGGCGGCGTCGCCGGGATCGCGCCGCTGCTCGATGCCTTCCTGTTCGGCTTCGAGGTCGCGCTGCGTCAGCGCGCGCGCGATGGCCGGGGTGGCGGCGAGCACGACAAGCGGGACGGCTCCTGAGACGCCGCAGCGCCGCGGCGCCGCGTCCCGGTCACCGCGCGGGCCACGGGAGGCGTGCCGCATGAGCGAGGAACCCGACTCCGCGCGATCGCATCACGCCCGGCGCTGGTCGCCGGTGGAGATCGTCATCGTCGCCGCCGCGATCGTCGCGGCGGTATGGGCGCTGGGCGCGGTGCTGCTGCTGGTCTTTGCGGCCGTCGTGCTCGCGGTGGGGGTCGACGGGCTGACCTCGGCGCTGAGCAGCCGGACCCGGCTGCCGCGGGTGGCCGCGCTGATGCTGGTGCTTGTCGGGATCGCGGCGGCGCTCACGGCGGTGGGGGCGGCGGTGCTGCCGCCGGTGATCAGCCAACTCGACGCGCTCTGGGCGCGGCTGGTGGAGCTCTACACCGTCACCCGCGACTGGATCGTCGCGCGCGGCGACTGGACCACCGACCTGCTCGACGGCATCGAGGAGGAGGCCGGCGACATGCTCGGCGGCTTCGGCCAGATCGTCGTCCATCTCGGCGCCGTCGGCGTGACCACCTTCGGCATGCTGACGAGTTTCGTTCTCATCGTTGTGATGGCGGCCTTCCTCGCCGCCGATCCGGGGCTCTATCGGCGCGGTTTCCTGCGGCTGGTGCCTCCGCCGCGGCGCGCGCTCGTCGAGGAGACGCTGGGCGAGACGGCGCATGCGCTGCGCTGGTGGTTTCTCGCGCAGTTCACCTCGATGGCGATCCTCGGCATCTCGATCGGTGCCGGGCTCTATCTCATCGGCATCGAATTCTGGCTCAGCCTTGCGCTCATCACCGCACTGCTGACCTTCATCCCCTATCTCGGCCCGGTGCTCGCGGGCATACCCGTGGTGGCGATCGGCTTCGCCGAGGGGCCGCAGACGGGCGTGGTGGTGCTGCTCTTCTATCTCGTGGTGCAGAATATCGAGGCCAATATCCTGCTGCCGCTGATCTACCAGATGACGGTGCGGCTCGCCCCGGCGGTGACGATCGCGGCGCAGGTGTTCATGGGGCTGTGGTTCGGAGTGGCGGGGTTCGTGCTCGCCGCGCCCCTCACCGTCGCGGGCATGGTGCTGGTGCGCAAGCTCTATATCGAGGCCGCGCTCGGCGACCACGGCTGAGATCGCTTGCAACCGGCCGGCGGCGCGGCGATGATCCGCGCCGCATTGCCGCAGTCAGGGAGGCGCAGATGGCCAGCAACACCCACCGGATCGCGGTGCTCGCCGGCGACGGCATCGGCACCGAGGTGATGCCCGAAGGGCTGCGCGTGCTCGAGGCGGCGGCGCGGCGTTTCGGCATCGGGCTCGAATTCGACAGCTTCGATTTCGCGAGCTGCGACTACTACAAGGCGCATGGCCGCATGATGCCCGAGGACTGGCGCGACCGGATCGGCGGGCACGACGCGATCTATTTCGGCGCGGTGGGCTGGCCCGAGACGGTGCCCGATCACATTTCGCTGTGGGGCTCGCTGCTGCAGTTTCGCCGCGAATTCGATCAATACGTCAATCTGCGCCCGGCGCGGCTGATGCCGGGGGTGCGTTCGCCGCTCGCCGAGAAGGGGCCGGGCGATATCGACATGATGATCGTGCGCGAGAACACCGAGGGCGAGTATTCCTCCATCGGCGGGCGCATGTTCGGCGGCACCGAGCGCGAGGTGGTTATCCAGGAGACGGTGATGAGCCGCATCGGCGTGGACCGGATCCTGCGCTACGCCTTCGAACTCGCCGGCCAGCGCGGCGGGCGGCTCACTTCGGCGACGAAATCGAACGGCATCTCGATCACCATGCCCTACTGGGACGAGCGCGTCGCCGAGATGGGCAAGGCCTATCCGGGCATCGCGGTCGAGCAGTATCATATCGACATCCTTACCGCCCTCTTCGTGCTCAAGCCGGAGAAATTCGACGTCGTCGTGGCCTCGAACCTGTTCGGCGACATCCTGTCGGATCTGGGCCCGGCCTGCACGGGCACGATCGGCATCGCCCCCTCGGGCAACATCAACCCCGAGCGCGCCTTTCCCTCGCTCTTCGAGCCGGTGCACGGCTCGGCGCCGGACATCGCGGGGCAGGGGATCGCCAACCCGATCGGCCAGATCTGGGCCGGGGCGATGATGCTCGATCATCTCGGGCATGCGCAGACCGGCGCGGCGATCCTGCGCGCCATCGAGGCCGCGCTCGCCGATCCGGCGGCGCGCACGCCCGATCTGCGCGGCAAGGCGGGCACGGCGGAGTGCGGCGCGGCGGTGCTCGAGGCGCTCGACGCCTGAGGGGGGTCAGGCCTTCAGCGCGAGCCGGCCCGAATCGACCATGTCGGAGGGGCGCACCGGGTAGTCGCCGGAAAAGCAGGCATCGCAGTATTGCGGCGCCTGCGCATTGCGCCCGGCGGCCTCGCCCGCGGCGCGGTAGAGCCCGTCGAGCGAGATGAAGCTCAGGCTGTCCACGCCGAGATGATCGCGCATCTCGGCCTCGCTCATGCGCGAGGCGAGCAGCTTGTCGCGCTCGGGCGTGTCGACGCCGTAAAAGCACGGCCACGATGTCGGCGGGGAAGCGATGCGGAAATGCACCTCGGCGGCGCCGGCCTCGAGGATCATCTGCTTGATCTTGCGCGAGGTCGTCCCGCGCACCACGCTGTCATCGACGAGCACGATGCGCTTGCCGCGAATCAGCGCGCGGTTGACGTTGAGCTTGAGCCGCACGCCCATGTCGCGGATCTGCTCGGTGGGCTCGATGAAGGTGCGCCCGACATACTGGTTGCGGATGATGCCCATCGCGAAGGGAATGCCGGCCTGCTGGCTGTAGCCGATCGCGGCGGGGGTGCCGCTGTCGGGCACGGGGCAGACGAGATCGGCCTCGACGGGCGCCTCGCGGGCGAGTTCGACCCCGATGGCGCGGCGCGTCTCGTAGACCGAGCGCCCGCCCAGCATCGAGTCGGGGCGCGAGAAATAGACATGCTCGAAGATGCAGAAGCGCGGGCGCTGCGGCTCGAAGGGGTGGTGGCTCTCGACGCCCTCGGCGGTGATGACGACCATCTCGCCGGGGTCGATCTCGCGGATGAACTCGGCGCCGATGATGTCGAGCGCGCAGGTCTCCGAGGCCAGCACCCAGCCCTCGCCCACGCGCCCCAGCACCAGCGGGCGCACCCCGAGCGCATCGCGCACCCCGATCAGCTTGGTGCGCGTCATCGCCACGATGGAGAACGCCCCCTCCACCCGGCGCAGCGCGTCCTTCATGCGCTCGGGGATGGTCTTCTGGATCGAGCGCGCCATCAGGTGGATGATGCATTCCGAATCGGAGCTCGACTGGAAGATCGAGCCGCGCTCGATCAGCTCGCGGCGCAGCGCCTCGGCGTTCGTGAGGT